>NZ_CP092417.1:5517142-5821428 GCF_023716865.1 Endozoicomonas sp. SCSIO W0465
GCGAGGGCATCGATCAGTGAGAGGATAAAATCCAAAGGACGGATATCTCGCTGTCGTATAGTAAAACCAAGCTGTTCCGCCATACTTAGGAGTTCTGACCGGTCGAAACAGGTCAACAGTTTTTTTCAACTAATCTACTATTTGCAGTACTCATCTTGTTCAGCCATTGATAATGGTTTCGAAGCTTTATTGTGGCTGTTCAAGGTGGGTTCTGCCGCCGGAAACGAACCTTTTTTGAGCTTAATGTTTACCCTAAGAAGCATCGCATGCTCTTTTCTTTCCGTCAGAATGACAGGATGTCGGCCATCTTTTGCCACCATCAGCACATCACGTACAATTTGCTGATTTCGTTCTTCATTACTGGCAAGCCACTGGTAGACTGCGCTGATATGGGGCTTGTTCTCTACCCACTCAGGAAGTGGCAGCAGTCCCGTATCCCTAAAGATTACTTTTCGCAAATACTCACTTTGCTTCTCCTGTGCCTTATGACGTACAGGGCCAGCCTGCATATGGATAATGGGTTGATGTCCATCTTGTCGATGAGGTGTTGCGGTAATTCCAAGCACATAGCGGCACCTTACTTCATTCAGAAGTAATTCATATCTTGGTGCAGAAAGATGGTGACACTCATCAATAATTACATGTCCATAGTCGAATATGAGCGGGTTAACCTGGTTGTCGCCTTTACTGATCAGGCTTTGATAGGTGGCTACATCCAACAAACCGGTAGGCTTCTTCCGCCCGCCAGAAATAACGCCAACATTTTCAAGATTCAAAAACGTTTCTGCTCTCTCTTTCCATTGATCTATCAGCTGGCGGCTGTGCACCAATACCAGGGTATTCACTTTACGTTCTGCCACAAGAGCAAGAGCTGTCACCGTTTTCCCAAAAGCTGTGGGCGCATGCAGAACCCCAACATCCTGCTTCATCATTGCCTTGACCGCTTTTTGCTGCTCTTTTTTTAGCTGCCCCTGGAACTCCACACCTTTAAGCTCAGCACCCGAAATCCTTTTATCTTCTATATCCAATTTGCAACCTTGGCTTTCAAGTAAGTCAGACAGGGCTTCCAGACATCCACGGGGCAGATGCAAATACCCACCCTCCATTCGGGCACAGGTGATAATTCTGGGTATCCCCTGGGTTGAAAACCGCATCGCCTGCGTCTTGAAAAAGACCGGGTTCGGAAATGAAGCCAGTTTTTTTATCCGTGTTAATAATTTCGCAGGGAGTGCATCTGCGGAGATATAGAGCTGATTAGCCAGAACCACATTAACCGTTTCCGGACAGCCTTCAATTTTACTGGTAGCTTGTGGAAGCCCTGTTTCCCATGGTGCCAGTTCGATTTCAGGTATGGATTGATGCCGGAATTGAGCCCTGTATTTGCCCACCAACTCTGCAACCTTCTCCGGTGACACTTTTATAACCTGGCTGAGGTATTGCCACTGATCCGGGTAAGGCAAATATTCTGCATCAACAAATACACTGCCACCTTGCTGACGAGGCTGGTGCTGAAGAGGAAGCGCTATAAGATTACCAAAACCACCTTTTGGCAAAGTATCCTGATTTGGGAAAAGTCTGTCATATGAGTCGAAGCTTAACTCAGGGCAGGTTTCCATTGCCTGATCCAGCAGAAAGCTTCCCATCTGCCGCGCATCCACTGCTGGTATGGGAATCGGGTAAGGGCCGGTCTTTCTCCAGCCCTCCCCACAGCACCCGGCATGCGGGTCCGCACCGGGCGGTTCAACGATGATGGTGAAACCTGATCCATAAGTCTTTCAATGAAACAAGCCCAATTTTCGCGAGGTAACTGTTATTCAGTGCCTGTTGTACCGCATAGGTTTTACTCAGACGGTAATACCCTTTGCTGCTGGCTGCGATCTTGGCGGCGTTAATTTTATCAACGCCTAACCTGACCAGATTCTTAAAACGGGTTTTCGGCTTGCGCCATTGCTTCAGAAAGCAGCAACGGATTCGCCGACGTATCCATTGATCCAGCAGGGGAATTGGTCGGTGATATTCCGATAACCGGAAATACCCCATCCAACCCCGGATATATTGTGCCAATTTGCGTAACCGATGTTGCATTGAGACACCCCAGCGACGACTGGTCAACTTGAGTATCCGGTATTTGAATCGGTCCAGACACTTCTGGGCCCAGCGAACTTTCTTCCCTGTGAAGGTGAAACTCAGGAATTCGCTTTCTGTTGCTTTCACAACTTTACTTTTCCGGGAGTTAATCTTCAGTTTCAATTTGCGTTCAATGAATTGGGTAATGCTGTGCATCACCCGATCCCCTGCACGCTGACTTTTGACGAGAATCACAAAATCATCACAGTATCTTGCAAAGCAATGACCCCGATATTCAAGCTCCTTGTCGAGTTCGTCGAGGACCACATTAGACAGCAAGGGTGATAAAGGCCCACCCTGTGGCATGCCAACCCTGGTCGGGTAGACATTGCCCTCAATCATGACACCGGAGCGCAGGTAGCTACCAATCAGTTTCAGAAGGCGTTTGTCGCGGACCTTACGGGAGACCCTCGACATCAAAACGTCGTGATTAACCGTATCAAAGAATTTACTCAGATCAACGTCAACAGCGTAATGCAGCCCCCGGTTGATCAACTGCTTAACCTGACGGACTCCGTCGTGTGCTGACCGTCCCGGTCGGTAGCCGAAGCTGTTTGGAGAGAAACCCGGATCAAAGACAGGGGTCAGCACCTGCACAATGGCCTGCTGTATGACCCTATCCATCACGGTAGGGATTCCCAGCAAACGCTCACCGCCGTCCGGCTTTTCTATAACATGTCGGCGCACGGGTGATGGCTGGTAGGTTCCGTCCAATAAGGCTTGACGCACTGAAGGCCAATGCTGTTTGGCAAAGTCTGGATAAGCTTCAATAGTGACTCCATCAATACCCGGAGCACCCTTGTTGCTTTTGACCTGTTTCCATGCACTTGCCAGATTAGCCGGTTCAAGTACGCAATTTAGTAGATCATGGTTCAAAGCTGGTTAAAGATTCTGTCGCCAAGTACGGTGAGTCGCCGGACGGCTGCATCGCCTTGAGGGAATCAGTCTCCTCTTTGTCGTCGATGTTCGGCCCTTCGCTAACGACTTCCCATCCGTTAATGGCTTCTGTCGTACAGCTACTATGGCCTCTGCTGACTTCTGTCCAATCACCACGCGGAGTTACCTCTGCTGGCGCTATTGGTTGCCATCGGGTTTGCTCGAACAGGATGATGAGACCTGTTCGCCGAGCCTGTTGTAACCAGTGGCTGAGAACTGGGAATTACCAATCGCATGTTGAACAGATCTCCCCGGATAAGGACATGAACTTTCAGTCCACAACCGCCGCATTTACCGTGTCTCACGAACCATAGGGCTTTGTGATCCTTGGCTCACTCGCCCAGAGACTCAGCCTTATATGCGATTTCTGTACGTCGGCTCGCACCTTTGCACTCAGACTGCCTCCGCACAGCCCCTCGCGGGACTGCACTTGCCTTAAGCTAGTGGTTGTCATCAGCAGGCGTCTTTACCGCCAGTCAGATGTAGGTTCTCCCACAGGGGACTTTCACCCCATCAGTTCATGCCCATGCCGGGCGTACCAAGAAAAAAATATCCAGACATGCGCACCATTGCCAGAACGCGATACTTCCCGATGACAGGATACGTCATTAGCCTGACAGGCCTGGACAAATGCAGCTACCTCATCCCGCCAGCTTTTCTTGTCAAAGTCAGCCGCCAGAAACCAACAAGTATCATTCTGATTGAGAGGATAAATGCCGAGTGTGCGCTTCCCTGTCAAATGGCTGTGGACGGCTTGATCCGTATATTGCTCAAAATTCTGATGGGGACAGTCAGTACATTTAACCCCGGGCTTCTGGCAAATACCCGGTCGCCATTCATTGTGGCAGGCAGGAGAGTAACCAGACCTGCCTGAGTTATTGCTTTGCCAACGTACAGCAATCACATCGTCTCGTCCTTTAAAGAGAGACCGGTAGATCTGTATCTTCCCTCCTGGACTCAGTACTACTGCAGTGGGTCGTTCTTTATCTAGTTCTCGTCCAAAAACGCATCAGGCAATCATAATTAGATTGTACGTGCGTTTTGATATTTCCTGAAATTCCAGAGAGCCGCAAAAACTCTTCCCTTTTTTTCTCTAATCTGGGACGGATATTGGAGAAAAACGCGAAAAGCAGGCAGAAAACATCCTCCCACCATGCTGGAAAGGTACTTTCATGTAGCGTGGAGGTGGCTATCAGGATGGTGCCGGGTGTCTGGCCAGAATCACCAGGTTGTAACAGACCACCGATAACCAGCAATGAGAATCAAAACGCTCAGAACCCTTGCAGTGGCAACGTGATAGCCCAAAACATCTCTTTAGCCACGAAATTCCCGCTTCAATACCTGCCCGGAAGCGAAAGAGCGTTTTATACACATACTGACTTTTAGTCATCTCTTCGACTTCAAGTCCGCGCTTCTTATTAAAAGCTACATCGCTGATTCCCATGGCCTTGGCTTTTTCCAAATTAGCGCGACACGCGTATCCGCCGTCACCGCTTGTCTGGCGAGGTACACGACCATAAATTTCTTTTTGTCTTTCCATCATCGGAATGAATTGGTCCGAATCCGCTGGGTTACCTTCCTCAATAACCAGGTCCAGGATCAATCGACTTTTTCCCTGAACCAGGTTCAGTTTATGGCCATACTGTACTTGCCGCCTGTCTTTTACGATGATATCCGTATGGGGTTCATACAGGCTAACCACTTTTTCCTGGGCTGGCACCTTTTCACCCTTAAAGACCCTGCGCTCTGTCTGGGAGACTATTGCATCCACCAGGGGTAACAGGTGATCCACATCGGCCTGCCACTTGTCGGCATCATCAGCCAGGAGACACTGCCCCTGCTGACGGGCGTTTGCTAGCGTGACAGTAGCTTCGATAAGTACCTTCCGGGATTTTCGGGTCAACTGCAGCAGTTTTTTATAATGCTGATGCCGCTCTTCTTTGCCAGCGTAGATGCATTTTCTGGCCGCATCTTTTACGGCTCGGTTGTGATGGGTATATTCATAAAGCGGTGTCGCTGTCAGTGTTTGTCCCCGTTCCAGCAGCCGACAAATTTCTTTAACGGAACTGGCTAAAAGATCACTGTCGCAAGGAGGTTTGATATCCGATTCGGTGACTGTGCTGTCAATAGCCACAGTGCGCCCTTTTTCAATACCCTGATCTTTAGCGGTCATTAGCTGACAGTTATTAATCCGTTCCCATGTAGATGCAGTAAGAAGGCTGATGAGCCCATGCAAACTGGAGCGACTGGGGCGCTGGTTTGGTTCGAGGCGACAAAAGTCTCGAAAGAGCATGGAGTCCATCAAAACAAACGACAAGTAGTCATAATCACAATTCAAATACTGTTTCAGGAGTGCCGCACGAAGAACGGATTCTGCTGATAGTCCGTTCCGCCCAGTGTTCTGTTTATCACCAGAACTTAAGTCCTCATAAATCCAGTCATTGAACTGTGGATGGGCGTCAAGCCATTGCGAGATACCGGAAAGCTGGGAGCAGATTTCATGAGGTACGTAATGGAGTTCCATACTACACTGCGGGTTGCGTTTTTTGCGCATTTGGAGTCCTCTGTTTTTGGCAATCCCTTATGTTTCTTGCTCTTGGGAAGTTTAGTCGCCAGATAGCAGTAGGGCTCCACTTAATTTTTCAGGATAAAATCTACAGTTTTCAATTGGTTGTGTTTTTGGACGAGAACTATCTAAATTAGCAATAAGCCGCTGCCGCCTTGCAAGCAACACCTGCCTATCTTCTTCCAATTTATGAAGTTGTTGGTCAATAATCTGAATTTCTTTGGAAATATCGTCCAATTTAGAGCCAATAGAGTAGCCAAGTATTTTCCTGATTACCACTGATCGTACGTCATGACACAGGGAAAGATAATTTAAGAATATACGTGCAGCTTTTCATTCTTTATGTCTATAACCCGGTAAAGAAATAATAGAACCTCTCCAGTATTACCGGTGGAGCAGGCATCATGACGGCTTGTTCTCCAGATTATCAACTAAATTCGGTTTCATAACCGCTCCGAACAAGCAAAGACCCACATCATCATTCGAAATAATGATATTAATACGTCAACTGACTTTCAATTATCGGTTGATGGCTAACCCGGTTTCCACTGGACGTCTGGCAGTTTGAGAAGTCGATCCGGCATCGGTGCTGTATTGACTGCAGCCCGACCTAGCCTTGAGATCATTGAAGGCATATCAAAACGCCGGTTAAACCGATAGTTGAACTCTGATAGATAACGGCCCAGATGCTTGGGGTCGAGCTTATGGTAAGTACCGGTAATCGCTGTTTTCACGTTTCCCAGCATGGTATTTACCCAGGTGAACAACTCATTCTCCATGGATGCATGCCCACCACCGGTAATGATGGCTGTGTGCTGGCATCCGGCATCTTCAATACCCCGGAAACAGGACAAGCCATCGCTGACGGCCCGGACACCCTTTTTCAGGGCATGTTCTGCCCACTCCTGAATGGTTTTTCGCCGGAAGTTATCAACGGCATTGAACTTCATGTAGATAGGGTGGTTATCAGCATCTGTCTGAACTGCGGCCACGAAGGGGGCTTTGTTCTCTGAGCCTCTGCCCCGGCGGCCTCCGTGGCGCTCTCCGCCCCAATAGGCGTCATCAATCTGAACAAAACCACTCAACTGCCAGCTGTTATCTCTTTCCATCATGACCTGCATGAGTTTGTGTTTCATGCGCAATGCGGCATTGTAGGAAATGCCAAGTTGTCGATGAAGCGTCAGGCAAGAAATCCCCGCTTTATTCTGGGTGACGAGATAGATACCCAGAAACCAGGTAGCTAGAGGCAGCTTTGTTGAGTCAAAGATAGTGTTACTGGTAAGCGAGGTTTGGCAACGGCAGCAATTGCACTGGAATTCAGCTTTCCGGTGAAGCTTGCAGAAACTGCGGGAGCCACACTTCGGGCATTGGAAGCCATCTGGCCAGCGCCAAGAGGACAGCGCGTTCTCACACTGCTCTTCACTGCCGTAATTAGCCAGAAATTGCATAATGCCAAGGCCTTTTTGGAACTGAATGGTGTTTTTACACATCAGTTTTACCTCCAAAACACATGACTATCGACGTTTATTATAGCAGCTGGCTCACGACGTAGGGTCGGTGGTAATCAGGAGTATTTTTGGAGCAGTTTACAGCTCTTGAAGACTATCAACCAGCGAGATAAAGCCTCCCATACAGCATACGCGACACATTGGGAGGCTGATTGTTTTATAGAAACAGATTGGGACTGGGTATTATGCCGCCTACTTGGCGGTCCTACTTGGCGTTGACGGTTCACGAAACACACAAACTTCTTACATATCCACGAACCTTCTCAGCCGCCTACTTGGCGGTTCACCGACAAATAATTTCGCATGCAAAATCTTTGCCCTTCTCAGCCGCCTACTTGGCGGTTCACAAGAGAGAAAACTCTCCTGCTCCTTGATTCTAGTAGCAATTGTACCTTTATCGAGAAGGCTCTTTTCGTATTGCAGACTGCTGATTTCATAAATCAGGCTGGAATCCTCCTGTGGCAGGGCTTGGCAATATTTAGCCAGCAGTTTCCTGAAGGCATTGTATATCAAGGCCTTTGGCCAATTTTCATTGCAGAGCAGTCTGTAACCCGAAAAGAGCCATCGAGAAAATACAAATAATTTTTCTTGATGAATTGAAAAACGATAAGCTTCAGAGTATCAACAGGTTATCCCCTAACCTTTTTATCACCCGAAAAAATGGTAATATCTACAGGAATTTTGGGCACGGTTGAACCATGCTTGGAAAGACCATACACGCTGTACCAGCCACCTTGACTGGAGTCTGTTACTATTTGATTAATATGAATGGGTCTCTGATCCTTATTACTATTACTGAGGTTTGCAAAACGGGGCAGTGGTTCCATAATTGGTGTCGGACTATATTGAACTGACTCCTTGCCCAGATTGAATTTTCCCTGCCTCCTCTTGTTCTTCTTCATAATGTATCGCTTTGACCTTCTCTCAGGTCGTCGATCTCTGTTGTTCCGGGTTTTTTGGCAGTCAGTGGGTACTTCACTAATAGTACCGATAGCAACCCCATTCTCAACCATCTCCTTTACTTCTTCCGATTTTAAGAGCATCTCTAGACATTCATACTTTGTAGAAACACAATGCACAACATCACCAACAAACAAGCTTGGATGTTTAATGGCAACATAAAGAATCAACGAATGATCAGAACAAAATTCTTGAGGGTAATATTGATCAATCCGGCCAAACTTGGGGTACGAAAGCCCAACCCAGGAACGATAACGCGCATTACTAATTGGATCATTATAGGGCTCAGAATGATTATGAATAAGCCTGAAGGTATCTTGATGAAACGTTTCCAGCTCATCCAGTGATTCAGGCTGGAAAAGCTCAAAATAGTAGCTCTTTTTCATCAACCATCCCACCTCTTTAATCACTCACTCTTCTCACCAAAAACACCACCTTTAATATAGTTGGTTACAAGATAATGGCAGTGAGCTGGAATAGACTCAGGAGACTTCACTATCTCAAGCTCTTTGATCAACTGATCAAGCGCCTCTTGATAGTTATAAAGACAATTTCTCCCCTGGTAATCACGGTGATGGGTCCCCTCAGACTCAACAAAACCGGAAGGGTTGGCGTTAATCGGCGGCAAGTTTTCACCCTCAGCGTACGAGGTATCACTGGTATAAAGTGCATACAGAATATGTCGTTCATCGATCAACGGGGTATCTCTACGCCCAGTGTATTCATTAATGCCTTTCAAAAATGTTCGGCCCTGTCGGTTCTTCTGCTTTGAGTCAGTAGAATCATTACCCTTTTTCTCAATCTTCATTTCCTGGGCAGGAAAGAGATTCAGGCCGCAGCCAACCAGCATCTCAACCCTCACTTTAAACCAGCGGGCAACATTCGTTTGATGCATCCGACTCTCAATAAAATCGATACATCGTTCTATGGAATCAGGCTCATCAGTCTCAATCTCACTGAACTCTGGCAGCTCAATGCTGTCTGGTAATTTAAAATGACACTCAAAATCCTGAGTTTTAAACATCACTCTCCTGCTACGCTGAAATATCTGAGGCTCTTTTCGGGTTACAGACTGCTCTGCAATGAAAATTGGCCAAAGGCCTTGATATACAATGCCTTCAGGAAACTGCTGGCTAAATATTGCCAAGCCCTGCCACAGGAGGATTCCAGCCTGATTTATGAAATCAGCAGTCTGCAATACGAAAAGAGCCATATCTGATTATTACGACGCAACCAGCGAAAGTTCAGAATATTTTGGAAAATCGACTCTGCCTGGTACCTCAGGCCACCTTTATCCCGGTATAACTCCATGAATCGAATGACATCTTCCTTTGCCAAAATTTCCGGTGTTTTAGGATGAAACGCATTGTTTACGATGTACCCCTCAAACTCCACAACCAAGGTATCCCCTGGCTCATTGTGAACAAACTCGGCTTGGTGAACATTTGGGGTATCCATATTCTGGTCATTAGTCCCTCGGAGCGTTGCAAAATCTCCGGACGACCCCTTGACCATCCGTTTCTGGACATGGAGGGAAAACTCCTTTCCTGATAACGAGCTTTTATTGCTCATCGTTCCAAACCCGATTTCCAGGGAGCGGTTAAAACTCAACTGGTTAGGATCAGCCATACCTTCCTCTGATATTGTTACATCCTCCTTTATATAGACCCTGTCACCAGAAATTCACGGTTAACATTCGGTTTCCAGAAAAAATGGTCACTTTTACCAAGGTTTGAAGCCGATGAGCGAACATTAAACAAGCGGCCTAATCCCGTTACGGGCTCACAAAACCCATGTAATAGCTTTTGTCGTGTATTTGCCCGGTACTTCCGATCTCCAAACGGCATAAAACCAACAGCCAGCGGGACCAACCAACCTTGCCCCATCTTTTTACTTTCTTGAATCAGGCGTAGCATGGTATCCAGAGCATCTTCATCGGGCTGTCTGGATACTCTGCATAAATCAATGCGATCAGCAACCAGGAAACCGTCAACATGCCTGCAGACCAAGGGGAGTTCAGTTTTTGATAAAAGATGCAGTTCAGGAGAGCCAGACTCATAGATAATATGCCCTCCACAAAACCGTAACCGGTAAAGGCCATCAAGATGACGATGCGCATCCAGCCACTCTCTTACCACTGGCAATCCTCTGTCTCCAATATTTACACGGATAAATACTGAAGCCCTGAACCAGCAATCCCGGGCTGTGATAACACGCAAACCCTGTCTGTTTTTTATATCCCTTAATGTTTGGGCAGAATATTTATGCTGACTCTCTGACATCATGAATTGGTTGATGCTTACGGCCACAGCCTCAAAAGCCATCCCCGATCCTTTGAGGACTCTATCAACCAGATGTTTTGCCATCCCCACCACACCATACATGGAGGGAAAGCCAGCAATATAAGGCGAGGGCATCGCATTGGCCCGATTCACTCTCATATCTTTGATGCAAAGATAAACACTATGATGACTGGAGATAGTCTCTGATTGCATCTTCAACAGCCTTCTGATGATATTCCACAAAAGTTAGATCGTTTTCGTTTGCCAGAATGGTTAAGTGATCAAATAACAGCGGCTTTATATCTTCAATAATCACCTTTTGTTGTGTGGACGTTTTAGTGTCACCATCAATCAGGTAAAGCTGAGCTGAGCGTTGTTCCAGCAAGTTGCGACACCATATTGGTAACCTCTTACCCAGTCCAAAATAAAAATTCAACTTTCTGTAGTGGCTGAACAGGGCTCGCACGATTCTACGACTCTCCACCTTCACAGCCTTTTGCTGCTCAAACCGGCTCCACCGCCGTACCTGCCCGGTTTCATTATCACCGTAGCTTTGACCAATGGATAAAATCCTTGGACTCTGCCAGGTAAAATCATACAAATGCCCAGCCAAACTGAGCTGGTCAATTAACAATCGAAACTCACCCTTCTTTTCAACAGGAGTTACAGAACGGAGCACCCGTAAATAACCACCAGAATCAGAAAGCAGGCTGCCATAGGTGTGAATATCGTTCCCTGTTCCAGTGTGTATCGCCGCTACAAGCCACCAATCATAATCAGCCAATCTTAGATTGATCTCATTCTGCAAGCCGGTATTAACAACAGGAGAAAGGAGCAGCTCAGGTTCTCCATCACTGGTATAGGCAAACACCTGTGGGTCTGTCGCTACTTCTGGTATAACTTCCTCCGGCAGCTCATTTACAGCCTCTAATAACGCTTCAATGCATTGGGCTTTTTCATCATACTGATCCGAAGATTTGCAGCTACGCTCAACGCTTTCTTCTAAAAAACCAAGATATGAATGGGAAAGAATGCTACCTCGCTGCAATTCCTCCACCATGGATGTCCGAACCCCCTGATAATAAAACTCTGCCAATATCGCCTTGGCTGCTTTTGTATTTGCTGCATTCTGTGCATATCCATGGCGCTTGTTTAGTATGACACTGCCAGAATGAACATAAGGATCTGTTTCATCGTAAGGTAATTCGAAAGGCTCTTATTGGATTACAGACTGTTCCCAGATTGAACCTGGCTGAAGCACTTATCATTAAAGGCTCTCAGAGCTTTGCTCGGCAATTTGCCCTCAAGCCTTACATTGCGTGGTCCACATCCAATTTTCACTGCAGAGCAGTTCGGAAATCAAATAGAGCCATTCGAAAAATACATTGGCGCGTAAAAAGCTCAAGGTAAACTTGGCATTATGGGTGTGATATCCCCTGAGCGAGTCCTTATACCTTCTGATCAACCGGAAGTTCTTCTCCCGAAGATTCTTAATGGCCTCTTCCCTGTCCAGTGGAGCTTCTACCAAGTCGCGTCGAACAGAGAAATTAACCAACAGGCAAATAGCTTCTTCTTCACTACCCTCAATCTCATAACCCGCCCGATATGCGCTGACAAACCGATAGAGAACATCATCAGGGGAATCACTTTCCTCACTTTCACAGATCAGTTCTTCAAGTTTGATTGGTTCTTTTAGCATGTTTCCGCCAAGTGTTACAGAAGCATCAGCAAGGTAGTACAGACCAGCTATTTAGCAATTTTCAATTAGCCCGTATCTTCTTGTACGGCACTATCACCAACCGTTCTTCAAACGGAATGGTAAGTAGGGTAAAAATTGAAAACGGATATTTCTCAGCCACTGCGTCAGAACTAACGGGAAATGCTCCTCAAAAGCAAACTATGGACTACTTATTAGGTTCTGTCAGATCTTTCTGGAAAAGTAACGTCATCATCGAGCTGATCGAAGCGGCCAGATCCGGCACCGCCGATTATGATGCGCTGTGCCAGCGTATGGATAAGGCCATCAGTAAAGTCATTCTCAGCCAGACCATGACCACGGATGATGGCAGCAGTCGCAGCTAGGCGGAAGTTCATCAAGAGGTTCAGGAAGCAGTTATCAAGAGCGATGCGGATCTTATTTGTGAGAGCTTCAACCAGCAGGTGGTGGCTTGGCTCACCGAATGGAATTTCCCCAACGCTACACCGCCCAGGGTATGGCGGAAGACAGAGCCCGAAGAAGACCTGATGGCCAGGGCAGAACGGGATAACAAGATCAGTACTCTCGGTTTTGAGCCCACCGAGGAATATATTCTGGAAACCTATGGGGAAGGCTGGAAGAAGAAAGCAGCCAGTCCGCTGCCGCCCATGGGGGCAGGAGCGCCAGAGCTACCCCCGGAGTTTTCTGAAATATCCAGCCTTACCCAAAAGCGAGCCAACCATCGGGCAGATATGCAGTCACTGGTGGATGCCGCTGAATATTTAGGCACCAAGTACCAGGCGATGTATGGAAAGCGGGTGGAGCAGCTGCTGAACTATTTGGAGGAAACCGATGATGTGGCTACCTTTAGGCAGAAACTGGTGGAGATGATGGAGGAACCGCCTACGGATGAGGCGGTGGAGACAGTAAGGAATGCTTCGTTTTTTGGGCGGTTGATGGGGATGGTTAAAAGTGGCGTGTAGGCCCTCTCCTGCCAAAATGCCAATCTTTGCCAATATCTGCTAATATTCAGCCATAATATGATAAAGGAGACAATTATGGCCACACTCAATATTTCATTACCCGACCAGCTTAGAGACTGGGTTGCCCAGCAGGTTAAACAAGGTGAATACTCAAGCGCCAGCGACTATCTGAGGGACTTGATCCGCAACGACAAACGCCAGCAAGAGCAATCGGCCAAATGGTTAAAAGGGCACCTGGAGCCCATGTTGAATACACCGGAAGACGAGTTTCAATCACTCAGTGCTGACGACGTTAAGACAAGAGCCAGAAAGAGACTGAACAATTCCGGAGGTGATGAGTGAGTGAACTCTACCGTTTTCACCCGGTAGCCATTGCTCAGCAGGAAGAAATCTGGCTCTATACCTACGAATATTGGGGAGAAAAACAGGCCGATCTTTACATTGATGGACTGCACCAATATTTAACCAGCGTCGCCAGAAACCACGCTTTACTGAAAGTGCTACCGGAGAGCATCATCAATGGAGTCAGTTTTTTGCGTTACAAGAAGCACTATGTATTTGTAAAATCCTCCGATGGTGCGCAATCGGAAGTTTTATACGTCCTGTCTATTTTGCACAGCAGTATGGACATACCAGCGCGTTTGAATGGGTTGCTTGATGAGTTATAGAATATAGAAAGCAGCTTGCGGGAGAGGAATGCTGCTTTCTCGGGTGGTTGATGGGGCGGTGATGTTGGGAGGAAGTTCAAGATTCAAGTCAAGACACCGTTTTGCCGTTTTGTTTATTTTGTAAACACCAAAGACATGTTTTGTTGATTTGCATCAATGATTTTAATTATACCTTGATATAACTTGATTCGATTTGTAACTGGGTTTAATTAAAGTGAAAAAGTTAGCTGCATTAATCGTAATTTCTATTTTTTCAAGTATTGCTTTTGCAAAAGATGTTGTCGTAAAAGGCTACTCTTAAGGTAGACATTAAGCTCCACCCACTGCACAGAAGCCTAATCTTGTACGCCCTGAACAACCATCCCGTGCAGGGTGTTCTCGTTTCGCATTATTTCCCCAGAAGTCCAGTAGCTTTTTAATGCATGAGACCAATGACTTTCCTGCATTCATCAACGATGAAATCACATTACCAAACAGGTGAGTCCCACTTTTCATCACCTTGTGCGTCGAGATTTCCTCAATGCTCCCACTTTCACAGAGGTTCGCCTGTGCAGCATGGGCAAGGTACCTTTTCAACGTCACAACCACAAAGGACATCAGAATCAGGCTAAACACCAGTGTCGCTGATTTGGTGTTAAAA
Organism: Endozoicomonas sp. SCSIO W0465; assembly: GCF_023716865.1. Taxonomy (NCBI): domain Bacteria; kingdom Pseudomonadati; phylum Pseudomonadota; class Gammaproteobacteria; order Oceanospirillales; family Endozoicomonadaceae; genus Endozoicomonas; species Endozoicomonas sp. SCSIO W0465. The sequence goes on from NZ_CP092417.1 coordinate 5,531,509, forward strand.
CGATGCCACCCTGAATAGGATTTGATCTCTTTGAAAATCAGCTCTATCTGCCACCGTAGACGATAGGCCTGGAGCACATCACTCAAGGTGAACTCCACCCGGTTCAGGTTGGTCACAACGAAAACCCACTTCTGTTTTTTGTCATTCCAGCGGACAACCAAGCGGAATGGCCAGGCTTTGAATCCCGGCCATTCTACATCCAGGTCGAGGCACTGGTCTTTGGGGAAGCCAGACAGTACATCCTTCAGTTTTTGTCCTTTGTAGCGATTGAGATTCTTGCCATCCTCCCGTACCGCGCTGAGTATCGTCGGGTTGATACTCTGAGGTGCCTTGCAGATAAAAGAACCCTCCCTGTCATCAATAGCGGCAAAGAGTTCCAGCTCAAAATAACCGGCATCCATTAGCATCAGGATATAGGCCATGGATGTTGGCAGTGGTGGCAGACAGTCTCTTTCTGAACGGGTATCTTCAGTCAGCTGCACCCGCACCAGGTTGTTGGTGAGAAGATCCATTGTCGTATGAAGCTCGACGGCAGCAGGACTGACCGTTGAGAACCTGCCGGGAAATGCTTCTTTCAGGGCATCATAGACAGCTTGTGACGAACCGTCCTGAATCAGAATGTGCTCAAACTCTGAAAATGGACTGTCTTCATCAAACGCCATGACTTTGCGGGAAAATATTTCCAGACACTGCACCCATAGCCACAGGATAAGAGTAGGCAGCGCGTCCTTTTTAGCTTGATTTGCCCAAGAACGATAAGAGACATTCAGCCCCGTCAACTCGTTAAATTTACGGTGTAGATCCGCCTGGGTATCGCAGTTTCCATCACCAGCGAGGGCATCGATCAGTGAGAGGATAAAATCCAAAGGACGGATATCTCGCTGTCGTATAGTAAAACCAAGCTGTTCCGCCATACTTAGGAGTTCTGACCGGTCGAAACAGGTCAACAGTTTTTTTCAACTAATCTACTATTTGCAGTACTCATCTTGTTCAGCCATTGATAATGGTTTCGAAGCTTTATTGTGGCTGTTCAAGGTGGGTTCTGCCGCCGGAAACGAACCTTTTTTGAGCTTAATGTCTACCCTAAGATAAAGCAATACTCACCACTATCTATTTTTTGCTTAACATAAGCAACATCAACCTGCTCAGGAAAGCTGTTATTAATAACATTAACCCAAATCAGCTTGTCTGAATCACGCCACAAAACACGATAGACAGCTGCCGAACCTTCGCCAGCTTCTTTATCATTAATTTTAAATTCAATCAAATGATTCTCAAAAATATCTACAAAGTCATTCATCTCAAGATACCAAATACTTCTTCAGAGACAAAACATCAGTCTGTGTGCCAATTGAAATTTTATTCATATCAACATCAATTTTTCTGACAGCGATCATTCGGTAAAAAATCGTTAATGCAACGCCGGGTGGGCAAGAATGCCGATTATTTATTTTTGGCTCTTTTCGTATTGCAGACTGCTGATTTCATAAATCAGGCTGGAATCCTCCTGTGGCAGGGCTTGGCAATATTTAGCCAGCAGTTTCCTGAAGGCATTGTATATCAAGGCCTTTGGCCAATTTTCATTGCAGAGCAGTCTGTAACCCGAAAAGAGCCTTATTTTTTTACAAAGCTCAGAAATGGTTATCGCTCCTGATTCTGATTTAATGGCAGACAGGATATGAGCCTCAATTAAAGCAATATTAACATTTCCAGGCAAAGAAACTTCATTTTGCTCCATCGTACAGTAACTTTGGTGGATGAGTTCAAGATTATCACTAACTGCAGATTTAAAAGATAGATCAGTGATAATGACAAATCGGACTCCTCGAAGAGACCAGTACACATACTCAATCTTTTGTTTTTCCAAGACTCTTTTATCTTGAAGTTCTGAGACAGGTTTCACTGAAACAGCAACAAGATATTCTTGGTTACTCTTATCGAGAAGAGTAACCAAAAAGTCAGTGGTCATATAAATAGCGAAGGGCTTTTCCGTATTATAATCAGTCTGGCTGGGATGCTGAATCTTAAGTTTTTCCGCAATACCAAGGGTTACAGAGCGCTTCAGGGGAAACTGCTCTCTAATTTCGACAACATTTTTGGCTAAATCAAAGAAACGAAGAATTCTATGCTCCGTGTGAGATGCCAGCTGCATATCACGCCCACACGCTTTAATACCAGAAACCCGCTCTTTGAAGTTATTCTTCTTGGCAGATTCGATTTCATTGGTATACAAGCCTGGAATATATTCCAAACCATGCCCTGTGCCACGTTTCTGCTCTTCAAGCCAACGGGTTATTTGCTTCTCACTTCTGGAATAAGGCGAATGCTTTACATTCTTTTTAGGCATAAAAATACGCTACCTGTTGATTACTTATCAGATAGTGTAGTTGATTATTTTTTAGCCGTTTACCAACTTAATGCTCGTATTTACCAACTAATTGCTCGTATTTACCGACTTAATGCACTATTTACCGACTTAATTGCCTATCTCACAATTAGCTTCCAACTTTTGTAACTATTCAGCACTGAGCAAAGGCATATTACAGTAATTCCGAACAGCTCTATGAAGTGATTGATATATGTCCATTCCCTGTTTTCTGGCAGACGACAAATAGCTGCGAATCCGTGCAAACATAGAACCACCGTCTGCACTCCTGAAGCAGCCTGAGATTTTCTGCTTTAACTTGGCCATTCGAACATCCCGCTCACTGCCATTGTTATCGAAGGGAATGGTAAAATCTGACATGAAGCGCAGTGTCTCAGCCTTGAACTCAGTGAGTCGTTTGAAGAGATTGTAAGCTTTAGTATTCTTGACTTTCTTGCGCTTAAGCTCCTCTCGTTGCTTCTCCATATAGACGACTTCTTTCATTAGAGCCCGCTGAAGCAACCGGTCATAAATCTTCTCGATTCGTTCACAGACAACACTTGGCATCTGTAGCATACCTATGGTCTTAAAGCCCTTGCAGTAATGCCAGGAAAGCCTCAGTAGCTTCATCAATCGCAACGCCAGTTGATTGCTGTCCCTATCAACAACACCCAAAAGCTCCCTCAGGTGATGGGCATTGCAAAGTACGTGAGTTGCCGCATATGCAAAATAGGATTTCCAATGATCATGAACCAGAACGCCTGCAAATGTTAGCAGTATGCCCATCGTGTCCATGGCCTCACGACCTCGCTTTTCAGACAAGTAGTAGAGCGTCCATTGTTCATCCCGCATAACGTGTAGCCAGTGCAAAGAGCCCTCGGCCCGCATACCCGTTTCATCGGCTCCGGCAACAGACGATTCCCGCAAGGCGTCACGAATAACCTCTTCAGTAGAAGCCAGATTTTCATAGGTTCTGGCCACAAAATTGGCGACAGTGCCTGCACTTACACTCATTTTATAGAGAGTATTAAAATACTCTGACACGCGCTTAAAAGGCAGGAAATGGTATTGGTTAAGATAGACGGCCATAGCCTGTGTGGCTGAGCCATATTGTGCGGCAGCGGTAACACCTTCCGGGAATTCAGCCTGATTCCGACAACCACAAGTGCAGATTTTTACTTCAGCTCTATGGGCCGTTACTTCAAATTCACCCGGTCTCCCTGGTTCAAACACCTGTCGTTCAATATATTTGACCGGCTCACTATCAAGAAGAGACGCCTGACATTTATTGCATTCTTTAACCGGAAGGTACTCAATATAGTCAGGGATATCGACCTGTTTAAGACAAGTGCCCTGATGCCCTTTCTTTCCACCGGCTTTATTACCAGAAGACTGTCTCAGACTTTTAGGATTGGGTTTTTCATCCGATGGATCGGTACCTTTATCTGCGGAAAGGTCGTCAGAATGATCTGGAGAATTACTGTTTTTACAAGGTTTTTGATAACCATCAGACGATGGCGGCTTGCTGCTGTTTTGACTGTTCTTGCCAACCTTTTCTTCCAATTCTCGACATCGCTCTTCCAGACAGGCAACTCTCATCCGCAGCTCTGCATTCTCTTTCAAGAGAATCTCAGCCGACATAGTTGCGGGTAGTTCTGGAATCATGCTGGCGAATATTGTGGAAAAATGGTGCTTAAGAGGATGGTATAAAAATCAGAAAATTCCAGATTTATGTGGGGGTGCTGAACAGTTACCAACTTTTTATAGAGCAAGCCAAGCACATCCCATTTATGCATTGTCCATTGTGGTGAAAGTAGATATTGCCTTTCTCCAGAGCCTGTCAATCGATGAAACAATAATCCCTCTGGTGCTCGTGAAATCATTGTTGCCAGTACATCCGTATAGGACTCCATCGATAATTCACGAACCAGCCCTTTACGCCACTGCCGAGCCATTTGAGTGCCTTTCACGATATGAAGAGGATGAATTTTAATGGCATCCACACCTAAACCAACAACACGGTCAAAACTGACCAGACTGTCTTCAGGCTCTTCCCCCGGAAGACCGACAATCAGGTGAGTACACAGCATTAATCCATAGCGCTTGACCCTTATCACCGCATCTTCATAATCGCTAAAGGTATGACCACGGTTAATGACGTCAAGCGTAGGATCAAAGCTGGATTGAAGGCCAAGCTCCAGCCAAACCTCGTAACCCCGTTCCTGATACTCCGACAACAGTTTTAACACCGGATCTGGTACACAGTCAGGCCGGGTACCAACGGCAAGCCCTATTACACCGGGCTGAGCCAGAGCCTCATCATAATAGCGCTTGAGATCTTCCAAAGCGCCATAGGTATTACTGTAAGACTGAAAATAAGCGATAAACTTCCTGGCACCCGTTCGGGAACCAACCCTCTCCTGAGCCTGTCGAATCTGCTCAGAAATTTCTCCTGCTTTGGTACTGCCGGGACTGAAAGAGGCATTATTACAAAACGTACAACCACCAATACCTTTGGTGCCGTCACGGTTTGGGCAGGTAAACGAAGCATTCACCGAAACTTTGTGTACTTTCTCTCGGTACTTCTGCCGAAGGTAACGGCCAAAAGTATTCACGAAGCGGGTCATGTCCATAGCGAGTTATTTCGTCATCAAAAATCTCAACATAATACCGATAGACTTTGGCTTAGCCTATAGGGAGTTTAACGCATGACCTAATGGCCAATGCTTAGGTTTCAAAGCAGGAAATAAATCAGAGTATGCAGTGAGTAAACGGGGAAGGACTTCCATGATTACCCCATGACCTTCTGTATAGACAAAAGCCATTCCAGTCAGAATACAGCTATCCCTGAAAAACTAACCTGAATTCTTTTTCATTCTTTCCAGAGCTTCCTGAACGACTGCACGAGCCTCACTCTGGCAGGCCAGCATTGCGTCAGGGTCATCGGGAGCCACACGCCATTCAATAATCCTTTTTGCCAGCTTCCTGGCCATCACACCGACAAGATCATCCAGATAAGCTTCATCAAACATAGCCAAAGGCGTAAATCTTAAATGAACTAACAACTGTTCAGATTTATCAGGTTCTTTCATATGTATGGCAAAATCGCCGGCGTCAGACGTGCTTTGACTGATCGTTAACGTAAAATGCTCACCGCTCATAGTATTCTCCCGGCTGTACTAGTTTCAGTTGTCGGCGGTGATACAGATGGCTTTATGATCTTCAGACCAGCTGTCGGCTGATTAAACCGGGCAACACTCCCAAACAAAAAACCAAACCTTCTAAGTAGTTGATAATTTGCTTTCGGATAAATTGACTGAACGATTATTTAGTATTTGCAAACGAAATCATATGACTCTCTCCAAATGAAGCGAACACTCGTTCAACTTCCTTTTCAAATTCCGTGAAACTCTTGATTGACAATAGATTGAGCCATTCATACTTTACTTTCCTCCACAGGATCTCAATCAGATTGAGTTCAGGTGAATATGTTGGAAGAAAGCAGATCAGTAACTTTTTCTCAAGAGTCCAGTCAGCGATTCTGTCACGAAACTTTTTGCTGGTATGAATACTGGCATTGTCCACCATAACTACGGTGTAGCGGTCATTTGAACTGTATTTTTCATCCTCCATTTTCTCTGCGAAGTCGTCAAAGGCTGCAATCACTGTATCACTATTCACAGAGCCCACAACAGGGTAATGAAACAGCTCACAGCTCCGATTCATAAAGCCCAGCACGTTGATGCGCTTACTTTTGACTGATGGAATTCTGAGCTGCTTTCCTTTTTCCTGCCAGCCATATGGCACACAAGGTTCTTGAGTAAATCCGGACTCATCAAAATAAAACAAGTTTATTAACCCTTTGCGCTCAGCTTCCTGGGCGTCTTTCAGTGCAGTTTTACAACGCTGGAAATGCTCTTCGTCCCGTTTATGTTTGCACGATTTACGGAGTCTTTTGTAAACCAGTCCTAACTTTTTTACGATGTTGGCCAGAGTAAGTTTTGATGAGGATTTACCGGTCACGGCAAAAACATGATCGTAACTATTCAGCACTGAGCAAAGGCATATTACAGTAATTCCGAACAGCTCTATGAAGTGATTGATATATGTCCATTCCCTGTTTTCTGGCAGACGACAAATAGCTGCGAATCCGTGCAAACATAGAACCACCGTCTGCACTCCTGAAGCAGCCTGAGATTTTCTGCTTTAACTTGGCCATTCGAACATCCCGCTCACTGCCATTGTTATCGAAGGGAATGGTAAAATCTGACATGAAGCGCAGTGTCTCAGCCTTGAACTCAGTGAGTCGTTTGAAGAGATTGTAAGCTTTAGTATTCTTGACTTTCTTGCGCTTAAGCTCCTCTCGTTGCTTCTCCATATAGACGACTTCTTTCATTAGAGCCCGCTGAAGCAACCGGTCATAAATCTTCTCGATTCGTTCACAGACAACACTTGGCATCTGTAGCATACCTATGGTCTTAAAGCCCTTGCAGTAATGCCAGGAAAGCCTCAGTAGCTTCATCAATCGCAACGCCAGTTGATTGCTGTCCCTATCAACAACACCCAAAAGCTCCCTCAGGTGATGGGCATTGCAAAGTACGTGAGTTGCCGCATATGCAAAATAGGATTTCCAATGATCATGAACCAGAACGCCTGCAAATGTTAGCAGTATGCCCATCGTGTCCATGGCCTCACGACCTCGCTTTTCAGACAAGTAGTAGAGCGTCCATTGTTCATCCCGCATAACGTGTAGCCAGTGCAAAGAGCCCTCGGCCCGCATACCCGTTTCATCGGCTCCGGCAACAGACGATTCCCGCAAGGCGTCACGAATAACCTCTTCAGTAGAAGCCAGATTTTCATAGGTTCTGGCCACAAAATTGGCGACAGTGCCTGCACTTACACTCATTTTATAGAGAGTATTAAAATACTCTGACACGCGCTTAAAAGGCAGGAAATGGTATTGGTTAAGATAGACGGCCATAGCCTGTGTGGCTGAGCCATATTGTGCGGCAGCGGTAACACCTTCCGGGAATTCAGCCTGATTCCGACAACCACAAGTGCAGATTTTTACTTCAGCTCTATGGGCCGTTACTTCAAATTCACCCGGTCTCCCTGGTTCAAACACCTGTCGTTCAATATATTTGACCGGCTCACTATCAAGAAGAGACGCCTGACATTTATTGCATTCTTTAACCGGAAGGTACTCAATATAGTCAGGGATATCGACCTGTTTAAGACAAGTGCCCTGATGCCCTTTCTTTCCACCGGCTTTATTACCAGAAGACTGTCTCAGACTTTTAGGATTGGGTTTTTCATCCGATGGATCGGTACCTTTATCTGCGGAAAGGTCGTCAGAATGATCTGGAGAATTACTGTTTTTACAAGGTTTTTGATAACCATCAGACGATGGCGGCTTGCTGCTGTTTTGACTGTTCTTGCCAACCTTTTCTTCCAATTCTCGACATCGCTCTTCCAGACAGGCAACTCTCATCCGCAGCTCTGCATTCTCTTTCAAGAGAATCTCAGCCGACATAGTTGCGGGTAGTTCTGGAATCATGCTGGCGAATATTGTGGAAAAATGGTGCTTAAGAGGATGGTATAAAAATCAGAAAATTCCAGATTTATGTGGGGGTGCTGAACAGTTACACATGATCATATATTGATCAGCCCAAGCACGTTCATCATATACTCTTCGTCCCAACCACATTTGTGACGTTTGTTTTTGATGCCTGCTTTTTCGGATGTATCCAGCTTTAGAAGATTGAGTGTTATCTGTCGTGCAACTGCAAGATTTTCTGCTGCATAACCTTCTCGTGATCTGCAACGATCTTCATCAAAAGCAACGTCTAGAACCCAATGTAGCTGGTTTTCAATCAACCAGTGTTTCCTTGTCGCCTCAAGTACCTCTCCTGCTGACAACTTGCGGCTCGATATAAAGTAACGGATTAATGTGCTCCCTTTGCCTTTTTTCTGGCTGTCTAACTGGACGGCTGCTATCGTTTTGGCCTGCCAGCCTGACGCGTTGGAACCTTCCGCGATATCGTTGATTACCCAGCATCTACGATGTTCACGACGACCATGAGATTTACCTTCCTGCTCAGCAAACTCAGGGCATGGACCATCTTCCGGATTTTCTTGCCACAGCTGTTCAAAAGCGCGAGTAAGTTCACCATAAAGTTTTTTCTGGTTACCCTTCACAGCAAGCAGATAGTCCGCTTCTTTTTTCAGGATGGCTGTGGCGATTTTCTTCTGGCAGCCCATTGCATCGATGGTGACCAGGCTACCTGCCAACTCAAGCAGTTTGAGCAGTTCAGGAATAGCAGTAATTTCATTAGACTTGGCATCTACCTTATATTGACCAAGGGACAGCCCGGCCTTGGTGCACCAGGCATTAACCATGTGAATGGCATCTTTACCTTTGTTCCAGGCAGAACCGGTGTTTGTCAACATAGTTGTCGCCTCAACTTAAGCGGCTTTGCTTAGTTGATCATCAGCAGGTCTGTCGGGATTCAACCAGACTTCATCAGCCAGATCCCAGTTCCTTGTTGACCTCTTTCCCCAGCGCTCTGGGTGACGTTCTTTGGCTTGTTCATAAACCTTTCTGCGGTTAGCCATAAGCACCTTGGTTTCACCACGATGCCTTTGCCCGGGTGTCAGAAATTTCAGCCCACTGTGCTTGTGCTCTTCGTTGTACCATTGGGCAAAACCATGCACCCAGCTACGTGCTGCTTCAAGATCAGCAAATGGCGTGCGCGGATAACCAGGGCGGTATTTCAGGGTTCTGAATATGGCCTCGGAAAAGGGGTTATCATCACTGACCCGGGGACGACTGAATGAGCTCACGACCCCAAGACGCTGCAGTGTTGACAGCATAGTGCCACCCTTCATGGGACTACCATTATCTGAGTGCAGAACCAGTGGCCACTCCAAGGCTGCAATTCCCTGTTTGATACAGGCTTTAGTGATCATTTCTGATGCATGCTCAGCTGATTCGGTTTCATGAATTTCCCATGTAACAATCATACGACTAAAGATGTCTATCACCAGGTACAGGTAATAAAACTGCCCCCGTATCGGAGAGCGCAGATAGGTAATATCCCAGGACCAGACCTGGTTGGGTCCGGTAGCACACCAGGACGTTGGCTTATACCTGTTTGGCTTGGCAGCACTGCCCCGATGATGCTGTTGCCCTGTTTCCTCCAACACCCGGTAAAATGTCCTTTCAGACCCCATATAGAGACCTTCATCTAACAATGTGGGCACAATCTGGCTGGGCGGAAGGCTTTTGAACCGCTCGCTGTTACAGACGTCAACAATCGCCTGTCGCTCAGCTTCAGAAAACTTGTTAACCGGTTCTGGCCTGTCAGCATTTTTGCGATTATCTGCGCGCACGTCATCACCCTGCATCCAGCGTTGTACAGTTCTTTCTGTAAGACCAAGGGCTTTGCAGGCTTTTGACTGACGAGCCCCATCTTTAACTGCCTGTTTAATCAGGCTAACAGCATTTTGTCGATCCGGGAGAGAGACTAATCGTCCTCTGGCGCCCCCCAGATCTCTTGGGCCTTTTTTGTGAGTACCAGCAAGGCAGCAGTTTCTGCTAACGCCTTGTCCTTGCGATTGAGTTCACGCTCAAGCTTTTTGATGGTTTTCTTATCTTTTTTGTGTTCGTCAGACAGCGCCTTACGCTGTTTTGACTGACTTTCAGGCTGGACAGAAACACTGTTAATAAAGGCAGCCTTCCACTGCTGAATTTGTTCAGCAAACAGACCTTTTTTACGACAGTATTCAGCCATTTCTGCTTCATTTAACGCAGCCGTTTCAATGATTACGGCTAACTTGTTTTCAGTTGTCCATTGATCTGGATTCTTTCCGTCGCCCGGCACAGGCACTCCTTTAGATACTGCTTTCTTTCGCCAAGTGTACAGGGTCACATCAGAGATACCAGTCTCACGTACCAACTGCGAAACTGGCACATTATTGGGTGGCATCATCTTCTGAATGATGGACTCTTTGAACTCTTCTGAATAGCGGGCCATTGATTACTCATAGACCGCCCCCTGTTGAGATTTCTAATTTCAGGAGAGGCGACAACTATGCTGACACAGGGGGGAACCTTTGATGGTTTTTCCATCGATTGCCACGATTCTGCTATCAGAAAGTTGCAAACCTGAAAGCACATCCCGGATCCATTGGATAAAGATCTGGCGAAACTCATCAGGATCGATCGCGGCAAAGACTCGATTAAATGTGATAGCGACAGGAATTCCACCGGGCAAAGTCAGATGCTGTCGGAACCAGCGTTCTTTGGTTTTGGCAAACAGTCTTATGGCGTTCCAGTCATCGGCACCACAAAGGATGGCGCAAACAGAGATGAACATAATCTCCGCCAAAATGTGAGTAGTTTTCTTTGGGTCACGAGGATCGGTGAGTGTACTGAATTTTGAGAATAAGGCTTTTGAAGGCATAGGCTGATAGAAAATGAGTATTTTGTCCTTTTTTAGCCTGTTTGTCTGTTCAAATAATGCTCATGTTTTTGCCGTGTGATACACCTCAGAGGGCCGTAGTGCTTGGCGTATTTCAAAGTTAATACAACAGCTTCATCAGTGATATTGACATACTTCATAGGTTGGGGACGTTTTAGTTCAAGACCCACTTATAATAGATTAAGGATCTCTTTCTTTGTCTGTCTGATAGTACGATCAAAATATCCATAAGCAAACTTTTAACTACTTATCTTTTTTATAATCTCTATTCATAATCTACAATGAGCAGTATTAGGATTAAAGCATTAGCGAACAATGCCGCCAGAGAAGGCGACATTTTCTTAATTTACAAAATTCCAGCTTGTGCTGGGCATTGGAGAGCCTGACCATGTCACTCATTACTAACAAGGATGTCGAGAACCTACCTTCTAATAACTCAGGGCAGGTAGGGAATGTCAAACCGGTAGACCGTATTGATCCGATGCAGTCTCAGGAGTTTTCAAGCCTTGTACAAAACAAGGAGAAAAATAAGCTTGCTGAAGCCGCTGCGGAAGACGGAGAGATTACTCCCGAACAGCTTCAAAGACAGATTCGCGAAAACCTGTTTAAAAACGGCTTTAATAAAGCCCTTGAAAAAGCTAAAGAAATAGCTAAAGAGCTAAGACAGGGATAAAACGGGTTTGTTGCCGTTTTTTGACAAATGCATTAAAAATTTTTAGTTAACAGCTACTTAATTCAATTAAGTATTCGCAAGATAACAACAGTATGTTAATGATATGAATGGTCCCTGCAGGTACCTTAAGTCCTGCAGGTGGTATTGTGCAGTACAGGGATGTGACCAGCATGTCAACTCAGTTCTCCAACGTTTTACCCCTCAGCCCGGGCGGTAAAAATGAGTCCACGAAACTGGCTCTTTTTTCTGAATTAAACCAATTAGTCCATGAAATCATCTGTCCTGAGATTGATGCGCTGTTTTCAGTTTTATCGTCTAACTTAGAATCCCATCTGGAAGAAATCACCAATGATCAGGATATGATGCGCTGGGTCGATATAAAAAACCGTTTGAATAAGTCTGAATCCTTAATTCAAAATAGCTTCATTGAGCATTTGACCAGCACCGACAAAGAACAATCTTCTCAACAAAAAAGTGTCTTAACGCTTGAATTACTGGACAACTCCGAACTTGATCATCAACTGCTATGGCATTCTGCAGCCAATAACTTTGTGAACAGTAAAAACGCTGAGCGTATTTGCCGAATCAAAAGCAGTCTTGAGAACACTTATCCCCAACATGAGGGTACTTATCCAGCTACCCGGGAGCGGGTGTGCGAAAGTTTCTCCAAAGCCCTTGAAAACCTTCAACCTGATCGAGATATTGAACAACAGCTTTTCATCTGGTTTGCCAGACATCTTAACAAAACGGCTGATCAACTCTGGCTAAAGGTTGATCAGCTACTTATTAATAAAGGGCTGGAGCCCAAACATTTATCTCCGGTTAGACGATCGGAAAACAATACAGTCCCCGCCCCAGATCATCATCCCGTATCAGCTCCCCGTTCCATGGATCGAATACAAACAGCCCCTAAGCAGGGCCATTACCCTGACATTGCAAACCCCGAGTTTCTGGATAGCCTTGCCGAGAAGCTGATATCCCGTCTGGAGGATATGCTTGCCGAAGACGAACTCATCCCTGAAGCCAAAGCAAACAGGGTCAAGACTATCGATCTGGCCAATGTCCTCAGCTCACTGCAACTGGAAGTTCTTGAGCAACACGTTTCAATAAGGAACCTCCACAACTCGGTCATAGATGCTCTGGAAGTACAGGGTGTGAACTCAAATCTCTCTCGCCATCATGAAGACCTTATCAATATGGTTGGCTGGTTATTTGAATACATTCTGGATGATCATCACCTGCCTGATGACGTCAAAAAAACCATGGCATTATTGCAGATACCGATTTTAAAACAGGCAATCCTTGATGATGATTTTTTAACCCATAATAAGCACCCGGCCCGACGCTTATTAAACAATTTGACGTCCGCGGGCATCCTGTATTGCCGGGATACTCAACTAAGCAAACATGTGTTGTTACTGATTGAGTATACGGTACGTACCATCATTTCAGACCACAATGAAAACCCTAATATATTTCAGGATTGCCTTGATGGATTTCAATTCAACCTGAATATCATCCTGCAACCAGAGGTTGAGCGTTCGGAAAAACAAAATCACGCTACTGAACCCAGCGAACAACCAGAAGAGATGCAGGTAACAGCATCCTCTGACGACAATACGATTGATTTCCGGTCAGAAAATTTCAAGAAAGAAGATTCCGAACTTGGAGAAGAGATAATTCTTTCCTGCGGACAGTCCGGTCTCAGCCTGAATAATTCACCCTTGTCTGAGCTCAACCCAGAGGCAACCGAAGACTCTCAGGAGCTTGAACTGGTTCCTAATGAACCGAATGATGAAGCTGATGCGCAGGGGCACCACTCCTCATTTGCCCCTGTCATCATTGATGGACTTCACCCAGGTCAGTGGGTTGAGTTTATTGGTGAAGGTGACTCACACCGCCTCTGCTGCAAACTGGCCCGACTGAGCAAGGACAGTCATCGATATATTTTTGTCAATCGTTCGGGGATGCGTATTGCGGAGCGATCTGGAAGCGATCTCAAAAAGGGAATCGAAGACGGTTCCATCCGTGTTATGGCGGATAACCCGGTCTTCGACCGGGCTATCCAGGCTGTCCTGGAGCGATTCAAAAAACGTCTGTAATGCTGCCTGAGGACACTCGCAGATAAAGCAAGAACAGAAGAATGTGAAAATTTTTCAGGCCTGCTGATGGCAATCTGGTAGAAACTTCAGTTATTGGACAGGCTCCTGACGACTAAAGCACTTGAGTTTAAAGGCGAAAAACTAATTTATTAATGATTTGTACAGGACGTTTTATGATCAATCTGGAAAATTTACATCAAATCACCGACGGTGATGAGGTACTTCTGGAAGAGTTGTTATCTACATTTTTCCAGAGTACCCGAGAAGACATCCTTAATTTGAAAGCAGCGGTCAACAATCAGCAAACCGCGCTAATTGTCAACTTTGCCCACCGGATTAAAGGCGGTGCTGCAGTGGTCGGAGCAGAGCATCTGGTAACACTTGCCGGAGACCTGGAGCAATCAGGACAGCAAATGGAGCCTGAGCGTTATGATCCTCTATTTCTTCAACTGCAAGATACGTTTAACCGTATTGAAGCCCTGCATCCTAACCTATGAAAGCGGCTGACTGGTCAAGCTGAACAGGCGGAAACCAACTACAACGGCAAACGCCATAAAGGGCGCCTGAAGAATACCGCCCATTATTTGTAACAGCAGCACACTCTCCTGGTCTATTAATAAATAACGGATGAGGTATTGTGAGGACGTTAGAGCAAGCAAGAGTAAAGTAAAAGGCAAAAACAACAAGGACCATTGCCCCCTTGTCTGGTTAAAACTGGCCTTAATAGCCTCCATTGGCGGCTCTCCTTTCAGGACCACCCGAAACTCCACAAACATCAATTTGTACAGTAGATAAAATCCGGGTATCAGGTAAAGGCTAAAGCCAAGCATGACTATTACCAACACGATCAGGTAACTGATCGCCAACTGGAAGTAGATACCCATCGACTTTATTAAACTGCCATAAAGGCTTAAATTCCCGCCCTGGTCACGACTGGCGATAAAGAAAATCGCTGCTCCCATAGCAAGGGGCTCGATCAACACTGAAATAAACAGATCTGCAAATCCACCACTCATCTCGCTACTGCCGGCAAAAGACTGGTGGAGGTATAATCCGACGATTTCGGACGGGATAGCGGACAATAGAAACAAGCCCGTCAGGCTCACGCCATAAAGGGCGAAAAAATGTAGCGACTGGACAATAGAAAGCATCAAATTTCACCCGATTAATCAACCTACCAGGGAATCACTGCCCCATCATAATTGATGAACTGGCCACTGTTTTTCAACGAAAGTTGCTCAATAACCTTACGAATCCCCCTGATGGATGTCTCTGTATCTATCAGGGCATTGGCGCCCCCCATATCGGTCTGAACCCAACCCGGATGCAATATACCAACGCTAATTCCCTTCTCAGCAAGATCAACGGCGAGACTCTTACCCACAGCATTTAATGCCGCTTTAGCAGATCGATAGATATAACTACCCCCCCTCTGGTTGTCCCCCATACTGCCCATTTTGCTGGACATCATAATAATTTTCTTGTCATGACTCTGGGCTACCTTCCCGACCAACGCCTGAGTCACCATCATTGGGGCCACAGTATCAACTCGCAAAACCTCCATCCACGGGTCAACGGTCACTTGATCATACGACAGACCCGGAGGGCCATAAATCCCGGCATTATTGATCAGGATATCGATGGGTTCTTCAATCACATACTGCAGGTTGTGAATCATCCCTGGCTGAGTAATATCCAGAGGTACCAGTTCAAATTGATAGCCTGCACTGCGTTTAAGCTCAAGCAGTTTCTGTGACTGTTCCGGAGACCGACAACAACCATAAACTTTGGCACCTTCCGCCAGGTATTGACGGCACAGCTCCAGACCAAGCCCTCGGCTCACTCCGGTCACCACAACTATTTTCTGCATACAGACTCCCCGGGATAAACTGGCGGCTTCTGGTAGAAATCAAGCGAAAGCCGCCGATAATTCATCTTACTAGTAAACGAAGAAAAAAACTTACAGAACGCTTTATTATGGCAAACCAGGGATGGGAAAGATGCCTCCAAAAATAACAGGCGACAACCAAACACCCTATATACCAGCACAAAAGGGCCATACCTCCTCTGCCGAGACAAGCACCAGTCATATAGGACGACCAGTCAGTAAAGCCAAGGTAACGCCCCAATCAGACAAAACCGGTAATGCAACCCGTAATCTGGCCGTTGGCAGACGTCAGGTTGAATCTCTATCTCCCGACAATCTGGAAATGATAAAGGTACTTGCAAGGCAAAACCAATGGGGGGGAGTTCGGGCAGCAATAATTTCTTGTACAACTCGGGCTCAATTGGATGAAGCCTTGGCTTCAATAAACCCTCAAGTTAGTACTATGCCGGTTGAGACTCAACAGGCAATAGGGGATCACTTTGGGGAACTCTGGGTAAAGGAGGCAACTCCCATTCTGACTGAAGGGCTCACTGACGGAGCAGAGCATGAAAATCTCGGGAGCCTTGAACTGATTATTCAACGTTCTGATGAGCATGATAGCCCACTGGGCGCAATGATAAGAGTATCGGTCGACAGCTATATTCGGGAACACTCCTTAACAGGGATTAATCGTGCCCAAATGATTAATAACATTACCCGGAAATTTCATGACCAGATCAATCAAATAATGATCAAGCAGGAGGAGTTACTCAATAAAGACCCTGTCTTCACAGAAAAAATATCCCAAGCACGAAATCAACGACGAATCGAACAAAATTATCTTCAGGAAAAAAGCCAAAGCCCTGAAAAAACTTCACCCGCAGCTTGACTTTCTATCCATAACTTTCCATCCATGAGAAGGGGCTTACTCAGCCCCTTCGTACAATCTGATCAAACCAGCAATAAAGCAATGGTTGCCAGGCTGAGAATCAACGTACCACCATAACAGGCCACTTTTACCCCAACCCCCGGGTGAAAGCCCAGATCGTGGGCACCGTGGTAAATACGGTGAATACAGGCCCAGTAAGAAGGCACCAAAGCCACCATCAGTGCCAACTTGCCAATCCAGCTCTCCAGAAAGAACGCTGACATTCGCTCGTAAGAGAGCGCTTCTGCCGGAATAATTTCCAGAGGCACGCCCAGACCAACCACAAAAATAATGGCCGGAAAGAAAAAGGCGATGGTCGTACCACCCGCCCCAAACAGACTCCACAACAGAGGTTCAATATGACGTTTATTACTCATGCTCCCTCTCCTATCCCCGTCAAAGTCCCATGGTGGCCGCAGCCAGAATGATGGCAGAAACCACCGCCAGGCCAACGTACATCAACTTGTTAACCACACTGTCTTTTACCATTTTACGAATCTGCTGTGGCAGAACGCGGGGCGTCATATCGAAATAGGTGACGGCATGGTAAAGGGTCAGGCCCAGGGTAACCACGGTAAACAAAATCATTAGTGGGTTGGCCTGAAAAGCAAGCCAGCTATTCCAGGCAGCTTCACCTCTAACCAGCTGAACCAGGCCGACAAACAGGTTGATGGCATACAGACCATCAACTACGCAGGAGGATTCCCGTACCATGTACTGGCGGTAAAAGGGATGATCCATATACCAGGTGCGCTTCATAGGACGCACATAGGGGCGACGACTCTAGGACTTACGCATTGATGACACCGATAAATTTTGGTAGGAGGTGATCCTTCCCCTTTGCAAAACTCTCAATGAAAGCGCCTATTGTCTCTTTAAACAGCCCCCGTTGGTGCTGATAAATATTCGTAAACTCCTGCTCTATCTGCATTTTCTGGAGATAAACAAAAGCTAAAATTGCAGCAAATATATGGTTTCTGACGGGTCGTTCGCTGCGAACCTGAAAGTGCTCAATATGGCAAACCTGCTTGATCGCCCTGTGAAACTGTTCGATCTGCCAGTGCTGGTCATGGATCTGCTTGAAGTCATTGCGTTCAAAAGGGACTTCCTCTGGCAAGTAAACCACGTAGTGGCGACGCTGGTCTTTTAGCATCGTCCTGAACAACCGGATCTTACCGAAGTCTTTGAGCCATACATCCAGACCATTGTCGGGGATGTCGAGGTGTTGAACCTGCTGCCATTTACCTTTTTCCAGTGATACTGTCCTGTTTTTCTCAACGGCAAACATAAACCCAGTCTGATGGTTTTTAATCGTCTTCAGGTTAGTCGTGCAGCTGTACCAGGAGTCACCGGTAACGAACGCTGGCTTCAGCCCCCATACCAGCACTTCAATCAACATTTCACGGAAGTAGTCGTTTTTTGTCTTGTCTTCCGATTTGTCGTATATCCTGTAATTCACCGGCATATGGCGCCCGGATACGTCGGTGTAATAAAGGGTGATGAGGTTAACTCCCTTAACCACTCGGTGATGTTTACCCGACCAAAAGTGGCCAACCAGTGCCACGGAGTAGCTATAAGGTTTGTCGAGCACGCTGTCATCAACGCTCAGGGTGCCGCCAATAGGGTTTAAACTTTTGACTGCTTCATCGTACATATCTTTGGGCTGATAGTTTTCACGCTTAAGAAAGCGGTTTGCGCTATCGTGAGAAAAGTCGGTAACCTCGGCCAGTCTTGTGCATGTTGATGATTTTGGCTCACTAATCAAAAAGCCAATGTATTTTGCAAGAGTGCATCGTGCAGTGGTCGGTCGAGTGGTAGTTCTCACTTTCATCCCTGAAGACATCTGTTTTTTGGCATTATCAAATTTTAGAGCCTGTTGTCAATGCGTAAGTCCTAGACTCATCACTTGTCTCCTTTACGTGGCATCAGGAAAGAGAGCGCCCAATCCTGGGAACCCTGCAGTTTGTTCTGGTTGATGGCAGCGGCCGGGTCAACATTCTTTGGACAAACCTCAGAACAGTAGCCCACAAATGTACAGGACCAGACACCATTCTTGCCCTGAATCACTTCAGTACGCTGCTCATAGCCATCATCACGGCTGTCCAGGTTATAACGGTGGCCCAGAGCAATCACCGCAGGACCGGTAAACAGTGGGTTCAAGCCCATCTGTGGACACGCGGAGTAGCAGAGCATGCAGTTAATACACATGGAAAACTGCTTATAAAGGCCCATTTGCTGAGGCGTCTGCTTATTCACACCCTCTCGAACCGGCTTCTCCATCGCATTGATGATGTAAGGTTTCACTGACTCCAGCTTCTTGATGAAGTCTTCAGAGTCAATCACCAGATCCTTTTCGATCGGGAAGTTAGCCAGTGGCTCTACCCGAATGGTGTTCGGGTAGAAATCCCGGAGGAAAGTTTCACAGCCAAGCTTTGGTGTACCATTAATGACCATGCCACAGCTGCCACACACCGCCATACGGCAGGACCAGCGGTAAGCCAGGCTGGAATCCAGTTCATCCTTGATATGCTCAAGGGCATCCAGCATGGACCAGGCTTCCACATAAGGAATAGTGAAAGTGCCAAATGTCGGCTTATCATCGGTTTCTGGGTTATAACGCAGAATCTCGATGGTTATGGTTTTATCACTCATGGGGCCTCCTTACTTCCCTTCGCCGTTTTTCTCAGCCGCATTCTTCTCGGCTGCGGCGCCATAGACACGCTCTTCTGGCTGGAAGCGGGTTACATTCACGTCCTCATATTCCAGACGAGGCTTGGCATCACCGTTATAGAAGGTGACGGAGTGTTTCAGGAAGTTGACATCATCACGGGCTTCAAAGCCATCAATACGCTGGTGCGCACCACGGGACTCTTTACGCTCAACACCACCAATGGCCATACACTCAGCAACCATCAGGGAGCTTTGTAGCTCAAAGGCCTGCAGCAGTTCGGTATTGAAGACCTTGCTCTTGTCTTCCACCTTGACGTTTTTGAAACGCTCACGCAGTTCGGAGATCTTGTCCAGACCGGCCTGCATCTCTTCACCCACCCGGTAAATGCCAAAGCTGTCTTCCATGGTTTTCACCATTTCATGACGCAGGTGAGATGCTTTTTCAGTGCCGTTGGCGTTACGCAGACTTTCGATGGCTGCCAGGTGCGCTTTTGCCTGGTCCAGCAATTTGCGTTCGTCAGACATTATATTCTGGCTGGCAAAATCAGCCGCGCTTTCACCGGCAACCTTACCGAAGACCACAGTCTCTGCCAGAGAGTTGGAGCCGAGACGGTTGGCACCGTGCATACCAACGCTGGCACATTCACCGGCAGCGAAAAGACCGGCCAGATCGGTGGCACAGTTGATGTCCGCTCTGACACCACCCATGGTGTAATGAACCGCAGGACGAACCGGAATTGGCTGATGAACCGGATCAACCCCCAGGTAGTTTTTTGCCAGGGAGCAGATCAGTGGCAGACGCTCCATCAGCTTTTGTTCGCCCAGATGACGCAGGTCCAGATGCACCGCATCACCCAGTGGCGTTTCAATGGTGCGGCCTTTACGCTGCTCCTGCCAGAAGGCCTGGGAAAGCTTGTCACGTGGCCCCAGTTCCATGTATTTGTTCTTTGGTTGACCAACCGGAGTCTCTGGCCCCAGACCATAATCCTGCAGGTAACGGTAACCATCCTTGTTCAACAGGATACCGCCTTCACCACGACAACCTTCCGTCATCAATACACCGGAGCCTGGCAGACCGGTTGGGTGGTACTGAACAAATTCCATATCACGCAGCGGTGCACCAGCACGCAGGGCCATGGCATGACCGTCACCGGTCACAATGGCACCGTTGGTGTTGAAACGGAAAATACGACCAGAGCCGCCTGTTGCCAGAACCACTGATTTCGCCAGGAATACTTTTGGCTCGCCAGTTTTCACTTCAATGGCAACAACGCCCTGAGCACGGCCATCTTCCATGATCAGGTCAGTGGCAAAATACTCATCGAAGCGCTCAATGGATGGGTGCTTGGTGGATGTCTGGAACAACGTGTGAAGCATATGGAAGCCGGACTTGTCGGCAGCAAACCAGGTGCGCTCAATTTTCATACCACCAAAAGCACGAACGTTTACGTTACCGTCGTCCTTACGGTTCCATGGGCAACCCCAGTGCTCCAGGCGAATCATCTCTTCGGTGGCGTGGGAAACAAAGTAATCCACAACATCCTGATCGCAGAGCCAGTCGCCACCGGCAACCGTGTCAACAAAGTGGTTTTCCAGAGAGTCATGATCCTGAATGACACCGGCTGAACCGCCTTCTGCTGCCACCGTATGACTCCGCATAGGGTAGACTTTGGAAATCAATGCTACTTTGAGCTCAGGATTTTTTTCGGCAACGGCAATCGCAGCCCGAAGACCGGCACCTCCGGCACCGACAATGGCTACATCAGCCTTTATGACCTGCATACGCAAACCTCTACCACTGTTCACCACCATCTCCGGGAAGAGTCCCAAACAGAGACAGCCAGCGAACTGGCTAAATTGAATAATTAAAGAAGGGTTAAAAATCTAGAACCGAAGTTTATATAACCAAAAAAATTAAAGCCATTGACTTAGAACAAAGATTAATCAGATTTTCGGAAAAAACATATTTTTAATATGAACAAACAGCATTAACCACTATAAACGACAGTTTAAATTTTAATGTATGCAGATCTATTGTTTAATTAACCAAAGGTTCACTTTTCATTCTCAACTTACGCAAAAAAACCTATAGCCTGGAAATAAACTGGGACAGAATGATAATACAGCCAAACACAAAACAGCTTGACATCAACATGGTTCCCCCTGGTGCCCGAAACGGGTTTTCATAGGCCGGATCTTTTCTTAGTACGTAGACCATGGCCGTAGGCAGAAGGATACCCAGAATGACCAGAGCAATCGCAGCATACCCTAAAGCCGGGACAAAACCATCCGGAAACATAATGGCAATAACAGCAGGCGGGATGAATGTCACCAACGCGGTTTGCAGCCGGTGGATTCGGGTATCCTCCCTTTGTAGTAAGCTGGCAAGATAATCAAACAGCCCAAGCGCAACGCCTAACACTGAAGTCAACAAAGCCAGATCAGAAAATAGATAAAGGATAGTGTGTACATCGTTATCACCGCTCAATGCTGAAATTAAATGAGCCGTTGCCCCTGATGACTGGCTGATTCTCAGTAATAAACCTTCCGGTAATACCCCCAGCACCGCCATCAGCCAGAATGTATAAATCGTCAGCGGAATCAAGGTCGCTAAAAGAAAAACAAACGGGATATGCTTCAGCTGCTTCTTTTGATAAATGATAATACTGGGAATGCCACCATGATAACCAAACGATGTAAATATGACCGGCAGCGCAGCCAGAACCGATAAACATTCAACCTTTGCCGTATGAACCATACTCTCATAACGCACCGAAGGTGCCAGTGAAATCAGGGCAAAAATGAAAGTAACGATCATCAGGGTGAAAAAGATACGGTTAACAAGATCCACGGCCCGGGTACTGTAATAAACAAAGGCACCAGCAACCAGAGCAAAGAAAATCACACACAGTTGGGCTGAGGCTCCGGGAAGCACTAATTGAACGTATTGCGCCAGTAAAGATCCTCCCCCGGAAAAATACGCTGACATCAATGCGTAAAATAGCCCAAGAGGCGCAATTGCAGACAAAACCTTCCCTATCCGCCCTAATGTTCTGCTGGCCATGGTATACAAATTACAGCCAGGGTTGGCTAAGTTACCGTTCTTAAGGTAGACATTAAGCCCCACCCACCGCACAAAGGCCTAATCTTGTACGCCCTGAACAACCATCCCGTGCAGGGTGTTCTCGTTTCGCATTATTTCCCCAGAAGTCCAGTAGCTTTTTAATGCATGAGACCAATGACTTTCCTGCATTCATCAACGATGAAATCACATTACCAAACAGGTGAGTCCCACTTTTCATCACCTTGTGCGTCGAGATTTCCTCAATGCTCCCACTTTCACAGAGGTTCGCCTGTGCAGCATGGGCAAGGTACCTTTTCAACGTCACAACCACAAAGGACATCAGAATCAGGCTAAACACCAGTGTCGCTGATTTGGTGTTAAAACGATGCCACCCTGAATAGGATTTGATCTCTTTGAAAATCAGCTCTATCTGCCACCGTAGACGATAGGCCTGGAGCACATCACTCAAGGTGAACTCCACCCGGTTCAGGTTGGTCACAACGAAAACCCACTTCTGTTTTTTGTCATTCCAGCGGACAACCAAGCGGAATGGCCAGGCTTTGAATCCCGGCCATTCTACATCCAGGTCGAGGCACTGGTCTTTGGGGAAGCCAGACAGTACATCCTTCAGTTTTTGTCCTTTGTAGCGATTGAGATTCTTGCCATCCTCCCGTACCGCGCTGAGTATCGTCGGGTTGATACTCTGAGGTGCCTTGCAGATAAAAGAACCCTCCCTGTCATCAATAGCGGCAAAGAGTTCCAGCTCAAAATAACCGGCATCCATTAGCATCAGGATATAGGCCATGGATGTTGGCAGTGGTGGCAGACAGTCTCTTTCTGAACGGGTATCTTCAGTCAGCTGCACCCGCACCAGGTTGTTGGTGAGAAGATCCATTGTCGTATGAAGCTCGACGGCAGCAGGACTGACCGTTGAGAACCTGCCGGGAAATGCTTCTTTCAGGGCATCATAGACAGCTTGTGACGAACCGTCCTGAATCAGAATGTGCTCAAACTCTGAAAATGGACTGTCTTCATCAAACGCCATGACTTTGCGGGAAAATATTTCCAGACACTGCACCCATAGCCACAGGATAAGAGTAGGCAGCGCGTCCTTTTTAGCTTGATTTGCCCAAGAACGATAAGAGACATTCAGCCCCGTCAACTCGTTAAATTTACGGTGTAGATCCGCCTGGGTATCGCAGTTTCCATCACCAGCGAGGGCATCGATCAGTGAGAGGATAAAATCCAAAGGACGGATATCTCGCTGTCGTATAGTAAAACCAAGCTGTTCCGCCATACTTAGGAGTTCTGACCGGTCGAAACAGGTCAACAGTTTTTTTCAACTAATCTACTATTTGCAGTACTCATCTTGTTCAGCCATTGATAATGGTTTCGAAGCTGGCTCTATTTGATTTCCGAACTGCTCTGCAGTGAAAATTGGATGTGGACCACGCAATGTAAGGCTTGAGGGCAAATTGCCGAGCAAAGCTCTGAGAGCCTTTAATGATAAGTGCTTCAGCCAGGTTCAATCTGGGAACAGTCTGTAATCCAATAAGAGCCTCGAAGCTTTATTGTGGCTGTTCAAGGTGGGTTCTGCCGCCGGAAACGAACCTTTTTTGAGCTTAATGTCTACCCTAAGAGTTACCGTTAATGGTTGAATCAGCTAAACTCCCATAAAATCTACGTTGTAGGGGAGTGATATGCAATCTGAACTCTTCCAGAATTTTATTGATTCCATTTCAACATTAACCAGTGAACAGCGAGACATTCTTAACAACTCGCTCCTTAGTACTCAAATAGAGGTTACCGAGGTAGTAGAAACCACTGACTCTGAACCTGTTTACAGTGAATCTATACCCAATAACGATAATGCAACACCTGACGTAGAAAAGAGCATACTTGCCCAATTTGCCGAAAACCCCAGGTGCCCCAAATGCAAAAGCCATAGCGTTGGTCGCTGGGGCATACGAAATGGCCGACAGCGCTACCACTGCAAGACTTGCGACTCAACGTTTAACGCCTTTAGTGGAACGCCTTTGGCAAGGCTCAGGCACCCTGAAAAATGGAACAAGTACCTCGCAGGTATGACTCACTCTATGGTCTTGCGACCAGCTGCTGCTGAGAATGCCATTGACTTGAAAACTGCGTTCCGCTGGCGTCACCGCTTTCTTGAAGTGATTAATAATGATCAAGCAGAAGAGCTTTGTGGCATTACTGAGCTTGATGAAACATTTTTCCGTGAATCCTTCAAAGGGCAAAGAGAAGGCCTTCCACGGCCAACCCGAAAGCGGGGTAATGATCCCAACAAAGCCCGAAAAGTCCCGGTAATGGTGGCTCGGGACCGTAATCGAAATACCGTTGACGGTGTATTAGAAAACGAAAGTGCTAATGAATTGTGCAGGCATTTAAATGGCCGCATATCGATACAGGCCACGGTCTGTGCGGATGCACACCTCGCTCACGAAAAACTTGCTGACAAGCTTGGATTTGTCTTCAAGGAGCTGGTGACATCAGCAGGTCAACATGTTGTTGAAGGCATCTACCACATCCAGACTGTAAATTCTTATCACAGTCATTTAAAACGCTGGATTGGCGGCGTATTCCAAGGGGTTGCAACTCGTTACCTTCCCCATTATCTGGCCTGGAGGCGAGAACTGACGGCAGCAAAAAAATTAACTGTTGGCCGGTTGATCAGCAGAATTACTGAACATTGGTGCTTCCAACCATTAACGGTAACTTAGCCGCCAGGGTTTATGGCAATATTTGCCTCAAAGGCATAAAGGGCGGAAATGACTGCAAAAAATGCTGTTACTGCAAAAATAATCATAACCGGCACCAAGCCTATGCTGGCTGATACCAGTGGTAAAGCAAGCATGCCCGCACCCATTGCCGTTCCTGCCAAAATCAAAGCACTGCCAATGGTGGAAGAACGACTTGGCTCAGACATAAGAAAACACCTTCACTGAATCTAAATTCCAGTCATAAAGATAGGGAAATTTAATAAAGATGCTTACCTGATTATGTCCTGTTGGACAAAGTAAGCATCAAGTGAAGGTAACTGCCCTTTATTTCAAAAAGAGCTGATAAAAGACGTTAATAACCCGAAGAGCATTTTCTATTCAGCATTGTTAGCCACATCGGCCTCACGGTTCCGCACAGATAGTGATTGGAGACTGTCAAACCGCTTCTGTAATGCTCGTAACTGAACATCAACACTGGCATCAACAACGCCGATTTCACTCTCCATGATACAGTCACCGGGTGAGAGCCGGGGATCAGCAACCAGATCAATAAAACCAACGCCTTTATACTCTGCCAGGATGGTATTCAAGCGCGCCTGAACAGCACTGTACTGGGCAGACGGAACACGGATAGTTACATGCTTTTCATTTCTGACATGTTGCAGGGCATTTTTAACCAGGCTTATGGCCAGCTCGTCCTGATCGAACTCACCGATGATCTTTTTAACACCCGACAGCAAGATATTAGCAAGGGTATTTTCAATATCTGAAAGATAGTTAATCGTCCTACTGACCACTTTCAACATATGATCAGTCTGTTCAGCCTTACTTTCAGCCAAACCATCCTGATACCCCCGTTTTTTTTCCTGCTCATAGGCCTGGTGAGCTTCCTCAGCAATACCTGCAGCCTGCTGCTGGGCGGCCTTAATAATTTCCTGAGCTTCAAGATAAACAACATAGTCATCTGCCTTGAGCACTTTACAGGTTGGATCCAGCTCCAGCTGGATATTATTCAGGATAACAGGTGCCGCCACTGTCGATTCACCTCTTTATGTGTTTTTACCAGTAAATTCACGCACTGGGCTTTACCCAGCCCCCCAGCATCTGGTGAGTTCAACGTCTTTTTCCAACTACTGGGCATTTTTAATATCAACCGTTGCCGAAAGGCTACAGGCAAATCGGAAAATGCAGTGGCAATTACCTGTTGACCATTTATTTCCAGAAAGGCTTTAAATCGATCCAGGTGTTTCCAATCAATGAGTAGACTGGGACCGCTTTTGTCTGATGCCCTGCTGATAAACTGCGCTTTTTTAACTGCAAAGCGATAGGCCTCTTCTCCCAGGCATTGCTTCAGTGCCACACGCTCATCCCGGTGGATAACAGACCGGATTGCTTCTTCATTCAGGATTAACCCGATGTATAAAGCCAACCGCTCAATTTCTTCGGCACTGGCAAACACAATCCTTTTATCCAGACGGTCAAAGTCATAATCAAACTGCTTCGAGATACCAAACTTTCTCAACAAATAGCTTGATATATTGAACTGCGCAGGCACACTTGACTGAAGCGCTTTAAGAAACCTGAAATGTTTATCCGATTTAAGCCAGCTCGTATGTACATAACGAATAGGAAAGAAGTTAAACTCAACCATATGATTGAACAGGCTTGTTCCCTGGTATTCCTGAAAAACATTGTTACTGTTCATTGGTCATTTCACTCTAACCCTATACACTCAACTGAATAACCATTTAGCGAAGGATGCATCGTCCTACAAATAATTGTGGCCTTGAGCAAATCATCCGCTTTTAACGATTATCCTTCTTTTTCTTCTTCTTTTTCTTCTGTTCCATCATCCAGAAGAAATAGCCACCAACACCCAGTGCTACTACCAACAGTAGAATCAAAGCATAGACAACCAGTCGAACAACACCTGCAGAATCAGAATTAACATCGACAAACAGCACCGTTTCTGTTGATGGCCTATCAAAATTGCCAGAGTTCAAGCGGGTTGCCGGGAACAGTGAAACTGCGATTTTCTCAAGAGACAGACCCTCGATGCTGTTTGCCACCAGAGTTTTTACTTTGGGAACCAAACCAGCCAGTTCCAGCTCAGGAGTATACTTGATAAACACTGACGCTGATGAGGGATAGTTAACATCCGTCAGGCTATCCTGCTCCTGCGGCAATACGACATGAACACGAGCGGTCACGACGCCATCAATCATAGACAGTGTTGATGACAGCTCCTGTGACATAGAATAGGTATATCGAGCCCGCTCTTCGGTAGGGGAAGAAATCAAGCCATCTTTTGGAAAAATATCACCGATCGATGAGTATTTTTCTTTCGGAAAACCAAGGCTGCTCAAAACCCTGACAGATCTTGCAACATCAACACCTTCCACCATGATTGTGACAATTTTATCTTTATCCACCAGTTTCTCACTGGGTATATCATTATCGAGAAGGATGGCAAGCATTTCATTACCTTCTCTTTCATCAAGCCCGGAATAAAGCTCGACCTTACACCCCAGTAATAAAAGACCGATGAGACACAGCAATGTAACTCTAAAGCTCTGGACAAACCCCTGTTTCATGACGAGCCAACCTTATGTACGTTAGGATATTTATTACTCTTACTTTTAACGGCCAGTTGCGGAGAAAAATTACAATTTACAGAATATAGTTTTGAAAAGTAGGATCAGCGATAATAGCGAAAGGAAAATTAACTTATTTTCTTTCCGCTTACAGAAAAAATAGCATGCACTCAAAAAGCCATATTTGGCCCACACGACAACTAACCTAACACAGCGCTGACTCTTGATCACATCTCTCCAGCGCTGAACTGCCGGGCTATCTGCCAGGTTTTTACCCGATCCTGCAATTTCGCCCAGCCTTCCCATACCACTAACCAGCCGGGCTGCCCTGTATGCTTTGAATCACCCCAACCACCAAGCCGAGCAATCGTTTGAAGCAGCCAAGTGACTGTTGGCGGCTTATCGGGCAACGCTTTTTTTTCATAGGTTAGCCAGAGAACCTGCCATTCATCATCACTGACCACCTCATTCGCGAGTGTTTTTTCACTCCAAAGCTTTCTGTCTTTGTGCTGCCTGTCATTCGGTAACATTAATGCTTCACGGATTTGCATTAGTCTGACAGCGACAAACATTAATATGACCGCAAGTCGTTCAATGTTATCCGGAGATTGCAGACGAAGCCTTTCTACTCCTGCTCCCGATTTCCAAGCCTTGTGGAACTCTTCTATTCGCCATCGGAGCTCGTAAAATCGAATGATAGAGCGACAGTCTTCGAATGTTTCAATATCTTCAGTTGTCAATAGTAAGTAGTTGATAATTTGCTTTCGGATAAATTGACTGAACGATTATTTAGTATTTGCAAACGAAATCATATGACTCTCTCCAAATGAAGCGAACACTCGTTCAACTTCCTTTTCAAATTCCGTGAAACTCTTGATTGACAATAGATTGAGCCATTCATACTTTACTTTCCTCCACAGGATCTCAATCAGATTGAGTTCAGGTGAATATGTTGGAAGAAAGCAGATCAGTAACTTTTTCTCAAGAGTCCAGTCAGCGATTCTGTCACGAAACTTTTTGCTGGTATGAATACTGGCATTGTCCACCATAACTACGGTGTAGCGGTCATTTGAACTGTATTTTTCATCCTCCATTTTCTCTGCGAAGTCGTCAAAGGCTGCAATCACTGTATCACTATTCACAGAGCCCACAACAGGGTAATGAAACAGCTCACAGCTCCGATTCATAAAGCCCAGCACGTTGATGCGCTTACTTTTGACTGATGGAATTCTGAGCTGCTTTCCTTTTTCCTGCCAGCCATATGGCACACAAGGTTCTTGAGTAAATCCGGACTCATCAAAATAAAACAAGTTTATTAACCCTTTGCGCTCAGCTTCCTGGGCGTCTTTCAGTGCAGTTTTACAACGCTGGAAATGCTCTTCGTCCCGTTTATGTTTGCACGATTTACGGAGTCTTTTGTAAACCAGTCCTAACTTTTTTACGATGTTGGCCAGAGTAAGTTTTGATGAGGATTTACCGGTCTCATCCTCAATTTTGGATTTTACATACGATAAACGACGAGGCTCTTCTGCTACTAACTCTTTTATGCGTTGCACTTCAGATTCATCATATATGCAAGATCTTCCACCACCATGTTTCTTATACAATGCACGAATACCATAGTCCTCCCAATCATCAATCCATTGGGAAACGGTCTGATATTTAATCTCAAGGATTTCTGCAATTTGCTCAAGGGTAAAGCCTCGATTACTCAATAGAAGACCATGAGCTCTTTCCCTGATACACCTCAGAGGGCCGTAGTGCTTGGCGTATTTCAAAGTGGCTCTTGTAGGATTTCAGACTGCTACTGGGTTGAACATTGCTGAAGCCCTTTATCTACAAAGGTTGTCAGCATATTGTCCGGTAATGTTGCTCAATCCTTGTTTTTCGTGACCTACAGTCAGTTTTCACTGTAGAGCAGTTCGTAATCAAAATAGAGCCTTCAAAGTTAATACAACAGCTTCATCAGTGATATTGACATACTTCATAGGTTGGGGACGTTTTAGTTCAAGACCCACTTATAATAGATTAAGGATCTCTTTCTTTGTCTGCCTGATAGTACGATCAAAATATCCATAAGCAAACTTTTAACTACTTACCCAGTGCAAACGGTCTTCGGAGTCATTGCCAATCTCTTCAGCCGACACAATATTCATAGTTACCGGTTCCGGCCTGCCGCCTGGCCTTTGCGGCGCCTGTATTGTCATCTTCTTTCTTTTGACCTGCAGCGTTGCCTTTCGCTTCTTTCTACCTCCTTTTTGAGGAACCACTATCGTATATTTCCCCAACACTTCAGTCTGAGCTAAGGAATCAAATAATAAGAGTTCGCCATCCACCAGGATTCTGTTTTGTGTAGCTCTTACAACAAACCGCTGTCGGTTATCCAGTTTGTAGTGCATATATTCGTATATATCCGCCTCCCGGTCGCAAACACTGATGATGTCAGGCATTTTACCCCCCATCCTTTGTTCTGTGTTTTCAGAGGCTCTTTGCCACTTAAAGCTTTCCTTTCCCTCGTAAGGTAGCTGACGACGTTGGTTCTTTTTCCCCCGCTGAACGTCCTCTCTAACCCATCGTTCTTGATCAATAAGCCCAATGCTTCGCTCTGTATCCGCATCAACCAAGAAGACAGAGTGGACGTGGAATCCTCTGGTTTTAGAGCCTTCAGGACCTCCAAGATCACCAAGCTCGGATCTGACAGCATGTTTATAACCCAGGGTTGTTGTATCTTCGAGAGCCAGAAGTAGGCGAGACTGTCTCGCTATTTTGGCAGTTGCCTGAAAGCCTGCCTCAGCTATTGCTTCAGGCTTTACGGCCTCATTCTCAATCAGCCGGTAAGCTCCAGTTACCAGTGCGGTATAACCTTCGCATGAAGATGACAAAGAATTACCGGTATGAGCTGAAAGCTCGGCAGCAACTTTGACAAGTCGTTTTGTACGTCGAGTATCGCCCAAATCAGCACATCCAAAAGTTAGTTCTGACCATGGTTTAGGAGAAAGTGGAAGCATGACCTGTTTTATCAGTGAGAAATGATAGAACAAGGTAGCTATTTGTGATCAAGAGACAGAACACAGCGGTCTGTGCAGCACTCTCAATTTTCTGAGTCAATCTCGGGAATATTCCGCTACCTCATAAGCCTATCGGATGGTTTGGTGTTGGGCTTTATCTCTGGCTTTGGATTCAGCTCTTTCAAACGATTGATTTCGTTTTCCAGAATCTTTATCCGCTCCTGAAGTTGAACAATGTGCTCCTGCTGCTGAGTTATGAAAACAAGCAACTTTGCAGTAGAAAGGTTATCAGGCGATGTATTCATGATTCTGAAAGGTAGACTGTGATGGTATTTTCCTCAAAATATTAGTTTTTGAGTACATACAATTGGGGGTAGCGCCTGCCTTGCAAGCAGTGGGTGAGTGAAGATACCAGCGGTTCAGTCACCGATGAAGTAATTGCCGCCAGCGGTACCGACGGCGAGCTGCTGCCCTTTATCAGTGACGAGTTTGCCGAGGTTGCTATGGAATTTGAGGTATTGAGAGACAGCAGCATCACCAGCAGTGGGCTGTCCCAGTTTATGAAAGTGGTGCAGGCGCTTTAGAGCGCCTTACTTAAGTAGCTGACCATATGGAATCGAATATTTCTGGCTACTTGGGCTGGTACTATGAGAGGCACAACGGAGGGAGCATAGCCGTAACTATGTGACCAGAGTTATAACGAAGCAGAGTGTCGGCACAAGGAGTCAGAAATATTCGATTCCATATGGTTAGCTACTTATATTCATGCTCAAGAATATGAGAGATGTGGTTTGATAGTGGAGTGTTATTATGAACTATGTTTATTAGTTTCTTTACTTCCTGAAAAGTCCTCCCCGAATAAATGGCATCAACACCTAAACTATATGTATTTCCATTAAATAAAACTTTATTGGGATTGTTTGGATCTTCTTCTATCCTATAGGATTCACGAGGTGCAATAAGAAAAACATGCCCGTTTTCAAATAACCCTGTATACATTGTGTATATTTCATTTTGGTATTTAGTGGTTGCATTACACAGCTTCATAATTGCATAGAATTTTTTTATATCTACTCGCTTTGGATCATTAACAAGCCCTAAGCTTTCGTCATACGCATAACGTTTATAAAAATGATCAAGTCTACCTGTATTGTAAAATGATTTTAACTTCTCATATTTACTTGCATTTTCAACCGCTTCCATATTCTTGAATTGAATTGGGCACCTTAAATCTTCGATAGTCCTTTGATCAATAGATTGGTTGGTATTATGGCCTGCCTGCTCAAGTTGGATCGCGTTGGGCTGAGCCAGTTCATTTGCATTGTGATGAATCACATCAACTGACAAACAGTTGAAATCGTCAGGTTGCAACTGTTGGCCTGGTGTTGGTAACTGTTGGCTTGGCGTTGATTCTACTGATTTCGGCAGAACTCTGGGCAATAATCCTGTTTGATTATTTGAAACATTGGTTGGCATAAGATCGACCTTCAGTTTTATTTCCCTATTGGAACCTAAGTTTGCAAAAAAGTTCCATCTACGGAAATTCCCTGCCGATGTCCTTGTGCTTGAACTCACGTTCGAGTTTCCTGATGGTTTGTTTGTCTTTTTTTGCTCAACCGTCAAGGCCTTACGCTGCTCTGATGGACTGAAAGATTTGGGTGACACTCCGCTAATAAAGACTCTTAGGGTAGACATTAAGCTCAAAAAAGGTTCGTTTCCGGCGGCAGAACCCACCTTGAACAGCCACAATAAAGCTTCGAAACCATTATCAATGGCTGAACAAGATGAGTACTGCAAATAGTAGATTAGTTGAAAAAAACTGTTGACCTGTTTCGACCGGTCAGAACTCCTAAGTATGGCGGAACAGCTTGGTTTTACTATACGACAGCGAGATATCCGTCCTTTGGATTTTATCCTCTCACTGATTGATGCCCTCGCTGGTGATGGAAACTGCGATACCCTGGCGGATCTACACCGTAAATTTAACGAGTTGACGGGGCTGAATGTCTCTTATCGTTCTTGGGCAAATCAAGCTAAAAAGGACGCGCTGCCTACTCTTATCCTGTGGCTATGGGTGCAGTGTCTGGAAATATTTTCCCGCAAAGTCATGGCGTTTGATGAAGACAGTCCATTTTCAGAGTTTGAGCACATTCTGATTCAGGACGGTTCGTCACAAGCTGTCTATGATGCCCTGAAAGAAGCATTTCCCGGCAGGTTCTCAACGGTCAGTCCTGCTGCCGTCGAGCTTCATACGACAATGGATCTTCTCACCAACAACCTGGTGCGGGTGCAGCTGACTGAAGATACCCGTTCAGAAAGAGACTGTCTGCCACCACTGCCAACATCCATGGCCTATATCCTGATGCTAATGGATGCCGGTTATTTTGAGCTGGAACTCTTTGCCGCTATTGATGACAGGGAGGGTTCTTTTATCTGCAAGGCACCTCAGAGTATCAACCCGACGATACTCAGCGCGGTACGGGAGGATGGCAAGAATCTCAATCGCTACAAAGGACAAAAACTGAAGGATGTACTGTCTGGCTTCCCCAAAGACCAGTGCCTCGACCTGGATGTAGAATGGCCGGGATTCAAAGCCTGGCCATTCCGCTTGGTTGTCCGCTGGAATGACAAAAAACAGAAGTGGGTTTTCGTTGTGACCAACCTGAACCGGGTGGAGTTCACCTTGAGTGATGTGCTCCAGGCCTATCGTCTACGGTGGCAGATAGAGCTGATTTTCAAAGAGATCAAATCCTATTCAGGGTGGCATCGTTTTAACACCAAATCAGCGACACTGGTGTTTAGCCTGATTCTGATGTCCTTTGTGGTTGTGACGTTGAAAAGGTACCTTGCCCATGCTGCACAGGCGAACCTCTGTGAAAGTGGGAGCATTGAGGAAATCTCGACGCAATCGGGTAAGGGCCGGTCTTTCTCCAGCCCTCCCCACAGCACCCGGCATGCGGGTCCGCACCGGGCGGTTCAACGATGATGGTGAAACCTGATCCATAAGTCTTTCAATGAAACAAGCCCAATTTTCGCGAGGTAACTGTTATTCAGTGCCTGTTGTACCGCATAGGTTTTACTCAGACGGTAATACCCTTTGCTGCTGGCTGCGATCTTGGCGGCGTTAATTTTATCAACGCCTAACCTGACCAGATTCTTAAAACGGGTTTTCGGCTTGCGCCATTGCTTCAGAAAGCAGCAACGGATTCGCCGACGTATCCATTGATCCAGCAGGGGAATTGGTCGGTGATATTCCGATAACCGGAAATACCCCATCCAACCCCGGATATATTGTGCCAATTTGCGTAACCGATGTTGCATTGAGACACCCCAGCGACGACTGGTCAACTTGAGTATCCGGTATTTGAATCGGTCCAGACACTTCTGGGCCCAGCGAACTTTCTTCCCTGTGAAGGTGAAACTCAGGAATTCGCTTTCTGTTGCTTTCACAACTTTACTTTTCCGGGAGTTAATCTTCAGTTTCAATTTGCGTTCAATGAATTGGGTAATGCTGTGCATCACCCGATCCCCTGCACGCTGACTTTTGACGAGAATCACAAAATCATCACAGTATCTTGCAAAGCAATGACCCCGATATTCAAGCTCCTTGTCGAGTTCGTCGAGGACCACATTAGACAGCAAGGGTGATAAAGGCCCACCCTGTGGCATGCCAACCCTGGTCGGGTAGACATTGCCCTCAATCATGACACCGGAGCGCAGGTAGCTACCAATCAGTTTCAGAAGGCGTTTGTCGCGGACCTTACGGGAGACCCTCGACATCAAAACGTCGTGATTAACCGTATCAAAGAATTTACTCAGATCAACGTCAACAGCGTAATGAAGCCCCCGGTTGATCAACTGCTTAACCTGACGGACTCCGTCGTGTGCTGACCGTCCCGGTCGGTAGCCGAAGCTGTTTGGAGAGAAACCCGGATCAAAGACAGGGGTCAGCACCTGCACAATGGCCTGCTGTATGACCCTATCCATCACGGTAGGGATTCCCAGCAAACGCTCACCGCCGTCCGGCTTTTCTATAACATGTCGGCGCACGGGTGATGGCTGGTAGGTTCCGTCCAATAAGGCTTGACGCACTGAAGGCCAATGCTGTTTGGCAAAGTCTGGATAAGCTTCAATAGTGACTCCATCAATACCCGGAGCACCCTTGTTGCTTTTGACCTGTTTCCATGCACTTGCCAGATTAGCCGGTTCAAGTACGCAATTTAGTAGATCATGGTTCAAAGCTGGTTAAAGATTCTGTCGCCAAGTACGGTGAGTCGCCGGACGGCTGCATCGCCTTGAGGGAATCAGTCTCCTCTTTGTCGTCGATGTTCGGCCCTTCGCTAACGACTTCCCATCCGTTAATGGCTTCTGTCGTACAGCTACTATGGCCTCTGCTGACTTCTGTCCAATCACCACGCGGAGTTACCTCTGCTGGCGCTATTGGTTGCCATCGGGTTTGCTCGAACAGGATGATGAGACCTGTTCGCCGAGCCTGTTGTAACCAGTGGCTGAGAACTGGGAATTACCAATCGCATGTTGAACAGATCTCCCCGGATAAGGACATGAACTTTCAGTGCACAACCGCCGCATTTACCGTGTCTCACGAACCATAGGGCTTTGTGATCCTTGGCTCACTCGCCCAGAGACTCAGCCTTATATGCGATTTCTGTACGTCGGCTCGCACCTTTGCACTCAGACTGCCTCCGCACAGCCCCTCGCGGGACTGCACTTGCCTTAAGCTAGTGGTTGTCATCAGCAGGCGTCTTTACCGCCAGTCAGATGTAGGTTCTCCCACAGGGGACTTTCACCCCATCAGTTCATGCCCATGCCGGGCGTACCAAGGTGATGAAAAGTGGGACTCACCTGTTTGGTAATGTGATTTCATCGTTGATGAATGCAGGAAAGTCATTGGTCTCATGCATTAAAAAGCTACTGGACTTCTGGGGAAATAATGCGAAACGAGAACACCCTGCACGGGATGGTTGTTCAGGGCGTACAAGATTAGGCTTCTGTGCAGTGGGTGGAGCTTAATGTCTACCTTAAGAATAAAGACTGGTTTCCACTGCTCTATTTGTTTAGCAAAAAGTTGTTCAGCAAAAAGGCCTTTCTTACGACAGTATTCAACCATTTCTGTTTCATTTAAGGCCACTTTTTCAATGATTACTGCTAATTGGTTTTCAGGTGTCCACTGATCTGGATTTTTCCCGTCGCTTGGTACCGGTATTCCTTGAGATAAAGCTTTCTTTCGCCAAGTGTACAGAGTCACATCAGAGATACCAATATCACGTACCAACTGAGAAACAGGCACATTATTTGGTGGCATCATCATCTGAATGATGGACTCTTTAAGCTCTTCTGAATAGCGGGCCATTGATCATTCATTGGCCGCTCCCTGTTTAGGTTTCTCAATTCATGAGGGGCGACTACTATGCTGATACAGGGCTGACACAAGGGGATTGCTTGACATCTAGTTTTCATTATTCAGATTGTTTTTTTCTTCCAGATTTTTAATTTCAGCATAATTAAGCACAAAGTTAGGAAGTGTCTACAATTTGGTCTGCAAATGCGACAAGAATAATAATAATGTCGTCGTTTTTTTAAATTAAAATTCACAGGACTATAATACATGCAAAGTCTGAACACGACCCTTCAACCGGTTAAAACAGTGTATGACGATACTCAATCAGAGCAGCACGCTAAACCACCATCCGGTTCCGGTTCCATGGGGAGGTTTGCGGTTAACCTGTACAATGGAACTCGCTCTTTTGTCACGTCCCTTTCTCCAAATTACTTACCCGATCACCTGAAAACCGACAACGAAACACCGTTGTCTGCAACAACCCATTATCCGGTATCGGGTAATCGACCAGCGACGTTCACAGGGAGTCTGTTTGAGGGGGCGGGGCTGGCCTGCTCATTGATGAGCTATTGGTGTCCACAGGTTCAGATCGTTGCGGACGTCGCCGCCAAGCTCTGTGCAGGTGTGCGTCTGGCGGATGAGCTGCGCCGAACGATGGCTGGCAACCCGGCAACTTCTGAGTTGGGGCACACCAAGCCAAAACAGCACTCCCCCACGGGAACGGGGACAAATCATCTTGCCCATGCTGCAGCAGCAGCTGTTGCCGTTGAAGCCCTGGATCGCCTTGCCGGTACTGCCGCAGTACCTCTCCCCGACGCTCGGGGAGGACGGAATAATCCTATCCCTGTGGGGGACAGCGCAACACTGAAGAAAATCGGGCGTGATCCCAAACACCCGTCAAATGCCTTTTATATCCAGACTGGTAATATTGATGCTAAAGACAACGAAGCCATTGGCAGCAAAAGAGAACCATTTTCCGGCAGTTACGATGGCATGTGCCGTACCATCAGGAATCAGAAAGAATGCCTGTTCAAAAGTCTCAGTGGCAATGTCCATAATCTGCATTTGAGCGATGCGAAGATCAATGTCCGGGAAGAATCTGCCGCTGTCGTGGCCTGTCAGATGACTGGTGCAGCCAGGATTGAGAACGTGGCGATTACACGTTCTCAGGTCGCCACTACAGGAGATACTGACTTCGGGCAACAACGCTATGCCTATGCCGGAGTGGTAACAGCTCACCAAAACGAAAGCCCTGCTACCCGGATCAATGGGGTGAACGTAACGGATTGTTCGGTCGCAACAACCGGGAACCATTCCTTTGTCGGTATCGCCGGCGGCCATATTTCCGGTGAAGTAACGGGACTGAAAGTATTGCGCAGCAACGTTACATCCGAAGGTACTAGTGCATACGCAGGTATTGGAGCTGGCATACTGGATGGCCAAATCCGTCATCTCTCAGCAGTTGACAGTCAGGTGGTGACGGAAGGTAGCGATGCACATGCAGGTATTGGGGCCGGTCTACTGGATGGTCAAATCCGTTATCTCTCGGCAGTTGACAGTCAGGTGGTGACGGAAGGTATTGATGCAGACGCAGGCATTGGCTGTGGATTGGCTAATTCTCCAAGAGCGGAATTATCTTTTATTACTGCCATTGATTCCAAAGTATCTACAATCGGTGATAGTGCTGATGCTGCTATCGGCGCTGGCCAATTCGATTCATTCGGTCAGATCAGCGATGTCACCGCTTATGGCAGCAATGTCCATGCCAGTGGTGTAGATTCAGCAGCAGCAGTTGGTTCTGGCTACGCTGCGAAAGGAGGTCAGATAAACAATATCAAGGCGATTAACACCACGGTAATTGCCGATGGGGAAGAGTCTCCTGCCGGTATCGGTGCGGGTCTGGTTTTTGGAGAGTCGCACCTTGAAAATATTACTGCACTGAATTGCGAGGTTAGAGGAAACGAAAGGGATCTGACTGGCATCGCTTATGGTGAACTTTTCAGTGGGAGCGCGGATGAGAATTCCACTAAAACATACAACAGTATGGTTTATGACCAGTTGCAAGGCAGGGGCATTGATCAAAGTCAATTAAATCATTTATGCGAAACTGCCGACTCCCGCTTTCTTGCCAATGACTGCCGGGTTGTTAATTATGCGGGTTTTGCCAATGAAGGGTGTGAACCGCGATCGCTTCCAACATCCTCTGTTTCACCGACACCTACTTCAGTCGCGCCGATTCCATTTTCTACCGTACCTCTGGCTTCTGCTACAGCATCTTCTCTGAGTTCAGGGGCGATTGCCGGTATTGCTTTGGGCTCTTTGGTTGGACTGGGTGCGTTGGGCGTGGCTGGCTACCTTGGCTTTAGACATTACTCAAACAGGCATGGCAACCTGTTGTCAGAGACTGAATCTGTTGAGCTGAACGATCATATGGATTC
This sequence comes from Endozoicomonas sp. SCSIO W0465, assembly GCF_023716865.1. Lineage (NCBI taxonomy): Bacteria > Pseudomonadati > Pseudomonadota > Gammaproteobacteria > Oceanospirillales > Endozoicomonadaceae > Endozoicomonas > Endozoicomonas sp. SCSIO W0465. The sequence goes on from NZ_CP092417.1 coordinate 5,569,801, forward strand.
ACAGGACCCATGAACATTTGGTGTAATTAAAGGTGTTTTTATACCAAATATTCATTTAGCACCACCACTGATGCTGTGAATATTTCCAGTATCATTTCCCACTTGTGAAACCAGGCACCTAATTATGCACTTCTCCGATTGAATGCCTTCCAGCCGCTGACCCCATGCAATAGGTTGGTAACGACCTGCCAGGGCGGCTCAGGCCTGGTCTACAGGGTCAGTGGGTTATGCACATACGACTTTAAATGCAGCAGGCACTGGCAATGACTCAATCGCCAGCTTCAAAGGTTGACCGCTGTAATCAAGGCACTCAACTACCCGACCGCCAACCACTAATGCTGGCCCAGCACACTCTCTTCAGGGAGTCGGTTTGTGTAGTGGGGAGGGGTATGGCTGTCCAAGGCCAGGATGCCCTTAAACATTTACACATTATTGGTTTATAGATTTTTTGATACACAAAAATATAGTTATTTCGGTACACAAAACAATAAACAAAACCTGTCACCAATTGGTTCTTAACAGACAACATGGAAGTATAAGGGAGAATACAAAAGCCATCGAAAATTCCTTATTTTCAATGACTTTGTACTTTATAGTTTTTAATGCACTATGGTTAGTAAAAATTAAATTGGAAGTATGTTACTGGTTCCGCAACAACGTATCGAATGTCTGGGTACTTTTACTGACAATTTTTCCAATATAGTCTTCGGTAATCATCAGATTAGTCATCGCCATCTGAGTTTTGAACATATCCTTCATCCCCATGGCCTCACCGGGTGCAAGATGCTGTTTGACCAGATCAGCCCTGCCTTCCACATGATCTCTGAGCCCCTGCATACCTTGAAGTACCTTATCTCCCAACGTTAGGCCAGGTGCATCCCGATTAGCTGCCACTTCAATGGGTTTGAAGTTCGCTGCCTGTGGGGCTTCTTCTGGTCTCTGGGCAACCAGCTCCGCAAAACGCCCTGCTGCCCCTTCTTCTGGTTGATCCGGATTGGCAAAGCCCTCCTGCGTTTTTTCCAGCACTTTGTCAGCCAGATCGCCCGTCTTGATGATATTGTCCGCCATGATAGTAACCTCTATTCATTTTTGATCAGTTGAGGTACTTAAAATCCTCTTATCAATTGATAAACAGCTTTTTAATACTATTGTCTTATGATATTAGCTCATCTGCTTTGTTGATAAGAAACTGCATAGCGCTTTCCACTGTGGGTCGCGTGAAATCGGAATCATCCACAAACAGACAGATTACCAACTGATTTTCTCTAACACCTACCTGCAAGGGATAGGAAACGCTTTTTTTGTAATGACATTCTGCCAGTGCATTTTCCAATATTGGCAAATTATTAAAAGGGTCTATTTCCCGAGCCAGATACATCAAAATGCCATCTTCCTTCTGCTCCATGTAAAGCGATCCTGCACCCTCAATTTCAAAGCATGCAACGCCGGTATCGCCAAAATCAAACCCTCTGATGCCCATGGCCTCAGCAAATTCAGAGATTACGTTATTACGCCAATCCATCCGTCCTCCTTAACTTTTCATTTCACCCGCAGGGCGATTATTTCCACCCGGATTCATCCGACCCGGCTCAGCAAACGACTGGATATAGGCCCTTACCTCCGCTTCATGACCACTCAGTAACGGTATTTCAGTCCCTGATCCCTTCGCCTGCTCCATATAATCAAGCAGCTTATTTAACTGAGCCTGGTCCCCTGCCAGAGATCGTATGTCCTTATAGACGTCGCCAAGATTGGCATATGACTCTCCTTTAACTTGCCCTTGCACCTTAGCAGCAATGTAAGCTGCAGTTCCCCTGGCAGGTGCTGACTCTGTGGCAGATTTCCCGGATACATTTGCATCACCAGACGTATCACCACCCTCACCAAAAGAACCTCCGTCTTCACCAGAAGCTTCAAATGTTGCTTCTACCGTCATACTCTCATCAACATCCTGACTTTTGGCTTCATCCAGGGTTGCCTCGACCAGCATATCTTCCCCAACTTCCTGAGCATCGGGTTCATTCCAGGTTGATTTAATGGATAAGTCTTTATCATCCGCCCTGATACTGAACTTGTGAGAGTATTCCAGCCGATCAAAGATCTGGATACCCAGTGGGCGTGTTTTCGAATCAGCCATCGGAGCTAAAGGATTAGTGAAGAACGCTTTCAAACGAGCAGTAAATGGACCCTCTTTAAAGCGGGGATGCAAGCTTTCTTTAAGAGATTGACTCGGCCTTTTCTTTATTTTCGAATCAATCTCGGCAATAGATGATTTAAGGCTTGCAAGATCATTATTTAATTGCTCCAGATCAAAGTCTGGACCACGATTATCTTTCAGAACGTCCATTGCCGTACGAACCAAATCATTCACATTTTCACCCGGATGATTAGCCACCCACTCTCTCAGCGCCTTTGTATCTGGAGGAATAAGCTGTAACTCTTTCCCTTCCCCTGCCGGGGTAATAGCAACCTTAAGATCCTTGGCAAATGCTTTTCCTCGTTGACTGGCGATCTCTTTCAGCGCATTAATAATATCTACATCACTATTTTCTTCCGCATGTTTCAATGCCGTTAATGAGCAGTCATAAACGAAGTTGGTATCCTTAAGCTGATGCAAACCCCGGGCCTTATTCAGAAACTCATCCTGCTTCTGTATGAGTTCTGGATCGGAAAGCCCATCAACGCTACCCATTGCCGAGACTTCGGGTGCCCGATTAGCGCCCCCTTTGGCGGTCACCTCCGCTGAGGTAGCTTTTGCTGGATCAGTAGTGGCTTTAGCTGCTGTTGTCGATTGTTCACCCTGTGCAGCAGGCTCAGACTGGTTCTCTTCAGCCACCTGACCCAGATTGGGAACACCAGTAGATGCCATAAAATCTGGAACCGGGCTAGCCCCTTTGAAATCATTGCCCAAATCCTCAAGAATGCTATTTTGGCCAGGGTTTGAAGAAAGAAACTGTTTTAACGTGTCTTCAGAAACTTCAGTTTCACCCCCTTTACCATAGTTATCATCTGGTCTTCCGGTACCTTCTTCTTCTAAAGCCAGTGAATCCTGTTCATCCTGAATAGCAGCCACCAGGCTGTCTTTAACTTGTTCATTGGCAAAAATTTCCTCCGGAATCTCACGAATCAAGGTCGCGGTTTTATTAATGAAGGCCGTTTTAACCTGAACACTCTGCATACCCAGACCCATTTGATCCATTAACGTGGTAAAATCACTCCCCACCACAAACTGCTTATCCAGCAAATCAAGAACCTTCGTCATATATTGCTGGCCATCAAATTGCTCAATATTAATCGGCGGCCTACTCATCTCTCCTTGTGTTTCCATACAGCTATCATGAATACCCACAAGCCTTTTCAAGGCCATCATGTCATTAATCACTGAGCGCAAGTGGGTATCTTCCGTTGTGGACGTCATCGAATTCAGCTCACCACTAAGAAACCTGAGCCTTCTATCGACCGACTTCTCAAAACCATTCACCTGATCGTTGTCCGGATCTGTATTCACAACCTCCTGGTTATTATTCAGATCTTTAAACGCTGCAGCGAGGGATTTATGATCCTTGACATGGCCAAATACCTGGGTGCGAATTTCATCCGGCGTTTTACCCGGATGGTATTCCTCAGCCAGTTTACCGGCAGCTTTTGAGATCTCTCTGCCAATGTCAATATATTGAGGATGCTCTTTCTCAAGCGCTTCAATGGCTTTGAAAATTTCATCTTTAGGCAGGGCAGCAGGATCGGCTTTAAACTCAACAGCAATCTCATACAACGCCAGATACTGGTGGTAAGGGTCCTTGAAGTGCTCTTTGGCCCCTTTAAGATAGTCTTCCTGTTGATAATCCTGTCTTGACTCTTCAGGAAAGCGTCTTTTGAAGTCCTGCGTTTCAGGAACTTCATCAACAATCTTGATTTTTTCAATTAATTCAAGCTGCCGCTCACTTTGCGTTTTACCTTTGGTGGTTTTAGTGTCTTTTCTTTTCAGGAACTTAGATCTCAAACTAGCAACTTCTTCCGCTGCATCTCCAATTGAAGCAAGCGATGGTTTAGTATTCGAAACTTTTACTTCCTGACCGGTTGATAGTTTCCCTGTCTGCCCAGCAGCGCCTGCAGCCGCCGCTCCGGGAGTCTGCAGCTGCTGCGTCACTCCTGAGGCTTGTATTCCTCCAAGTGGATTACCCATGCTTTCCCTCTATGCAAGAAAAAGCCAACCCGTAAGGTTGGCTACAGCTTATAAACCACGTCCTTTGATTACCTTGTCATCAAGATCAAGTGATTGACCCGTGATCAAGCCCTTGTTGTCGACTTGAGCGTTTCGAACCATGAGCGGATGATCTCATCCATCTTGCTGATCACCGTTTTCACCATATCCTGGTGGAGGTTCATAAACTCGGTGGCAGACTGTGCAGCATTATCTCTGGTTTTCTGGGCTGCCTCGTGCACTTTGACCTGAGCCTGATGCATGCCGGCCTGGTAGTCTGTACCGGCCTTGATGGCGTCACCGCTTGCAGAGGTCACCTGGGAGATACCATTGGCAACAGCTACCTGCCGCTGCATTGACCCTTGGTCCAGCCCACCAGCTTTTACAGACATACCGACCTGTATACCACCGGAAACAATCTTGGTACCCGCACTGACCCAGCCACCAATTGCGGTCATCAGGGCAGCACTCTTCATTTCTTCAGCCTGATTCAGAATCTCATTTTTTGCCGCTTCGTACTCAGTGGCACGAGTCTCCCTTGCGGAAGCGCGCTGGTTTGCACTCATCTTGAACAAAAGCTCCATCACAGCAAAGATATCCACCAACTGCTCAAGCATTTTCATATCTTCAAAGGATTGGCCTGCAGCAAGCAGGTTCATCCCTTTGCTGCTCATCATCAGGAATTGTGAAAGCCCCTGTGGAGCATTGCGCATCAAGACTGCCTGGTTCTTTAATGAAGCGGGATTGCTGGCCAGCAGAATGACATCTATTTCCTGCTGGCTGAAGCCCATTTTGGCCAGAAGCTGCTTTTGCTCTGCACTGCCCAGCTGAGCATACTTGCCAGTCAGTAATGCCGTCAGTCCCTTAGCCGCATCAGTACCAAAACCAAGCGCCTGCAGAACGGCTTTAACATCAGATCCTGCAGAGCGCATCATATCCAGCCGGCTACCATCAGTATCCGGAGGCGCAAGGGACATCATCGTTTTAATCTGACTGTCACTGAAGCCCAGGGATCTCAGGATGGCAGTTTTCTGATCCAAACCTTTTGCCCCACCATGCTGATTGGCCAAATAGGTCTGAATATCTTTAGCGTTTGACTGCTGTTCCAGGTTATCCAGCTGAAACTTCTGAAACCCTCCCATACCGGCCAGAACTTGCCGCCTTCCTTCAGCAGTTTCGACACCTTTGCCGGAAAGAAACTGCAGGTGAGAAGCGGTATCATCAAGAATCGCCGCCTGTGATTTCAACTTTGCCGCCTCTGCTTTGGTGACCGTGCCATTCAGAACATCACTGAACAGCTGTTTAGTCGACTCCATGGCCTCGTCGGTTGACTTGGACAAAGTAGCCAGCGTTTTACTGGCATTGGTCATTTGATTCGGTGACAGATCATCAGGAGAGGCCAGTGAGGGCTTTGCCTGTTGCCCTGCTTTATTGAGGTCATTCAAAACCTCAGATTTTATATGTTTGCTTGAGGAAAGACGGACACTCTCTTGCTGAAAGTCAATATCGCCTTTCTTTATTGCTGCCTTCTTTGCGTCAGATGTCGCTGGTTTATCAAGGAGCATTTGCATATGGGCATTTTGTGCCGCCCGTTCTGCACCAGAAATTCCTTCAGCCATGAGTTACCTCCATGTATCACTATCAAGGTAAAAGCACCTTAAGTTCATTATCCTTTGAGAGCGGCATTGAGCTTGGTCATCGTATCGTGGTTGTCTTTCATCATGCCGGTCATGACTTGCCACACCTGTTGCATATCTTCAATAACCTTAGCGATATCCTCGGTCATTCCATCAATCACATGCTGATTGGCCAACATCCAGGCATACAGCTCTTTCGCCTCGGCTCTTAGCATATCGGCTTGATAATTCATGGTAGTACTGTGAGCACTGGCCGAGCCATCAGCAACCATGGCTGCCCCACCGGTGATTCTCGCCAGACGGCTAAAACGAGCGGCCATTACCGCCATTTTTGAGATCTTGGCTGTTGTTGTTGCCGCCGTCGTTGCGGAAGCAGTGACTGTCGCTGCAGCGGCTGCACCACCAGTCCCTGCAGCAGTAGCCTGGGCAGTTGCCGTTGCTGCTGTTGAAGCAGCACTGGCTGACCAACCGGCAGCCGCGCCACCAAGACTCAATGCAAGAATGACGACCGACCAGAACACCATCGCGCCAATCATGGCCCCTTTTTTATCTGCACCAAATGCCTCAAACATCGCGGCAACACCCTTGTTCATCCAGTCACCGGTTTCGGAAGAAACAGTCATCATCACGGTTAAAGCCAGAGCAGCGGCCATCAACCCCATGGCAACGGGCGAACCAACCCCTGTAGCAAACATAACGACCATCACAACGGCCATGAGGGCTACGGCTATATAACCAAATATTCTACTGATCTGCCCCGATTCTTTAGCTTTTTCCGCTTTTTCAATAGATTCGGCAATCTTTGCTAAGCGTTTTTCTGAAATCTGCTGTCGCTGTTGCTCATTGATTTTTATATTCTCCTGGTTAAAGACCAGACGGCTATCCTGCAACTTGGTCTGAATCCTCATCAACATCTCTGTTGCAGCATCCACATCAAGGTGTTTATTTGCATCAAGGAAAGTTGCATTAAAGGCCTTCAGTTCAGCTTGCAATTCTTTTTGCAGGTCTTTGGGCCCCCCTTTCAGGTTGGCAACCTTATTGAAGGTATCGGCGAAAAGATCGCTCAGCTTTTCAAGCGAGTCATCACCAGCAAGCTTGCCACCCACTTGAGCAGAAAATGAATGCATACTCTTCAACGAATTATCTGGATCATTCGGGTCAGCAATTTTCAGCATTCCATCAATCAGATCTTCACTGTATCCCATGGACAACAGATGATCTTTGTTGCTCTGCATAGAGCTGATGTGACTGGCCAGGGGATTTGGTCGCCCTCCTGTCCCTTCTTCGAAGGATTTCAGATCACCAGTGACTTGACCCAGAACGTCCGGACCACCTTGTTCGATCAGTTCCTCAGATGCCAGACCAAGCTTTACCGCTTCAGGGTCGGTTTGACTCAGCTTCTGGATTTCTGAATAAACAGAGATCTCTTTGAGGACTTTCTGAGAAGGAGAATCTGAACCTTTTACAGGTGCATCCAGATTGTGCTGGGACTTAATGGGGGGAGCAATATCCTCCTGCTTCTTATTCGTCGAAACCGTGTTCTCTTCCGAGTAACCTCGATTGACGCTGTCTTTTAGATCAACCCGATCTTTCTGTTGTTGTTGCAGGAGCGAGGGGTCTATACCCGACTGACCGACCTGTTGCTGATTCTGAACCGCCGAATGATGCCCCTGTTGAATATTCGCCATTCTGCGTACTCCTTATCTTATTTTAGATTTTCCAGCATATTTTTGGCTCGATCCAGGTCCCCAGCATACTTCGGGCTATCACCGGCCCAGTCAATGGAGGTTTCATAGGAAATCCGAGCATTTTCCCTGTCGCCTTTTGCCAAGTGGCAATCACCGATATACATCATTGGGCGGGGATCATCAGAATCCAGAAGCGTAGCAAATGAGAAGATTTCTATGGCGCTGTCATATTGTTTCTGCATTTGTTGACATGCGCCCAATCCCAGAAAGTATTTACGATTGAAGTGGTCGTAAAAACACAAGAATTGAAAAACTTTTTTTGCTTCTTCGTACTTCCCTCCCTGATAAAGGTTGTAGGCAACTGAGTAAATTGCCTCCATGGCATCATCACTCATGTTTTTCAAATCTTTGAAGGTCCCCCCCTCACCGAAAAAATTCAGGAGCTTATCTTCAAGTTCTGAACCTTCATAATCATTCAAATCCTCATTGTTCACGTGAGACTCCTCCATGAGTTAACGCATATTTTGAATAATAGTACTTATTGACTGGAAGTACTTGTTGATAAAATTAGAGAGCATTTCGAAGGTCTGGTTGTACTTATTGATCGTCTGTTGAAGTTTGGTCGTTTGCAATTGTGATTGACTGGTCAGTGACTCGATTTTTGATTTCAAATGCTCAATATTGGCATCCCATTCGGCAGAGTTATGCGAATCATCATTTCCGCTTCGATCGGTCCCGGCACCCAGCTTATTCCAGAAGTCAAGCATATCCTGTGTCATCAAAGAATGGCCTGATGTACCTGCCGCCGCCTTTTTTTCCTTAGCTTTGGCCAAATACGAATTGGCTTCTTCCAGCAAGTCGTTCTTCTGATTGATGGACTCAATCTGTTCTTCCAATTGTGTCTGCAGGATATCTGCCCGCGCCGTCAAGACTCCCATAATTAAGGCATCCAGACTGGGTTTGGTAAAATCCACAGGTTCACCCAACAAGTAGGCATTAATCTCTGAAGCCCCGGGACCTATGTAATTATCACCATTCCAGTTGGCGGGATTACTGACCTCCTGAACCAGGGCAACCGGTGCCTGTAGATAGACCAGCTGTTGTGACGCCTGATCCATCTGGCCCGTATATCTGAGCGAATTCAGTGTCTGTTTGTTAACGGAGTAAAAGTGGGTAGGCGTTAGCGAGTTACCCTGATCATCCGGGTCAGCCATTGATAACAAAGCCTCAATCTGGGCATCGCTATAGCCGGCAGCTCGGAGTGAACCAATCCTCGCATCATTCAATGCAATGATTCTGGTTGGGTTGTTTCCAGATTCAGAGCTGGCCGAATCTGCGCTGCTAATCGAGGTACTCATTAGTGACTCCCTGTATTTTTGGAATATCCATTAAATCACTTCTTTAAATCTAGGTTATCTAACTGCGTTCTTGCCAATTACACCTTGACTGACCATTTTTTATAAAAAAAAGAAATTAAAAAAACCATTTAAATTCTTTTTGATATGTGATCAAGAAAGTGTTTCTTAGCGACCCTCTGCTCGTAGTCCGAAGCCTCAATTCCAGCAAAAGCTTCATTAATCTCATCGCTATCAAATATTTCTTGCAGGAATACTGCTCTGGATTCCGGGGTTCGGAGATCAACTGGAGTTGGCTGATCGCCATTTTTACCATGCTCCACTTTTGCCTGTTGCAAATGCTCCTTTGCGCAACCAAATACAGCTTTACCAAGTTCAGTAACCACAAGGTCCTGATAGTTCTCTGTGGTCATGTCAGCCTTATTACGTTTTGACTCTCTTCTGTGATTCTGTTTCTGATTAAACCAATCGGAAATGCCATCGCGAATATTGATAAGAAATGCTTGCTCTCTTACATTCAAATTCGAAGTGTCATTAAGATCAATATCAGATTGCTGGGGTTCAAGATGACGCCTTAATACCCTTTTGTAACGTACTGCCCTTGCTTCCTGCCGCCCTTCATCAAGACTGCCGCCAGAGTCTGTTTTGTTTGGAAATTCAATCGCTGTTTCAGGCGTAGAAGTTTGCATAGGTGAAGGAGTTGGCTTCACTTCTGGCCTAACCTGACCAAACCGATCCATTATTCTATCGTTTCTATCATTTCTATAAGCCTTTGCGGCACGTAAAAACTCCATCAACAGATCAAAAAACTCGATCCCCTTAAGATCCTTATCAGCAAAATTTGCCAGCCGACGGCGCACTTCACCGATGGTCAGTGGTGGAGCCTCTGGATCCGGGGCAAGCCTGGGGTCAGGGAATTTCAAGCGAATTTTATCCTCCAAATGTTTAATAAATTCTTTGGTAGGATTTATTAAATTCATAAGCCGATTTACTTCACTTTGAACCGCATGCATCCTGGCATGCTGGATAGTATCAGAACCCTTGATATCCCGATGGTCTGCAATATGGCGAAACTGGTCAATAAGTCTTTCCGCAGCAGCAGATACCTCTTCTAAGGTCTGTTCATCGATCTTTCTGTTCGGATCCCGGGAATTCCTGTTCCATTGCTCTGGAACATGAGACTCATTTGAGAACGGGCTGAAATTTTCATTAATGAGTTGCAGAAGCTTCTCAAGATTCTGCGCAAGATCATCGTCATTCTGTTCCCCCACAGTTTGCGTTGCTGCAGTAGAGACCTTATTTTCTCTGACCGGTGGCTTACCTTCGCTATTGGCGACAGACTGTGGCTGTGATTCGGTCATCACGAACTTGCCATCCGTTTCATCAGCCTTAGTGCGCGGGCTAGTGCCAGATTCAGTCTTAGTGGGTTTCTCTGGGTCAGTCCGTGTTCTGCCTTCATGGGTTTGCTGTGGATTCGGGTTCTGACCATTGTTAGTCTGTGATGGATTCTGTTCATTACTGAAAAATGTGTTACGTATTTTTACTCCTATAGCCAAGCCCAGAAAAGTCAGGGCACAAATTCCACAAACAGTTGCACCAATAATCAAACCATAACCGCTTGCCGCCGCGAGACAGATGAAAAAAGCGACGATAAAAATCACAAATCCGGCCCATAGCGGATTCTTTTCGATCCAATTGCCAAGTTTTTTGAGTGCAGCTAATATCCGCTGACCGATTGTCTTTTTGGTTGTTTTACCCCCGCCTTTAATATCAACTGAGCCCTCGCCCTTAACGACTGGAGCATTATCAACACGCCCCCCCTCAATCGAAAGGCTTTCGACTGCCAACTCATCTTTCAACGCTGTCGTCTCGGCACCATCCTCAGGCGTTTTAACAGCAGGAAACTGCAACTGATGATCAGGAGACAAAAGATCTCTATTATCGTTTATAACCTCGCTCATAGCAGTGCCAATTTCAGAAAACTGATCACCAGACTCATCAACTCCCAAATTGTGAGGTGCGTCAGCAAGCTCAGAGGTTATCGATAGAAGATCATCATCATCAACCTGTAACGCAAAGTCTTCAATGGTATCGTCATCCCAGTCCTCATGAGCACCTGAATAAGCGCTTGATGGACGGGAGGGTGAATGGCTGTCAAGTTCGTAAGAAGTCGGCGATTCTGTTTCAGGAGAAACAGGTTCTGACACTTGGCCATTGTCAACAGAAATGCCCTTATCGGACTCAGGAGTTGTATCCATAAGCCATGGCGGCTCAGGTTTAACTGCTCTAACGGTTCTTGAGGGTGTGGATGGATTCGGAGATGAAGCAGGGTTTTGTCGACCCAGGAGCGTTGGACGACGGCTATCCATTACCTGAACATCCACTCTCTTACCCTGAGAATTAACAAACGTACCCGTCCTCCCGGTTGTAAGGAATGGGGGCGAGCCATTTGTTGACGATGCCTGAGGGCCTGCAGATGAGGGAAGTGGTGCGCTTTCCATGCGAATTCCTTTTCAAAAATCTCCGACATATAAAAGAAAAGTCTAGTTGATGGATAAAAAAACAAGGCTCTTGTAGGATTTCAGACTGCTACTGGGTTGAACATTGCTGAAGCCCTTTATCTACAAAGGTTGTCAGCATATTGTCCGGTAATGTTGCTCAATCCTTGTTTTTCGTGACCTACAGTCAGTTTTCACTGTAGAGCAGTTCGTAATCAAAATAGAGCCAAAAACAAAATCAATAAACAACTGACGGCTTTAGCCAGTGGGTTCGTATGACGGACTGAAGATCCAGCGGACAGGTCAAAGATGTGTTGTTTTAGTCTTCAGCTCCCGGAGTTGTCATCTACGTTGCAACATAATGGAAAAGAGCGTAATAAACTCTATATAATACCCAGCAATTTCATACTGACCTCACACAGAGATTGACTGTCAATGAGCTATTCATCGGTTCCTGCTGGTAAAAATCTGCCAGAAGATATCTACGTTATCATCGAAATCCCTGCCAATGCTGCGCCAATCAAGTACGAAGTTGACAAGGATATGGATGCCATCCTGGTTGACCGCTTCATGGCAACCCCAATGTTCTACCCCGCCAACTACGGTTACATCAACCAGACTCTGGCTGACGATGGCGACCCTCTGGACGTCCTGGTGGTTACCCCCTACCCGGTTATCCCGGGCTCGGTGATTCGTTGCCGAACTGTCGGCATGCTGAACATGTCTGACGAAAAAGGCCGTGACGAGAAGCTGATTGCCGTGCCTCACGACAAGCTTTCCACCATCTACAAAGACGTCAAAGAGTACACTGACCTGCCAGCCCTGCTGCTCCAGCAGATTGAGCATTTCTTTGAAAACTACAAAGATCTTGAGCCAGGCAAGTGGGTCAAGATTGATGGCTGGGAAGGTTCCGAAGCTGCGCTGGAAGTCATCAAGAAGTCTGCCGCCAGCTACAAAGGCTGATTTCTCGGGTAGCTCAGGCCCCGGCCTGAGCTATTCCAGCCATTTCTACTGTTTTCTTTTCTCTGTAAACCACTCTCTGCTTGCATCTGTGATATATCGCTGCACAATAAATAGTATTCGCCATTATAAACAGCAGCTTATATGCCAACATATTATCTCCGCCTGACCTGCTCCCTTTTTCTGGGTCTGTTATTCTCATTGTCTGCGCAGGCAAACCTGAGTCAGCTATTCGGGACAGAATCCAGTAAAAACCGGGACTTTCTTCCAGTTGAAGAAGCCTTTCAATTCACTGGAAGAATTGAACAGGGTACGGCGATCATTGATGTTGCTGTAACACCAGAGCACTACCTATATAAGCACCGTTTCACTTTTACCCCGATAGCCGATATCTCAACACTGGATTCGGCTGATTATCCTGCCGGTGAATCGATTTTTGACCCTTATTACAACAAAGAACTGGAAGTATTCAGTGAAAACCTGGTTATCAAAGTTCCTGCCAGTCATTCAGGCAACCTGCCTGAGCTGGAAATCGGCTTTCAGGGCTGCGCCAGCGCCGGACTGTGTTATCCACCCCATAAAGTTGTTATTCCATTGGTTACCCGGGCAGAAGCCAGCAATTCACCCATTTCAGCCAGTGTTACCCCAACGGTGGCACCAGACTCTAAAAATACCTTCCAACAGCAGCTGGAACAGAACAGTCTGCCGATTGAATTACTTCTGTTTATTCTGGCAGGTATTGGCCTCAGTCTGACACCCTGTGTTCTGCCAATGTTCCCGATACTGTCCAGCCTGATCCTGGGAACCAGGACACAGGGTAAAACCAGGACCATTGCCCTGACGATGACCTACATACTCACCATGTCAGCCACCTTTGCCATCGCAGGTACGTTAATGGGGCTGTTTGGTGCCAGTCTAAACCTTCAGGCAAAGCTCCAGTCCCCATGGATGCTGATCCCTATGGCAATGCTCTTCGTGCTGCTGGCCCTGAGTATGTTTGGCCTTTACGAGTTGCAGCTGCCCGCCAGAATTCGGGACAGGCTCAATAACAGCCAGCAAAAATCAGGCAGCTTGTCGGGGGCTGCCGTGATGGGGATGTTGTCCGCCCTTGTGGTTTCCCCGTGTGTCTCGGCCCCACTGGCCGGTGCACTGGTCTATATCAGCTCAACAGGTGATGCCCTTTTTGGTGGGCTGACACTGTTTGCCCTGGGCCTGGGCATGGGCATTCCCTTATTTGTCCTGGCTTTAGGTGGAAGACACTGGCTGCCAGAGTCCGGGCCCTGGATGAATGGGGTCCGTTCATTCTTTGGTGTGTTACTCCTTGGCGTTGCCATCTGGATGCTGGAAAGGGTTCTTTCTCCATCAGTCACGCTTTTCCTGTGGGGTGCTCTGCTAATTGGCAGTGCCGTGTTCCTGGGCGCTCTTCACAGCAGCCTGAATGAAGCACACCAGAAGCTCCGACAGACCGTCGGCATACTCTGCCTGATATACGGAGCTTGCCTGATTATTGGCGCAGCTATGGGCAATAGTGACCCGTTGAAACCTTTATGGGGCAAAAGCAGCACTTCAACAGACAACATTACCCACCAGGCAGAGAGTTCCGGCTTCAAGACGGTCACGACACTGAATGAACTGAATAACCTGCTGGCAGACGCAGCCCTGAACAACCTGCCGGCCATGGTGGATCTCTATGCTGACTGGTGCATATCCTGCAAGGTCATTGAGCGGACCGTTTTTCCTGACCCGCTGGTCACTGACCAGCTCGCCACAATATCCCTGATCAAGCTTGATATCACCAACAATACGTCGGAACACCAACAGTTTCTCAATCAACATCAACTGTTTGGACCACCAGCCCTGCTGTTTTACGATGCCAGTGGGAATGAGTTCTCTGCCCTGAAATCCCAGGGTGAAATCACCCCTTTGCAGCTGCATCGAAAGCTGACAAAACTTCTTGCAGCCTCCGAAACAATTACCGATGTCTGAACATGCCTGAAACAGGCATGAAATTCTTCTTAACTGTCGTTAACCTCCTGTAACACGCACAAACTGGACGCACTCTTGACAATGGTGCAAAATGGCTGATCAGTAACGATGGCAATGCACTTCAGGAAGGTCAATTGCGTTGTCCGGTTTGTCAAACCATGTTGACTGCTGAAGCCCTCCCACTGGGCTGGGTCACAATGGTGACAATGGTGGTCTTTAAGAGGATGAACATGGCCGACATTCTTGTGCTCAATGGTCCAAACCTGAATTTGCTTGGCTCCCGGGAGCCCGGTGTATACGGTGCAACCACACTTGAACAGATCTGCCAGAACCTTGTCCACCTGGCTACTGAAGCAGGCCTTCAGCTGGAAAGCTTTCAAAGCAATGCAGAACACATTCTGATGGACCGTATTCATCAGGCAGGTAATGAGGGCGTACGCTTCATCATCATCAACCCGGCCGCTTTCACCCATACCAGTGTGGCGCTGCGGGATGCGCTGCTTGGAGTCGCTATTCCATTTATTGAAGTACATCTTTCTAACATTCATCGCAGGGAGCCTTTCCGTCATCACTCCTATTTCAGTGACGTAGCTGAAGGAATCATTGCCGGACTGGGACCTAAAGGCTATGAGCTGGCACTGTCTGCTGCTATTGAAAAACTCACCAGACAACCAGAATCATAAGATGGCGAACCCATTCATCAGTACGTTGTTCAAAAGCACATCACAGCGTTCTGATTCATTTTCATTACAGTGCAGCTGTTTTTAAATAACGTTTAAACAACCGCACTGTCAGGCAAAACTGACGATCGGGGATCGTGCGACTCACAGAGTCGAGCGAACAATTTCTTGTAAAATCAACCACACTGGCTGGCCAGCCCCGCCAGTACAAGCATTTGAGACTGACAATGGATATCAGAAAAGTAAAAAAGCTCATTGAGCTGCTGGAAGAGTCAGGTATTGATGAACTCGAAATCCATGAAGGTGAAGAGTCCGTTCGTATCAGCCGTTATTCGAAAAGTGCTCCTCTTGCTGCAGCACCTGTTGCTTACCCGGCAGCCGCACCTGCTCCAGCCCCCGCACCGACGGCAGAAACTGCATCCTCTGCACCAGCTGCTGTAACGGAACCAGTCATCTCCGGTCATCAGGTCAAGTCGCCCATGGTTGGCTCTTTCTACAGCGCTCCGTCACCGGATGCCCCTGACTTCGTCAAAGTCGGCCAGCGGGTTAAGGAAGGTGATGTGCTCTGCATTGTTGAAGCCATGAAGATGATGAACCAGATCAAGGCCGATAAATCCGGCACCATTGAAGCTGTTCTGGTAGAAAATGGTCAGCCTGTTGAGTTCGACCAGCCCCTGTTCACTATTGTCTGATAATCGCCTGAGAATCGCGTTATGCTCGATAAAGTCGTAATAGCCAACCGGGGCGAAATTGCGCTCAGAATATTAAGAGCCTGCAAAGAGCTGGGCATCAAGACCGTTGCGGTTCACTCCAAGGCTGATGCTGACCTTATGCATCTGCACCTGGCGGATGAGTCCGTCTGTATTGGTCCAAACAACCCGGCAGACAGTTATCTCAATATTCCTGCCATCATCAGTGCTGCCGAGGTGACTCACGCCACTGCCATCCACCCGGGTTACGGCTTCCTGTCCGAAAACGCAGATTTTGCTGAACAGGTAGAACGCAGTGGCTTTACCTTTATCGGGCCTTCAGCAGACGTTATCCGCTTGATGGGAGACAAAGTTTCCGCGATCGAAGCCATGCAGAAAGCCGGTGTGCCAACGGTTCCGGGCTCCAACGGATCACTTACTGACGACCATAGCCACACAATGGCCATTGCCCGGGATATCGGTTATCCCGTCATCATCAAGGCCGCCGGTGGTGGTGGAGGCCGAGGTATGCGTGTGGTCTACAACGAGGAGGACTTGATTAGCTCCGTAGCCCTGACCAAATCAGAAGCCGGTGCTGCATTCAACAATGACACGGTTTACCTGGAAAAATTCCTGCAGAATCCCCGTCATGTGGAGTTCCAGGTGCTGGCCGACGGTCAGGGCAACGCCATTCATCTGGGTGACCGAGACTGTTCTCTGCAGCGTCGTCATCAGAAGGTTATTGAAGAAGCCCCTGCGCCGGGGATTCCGGAAGATAAGCGTCAGGAAGTGCCCAGTGCCTGTACCCGTGCCTGTATCGAGCTGGGCTACAAAGGCGCTGGCACCTTTGAATTCCTGTATGAAAACGGCGAGTTCTATTTTATTGAAATGAACACCCGGGTTCAGGTTGAGCACCCGGTAACCGAAATGATCAGCGGCATTGATATTGTCAAAGAGCAGCTGAGAATTGCCAGCGGACTGCCTCTGAGCGTTCGTCAGGAAGACATCGAGCTCAAAGGCCATGCCTTCGAATGCCGTATCAACGCCGAAGACCCAAAAACCTTTATGCCATCACCTGGCAAGGTGTTGCAGTTCCATGCACCTGGCGGTAATGGCGTTCGCGTTGATAGCCATCTGTACAACGGTTACAGCGTGCCTCCTTACTATGACTCACTGATCGCCAAGATCATCAGTTATGGCCCGGATCGGGAAACGGCCCTTATCCGGATGAAGAACGCACTGGATGAAACCGTTATCGAAGGGATTAAAACCAATATTCCTCTTCACCAGGACCTGGTGACTGATCCTTACTTCAAGGAAGGCGGTGTCAGCATTCACTATCTGGAGAAGAAACTGGTTGAATAATGTCCAGTTTTATACACCTGCATAAAATAAAGGCCATCTCCCACCGGAGTATGGCCTTTATTTTACTGGCTGATCAGCCAACGTATGTTTATGAACCACGTGTGCTCAGCTACAATAGGCAGCTTATGTTGCACGAATTTCTTTCCTGAAGAACAGGCTGGAATTCTTATCGCTTTTCATTCTGGATAACACAATGTCTTGGATTCAAGTCAGGCTGGATACAACTTCTGACCACGCTGAAATTCTGGAAGACCTGCTTCTGGAAGCGGGTGCCTGTGCAGTAACCCTGCAGGATGCAAAAGATCAGCCTGTCTATGAACCAGAGCTGGGTACGACACCTCTGTGGAATAATACCGTCGTTGTTGGCTTGTTTGACGCCCAGACCCGTACCGATGATGTCATCCCATTTCTGAAAGAGAATGCCGGGCTGAACCCTTTCCCTAATCACAAGGTCGAACTGGTAGAAGATAAAGACTGGGAAAGAGAGTGGATGACCCACTTCCACCCCATGCAGTTCGGTGAGCGCCTGTGGGTTTGCCCCAGCTGGAAGGAAGTTCCCGATCCTGAGGCGGTTAACCTGATGCTGGACCCGGGCCTGGCCTTCGGCACCGGGACGCACCCCACCACTGCACTCTGCCTGCGGTGGCTGGACCAGCAGACTGACCTGACCGGCAAAACAATTATCGACTATGGTTGTGGATCAGGCATTCTCGCCATTGCTTCTCTATTGCTTGGCGCCAAATCGGCTGTCGGCGTTGATATTGATCCGCAGGCACTGGAAGCCACTATCGAGAATGCCAAACGGAATAACATCCCGTTGGATAAGCTGGAGGTTTTTCTGCCAGATGATGAGCCATCCGATCAGGCAGATGTAGTACTGGCTAACATTCTTGCTGGTCCTCTGACTCAACTGGCTCCCAAACTGGCAGGCCTGACCAGGAAAGAGGGTTCCATTGCTCTGTCCGGGATTCTGGCTGAGCAGGCAGATGAAATAATTCAAGCCTATGATCAGTGGTTTGCCATGGACACTGCAGTCATCTATGAAGGCTGGGCCATGCTCTCTGGCAAGCGACGTTCATAAACAGGCATTGATGTAATGCAGGTATGGTAGAACTGGTTATTCCGGTTTTTTCAATAGAAACTGAAGTGCCTGCACTATCAATTAGACTGGATTCAGCACGGGGGCTCTGGTCTAATAAAAAATGCAGCTTTAAGATCAGGTAAACAGTAAACATGACGCCTTCAAGTGTCACTTGCCCCCACTGCCAGACCACATTTCGCATAACCCATACCCAGCTTAAGGCTGCCAATGGTTCGGTGCGTTGCGGTTCATGCCTGCAGATATTCAATGCTATGGAGCAGATGCCACACCTTAAAGAACAAGAAAAGGAGGCATTGAACACCGCCATTGAAACCGTTGAAACACCCCCTTCTCCCCACAGGGAAGAGGCCCAGGTATCCGTTCAACCCAGAAAAGAGCTCCAGGAAACGCTCGTTATCCAACAGCAAAAACCGGTAAAAAAGCCGGATTCAACACAATCGGAAACATCCAGAGGCAAAGACCCTGCTCCTTCCATAAAGGCAAAGGTGGCTACTGCCCCCATAGAGTATGATGGTTATCACCAGCAAAGCATCAAAACCCTGATTCACGAACTGGACCAGCGGGAAACCGAAGAAACCATTAACAAACAACAGCGCCGTAGGAAAAGGACCTATTGGAGCGTTGCGGCCTGCACCCTGCTAGTATTGCTGACACTGCAATTTGCCTGGTTTAACCGCAATACTCTGTCACTGAATCCCGCTCTGCGGCCAGCTTATGCCATGACCTGCAACCTGCTTTCCTGCATACTCCCCCCCATGGTCAACATCAACGCCATTAAAAGTGTTGACCTTGTGGTACGCAGCCACCCTGACCAAAACAATGCCCTGCAGGTGGATGCGGTGATCATTAATGAAGCCGGACACTCACAACCCTTTCCGAACCTTAACCTGACCTTTGCGGATATCAATGGCCGACTGGTAGCTAGCCGCACCTTCACCCCATCAGAGTACCTTGGTGGTGAGTTGGCAGGCTCGAATGAAATGCCCAAGGCACAACCTGTTCGACTGGAGCTGGAAATTATCGACCCGGGTGAACAGGCAGTAAACTATCGACTGACCTTCAGTGAAAACAAAACAGCACGGTTTAACTAACATTTGCAGAACATACACCGCTAATTGCTCCACATTACCGGCACTTCCGCCATCCCTGGCGATCACGCAAAGCCCACAACGAAAGATAAGCCTTTTTCTCTTCTTTGCTTTGTGAATTGGGTAATCGCTGTGATGCCAAGGTCTTTTTATTGCTCAAGCAATTGCCAGCAGCCGGATAAGCTCTTTACGATTACCAATCAAATCGGCCAGGCTGTACTGGTTCAACACGCCCATAAAAGCTGCTACCGCTTCGGCAAACACCCCTTTCAACTCACACCCTGGTGAAATCCTGCACATCGGCTGTTCACACTCCACCACCTTCATGGTGTTTTCCATGCACCTGACCAGTGCGCCCAGGTTAATCGCTTCTGGTGACTTACCGAGAGTAAACCCTCCTCCTTTACCACGAATGGTGGTGAGATACCCCTCATGACCAAGTTTCTGAACAATTTTCATCACATGATTACGTGATATGTCATAGGTATCCGTTACTTCCTGAATAGAGAGCAACCGCCCTTCTGGTTGCAGGGCGGCATACATCAGAATGCGTAATGCATAGTCGGTGTGTTTTGTCAGTTTCATGCAAAAATCGACACAGTGTAAAAAAGCAAATAGAATGCATCTTAATAAAATGCATTTCAAATACATCTTTTCTGTA
The DNA here is from genome assembly GCF_023716865.1 of Endozoicomonas sp. SCSIO W0465. Classification (NCBI taxonomy): domain Bacteria; kingdom Pseudomonadati; phylum Pseudomonadota; class Gammaproteobacteria; order Oceanospirillales; family Endozoicomonadaceae; genus Endozoicomonas; species Endozoicomonas sp. SCSIO W0465. The sequence goes on from NZ_CP092417.1 coordinate 5,589,711, forward strand.
ACCATCGAGGGATGTGCTATGAGTCTGAATGAAAAAACCATTGGAATCGTCAAAGCCACAGCCCCGGTTCTGGCAGAACATGGTGAAACCATTACCCGGCGCTTTTACCTGCAGATGTTCAGCCAGAATCCAGAACTGCTCAATATTTTCAACGCCACCAACCAGAAAACCGGTCGCCAGCAAGCAGCACTGGCCGAAGCCGTCTATGACTATGCTGCCAACATCGATAACCTTGGAACCCTGACCAGCGCCGTACAACGCATTGCCCATAAACACGCCAGCTTCAACATTCTGCCGGAGCATTATCCCATTGTCGGCAAGCATCTTCTGGAAGCCATAGCCCATGTTCTGGGTGAGGCCGCAACCGATGAAATACTGGATGCCTGGCAGGAAGCCTATGGTTTCCTGGCAGATCTGTTCATTGAAGTGGAAGAAGGGATTTACCGGGAGAATCAGCAGATATCCGGTGGCTGGCGGGGGACAAGGGAGTTCAAGGTAGTGAACAAGGTTAAGGAAAGTGATCTGATCACCTCCTTCTATTTTGAACCACTGGATGGTTTACCGGTAGCTGATTTCCTGCCCGGTCAGTACATCGGTATTTATCTGCATCCCGATCATTCAGAACATCGCTGCATTCGTCAATACAGCCTCTCCGATGCCCCTAATGGCAAGAGTTATCGCATTTCAGTAAAGCGTGAGGGTGAAGGAGAAACCCGTGGCATAATATCGCACTATCTGCACGACAATGTTCAGTTGGATGATGTTGTCGAACTGTGCCCACCCTGTGGCGATTTCTACCTGATTGATCGATCAGATGCACCTGTCGTCCTGATGAGTGCCGGTGTTGGCCAAACCCCCATGTTAAGCATGCTGAACAGCCTGACCAGAAAAAAAACCGACCTACCGATTATTTTTGTCCACAGTGCCATCAACAGCCGGACCCATGCTTTCGGTCAGCACGTCCGGGATATTGCCGGGACAAATGACAATATTGAACAGATTCTGTTTTATGATGAGCCAACCGATGATTGCTCTGCTCATCATTATGCAGGCAGAATGGACCTGGAACTGGTCCGCGATAAGATTGACCTTCCGGAAGCACACTACTACTTCTGTGGCCCACTGGGGTATATGGCAATGGTGAAAGGGGTGCTGCAAGGCTGGGGAGTAACTAAAGACCGACTTCACTATGAAGTCTTTGGCCCCCATAAAGACATCTGATCCATAACCGAAGAAAGCTGAAATTTTATAAAGCTGCAGAGATTACCGATAATTGCTCCTGCATTATTGGCAATTTCAGCATCCCTGGCGGTCACACATCACGCGAAGCGGAAAAATTTCATTGATATTGCCCGGCGATCTTCCGGGCACTGTGTGGATAAGCCTTCACCAGCTTCTGATAACTGTTATCCAGCGCTGCCTGCAGCCCATCACTCAACCAGCCCCGGTAGTGAAAACTGAATAACGCGCTGTTTTCCAGGACACGAGGCTCCCATGGCCCAAGCTCGTTGGCACGCAGTAATGCCGCTGTAAACGACCGGTCGATCAGAGAGTACTGCGAGCGGGCCCGGGCATAATCACTCCAGCTGTATGGCCAAGCGGGCCTTAAAACGATGGCTTTCTGCCAGGCTTCCAACTCCACATTATTCTCTATATCAATACCGGATAGCCTGCCCCGCTCAAGCACCCGTGCCTTCAAAACATACAGGGCAGGACTCTCCGGCATTTGTCGTATAGCACCGTCTACACCCTGAATGGCAATGTCCAGTTCAGAAGGCTCCACCACAACACTTTTGCTGGCTGCTGTCTTCCGTTGCCAATGATCCAGAAACAGTTCGGTTTGGTAACGACCGACTTCCGAACGCAACAGGGTAAAGGCCTGAAAAATCACCAAACACAGCACCAGAACAACCGGCAACATCAGCAAACCACGATGCCAGGATAGAGAACGTTTCATAAGGCATCACCAAAAAGGCACTGCGTTAACTTATCCGGATTAACCGTTGTCAGCAACACACACTGATCGCTGCCAACCCATTGGTTGAGAGTCTCTGCAGCCAGTGTCATGGCCGGCGGCCGACGAACCGGATGATGGGCATCCGAAGCCACAAACTGCACCAACTCCTGGTCCACGAACCAGCGGGCAGTTGTCTCTGCCCTTTCGCCAAAGCGACCGGCAACCGAACCGGCTGTCAACTGCAACAACGCCCCCCGCTCCACAAACGGCAGTACACGTTCAGGGTAAGACATCAGTTCTTTATTCCGCTCAGGGTGAGCAATGACTGCCCGTAACTGTTCAGCACCCCCACATAAATCTGGAATTTTCTGATTTTTATACCATCCTCTTAAGCACCATTTTTCCACAATATTCGCCAGCATGATTCCAGAACTACCCGCAACTATGTCGGCTGAGATTCTCTTGAAAGAGAATGCAGAGCTGCGGATGAGAGTTGCCTGTCTGGAAGAGCGATGTCGAGAATTGGAAGAAAAGGTTGGCAAGAACAGTCAAAACAGCAGCAAGCCGCCATCGTCTGATGGTTATCAAAAACCTTGTAAAAACAGTAATTCTCCAGATCATTCTGACGACCTTTCCGCAGATAAAGGTACCGATCCATCGGATGAAAAACCCAATCCTAAAAGTCTGAGACAGTCTTCTGGTAATAAAGCCGGTGGAAAGAAAGGGCATCAGGGCACTTGTCTTAAACAGGTCGATATCCCTGACTATATTGAGTACCTTCCGGTTAAAGAATGCAATAAATGTCAGGCGTCTCTTCTTGATAGTGAGCCGGTCAAATATATTGAACGACAGGTGTTTGAACCAGGGAGACCGGGTGAATTTGAAGTAACGGCCCATAGAGCTGAAGTAAAAATCTGCACTTGTGGTTGTCGGAATCAGGCTGAATTCCCGGAAGGTGTTACCGCTGCCGCACAATATGGCTCAGCCACACAGGCTATGGCCGTCTATCTTAACCAATACCATTTCCTGCCTTTTAAGCGCGTGTCAGAGTATTTTAATACTCTCTATAAAATGAGTGTAAGTGCAGGCACTGTCGCCAATTTTGTGGCCAGAACCTATGAAAATCTGGCTTCTACTGAAGAGGTTATTCGTGACGCCTTGCGGGAATCGTCTGTTGCCGGAGCCGATGAAACGGGTATGCGGGCCGAGGGCTCTTTGCACTGGCTACACGTTATGCGGGATGAACAATGGACGCTCTACTACTTGTCTGAAAAGCGAGGTCGTGAGGCCATGGACACGATGGGCATACTGCTAACATTTGCAGGCGTTCTGGTTCATGATCATTGGAAATCCTATTTTGCATATGCGGCAACTCACGTACTTTGCAATGCCCATCACCTGAGGGAGCTTTTGGGTGTTGTTGATAGGGACAGCAATCAACTGGCGTTGCGATTGATGAAGCTACTGAGGCTTTCCTGGCATTACTGCAAGGGCTTTAAGACCATAGGTATGCTACAGATGCCAAGTGTTGTCTGTGAACGAATCGAGAAGATTTATGACCGGTTGCTTCAGCGGGCTCTAATGAAAGAAGTCGTCTATATGGAGAAGCAACGAGAGGAGCTTAAGCGCAAGAAAGTCAAGGTAACTGTTCAGCACCCCCACATAAATCTGGAATTTTCTGATTTTTATACCATCCTCTTAAGCACCATTTTTCCACAATATTCGCCAGCATGATTCCAGAACTACCCGCAACTATGTCGGCTGAGATTCTCTTGAAAGAGAATGCAGAGCTGCGGATGAGAGTTGCCTGTCTGGAAGAGCGATGTCGAGAATTGGAAGAAAAGGTTGGCAAGAACAGTCAAAACAGCAGCAAGCCGCCATCGTCTGATGGTTATCAAAAACCTTGTAAAAACAGTAAGTAACTATTCAGCACTGAGCAAAGGCATATTACAGTAATTCCGAACAGCTCTATGAAGTGATTGATATATGTCCATTCCCTGTTTTCTGGCAGACGACAAATAGCTGCGAATCCGTGCAAACATAGAACCACCGTCTGCACTCCTGAAGCAGCCTGAGATTTTCTGCTTTAACTTGGCCATTCGAACATCCCGCTCACTGCCATTGTTATCGAAGGGAATGGTAAAATCTGACATGAAGCGCAGTGTCTCAGCCTTGAACTCAGTGAGTCGTTTGAAGAGATTGTAAGCTTTAGTATTCTTGACTTTCTTGCGCTTAAGCTCCTCTCGTTGCTTCTCCATATAGACGACTTCTTTCATTAGAGCCCGCTGAAGCAACCGGTCATAAATCTTCTCGATTCGTTCACAGACAACACTTGGCATCTGTAGCATACCTATGGTCTTAAAGCCCTTGCAGTAATGCCAGGAAAGCCTCAGTAGCTTCATCAATCGCAACGCCAGTTGATTGCTGTCCCTATCAACAACACCCAAAAGCTCCCTCAGGTGATGGGCATTGCAAAGTACGTGAGTTGCCGCATATGCAAAATAGGATTTCCAATGATCATGAACCAGAACGCCTGCAAATGTTAGCAGTATGCCCATCGTGTCCATGGCCTCACGACCTCGCTTTTCAGACAAGTAGTAGAGCGTCCATTGTTCATCCCGCATAACGTGTAGCCAGTGCAAAGAGCCCTCGGCCCGCATACCCGTTTCATCGGCTCCGGCAACAGACGATTCCCGCAAGGCGTCACGAATAACCTCTTCAGTAGAAGCCAGATTTTCATAGGTTCTGGCCACAAAATTGGCGACAGTGCCTGCACTTACACTCATTTTATAGAGAGTATTAAAATACTCTGACACGCGCTTAAAAGGCAGGAAATGGTATTGGTTAAGATAGACGGCCATAGCCTGTGTGGCTGAGCCATATTGTGCGGCAGCGGTAACACCTTCCGGGAATTCAGCCTGATTCCGACAACCACAAGTGCAGATTTTTACTTCAGCTCTATGGGCCGTTACTTCAAATTCACCCGGTCTCCCTGGTTCAAACACCTGTCGTTCAATATATTTGACCGGCTCACTATCAAGAAGAGACGCCTGACATTTATTGCATTCTTTAACCGGAAGGTACTCAATATAGTCAGGGATATCGACCTGTTTAAGACAAGTGCCCTGATGCCCTTTCTTTCCACCGGCTTTATTACCAGAAGACTGTCTCAGACTTTTAGGATTGGGTTTTTCATCCGATGGATCGGTACCTTTATCTGCGGAAAGGTCGTCAGAATGATCTGGAGAATTACTGTTTTTACAAGGTTTTTGATAACCATCAGACGATGGCGGCTTGCTGCTGTTTTGACTGTTCTTGCCAACCTTTTCTTCCAATTCTCGACATCGCTCTTCCAGACAGGCAACTCTCATCCGCAGCTCTGCATTCTCTTTCAAGAGAATCTCAGCCGACATAGTTGCGGGTAGTTCTGGAATCATGCTGGCGAATATTGTGGAAAAATGGTGCTTAAGAGGATGGTATAAAAATCAGAAAATTCCAGATTTATGTGGGGGTGCTGAACAGTTACAAGTCAAGAATACTAAAGCTTACAATCTCTTCAAACGACTCACTGAGTTCAAGGCTGAGACACTGCGCTTCATGTCAGATTTTACCATTCCCTTCGATAACAATGGCAGTGAGCGGGATGTTCGAATGGCCAAGTTAAAGCAGAAAATCTCAGGCTGCTTCAGGAGTGCAGACGGTGGTTCTATGTTTGCACGGATTCGCAGCTATTTGTCGTCTGCCAGAAAACAGGGAATGGACATATATCAATCACTTCATAGAGCTGTTCGGAATTACTGTAATATGCCTTTGCTCAGTGCTGAATAGTTACGACTGCCCTTATCTCCCGTTTATGGAGCCAGTCCAGCATCTGCTCCATCCCCACAGGAATTCGTTGATGAGGCATTTCCAGTAACAGACACCGGAAACCCTCCCACTGCCCAATCATGGGAATTTCATCCCGGCGCAGCTGAAACATCATTTCATCGCTGAAACGAACCTCTGCCGCCATAGCCAGCTGAATCGACAACCCCGCTGCTCTGGCCTGTTGCTGAAGGTTGGCAAATCCCGGACGGATGGTGCTCGAATTATTATCAAATCGTCCGGGGTGCATATGGGGCGTACACACCAGTTTCCGGATGCCATCGGCCTGGGCCAGCTCCAACATGACCAGTGCCTGCTCCAGACTATCAGCGCCATCGTCAATGCCAGGAATAATATGGTTGTGGATATCAATCATTTAGTTTTATAAGTCTTAGTTACTGATATTTTCAGCTTCTGGATAGCAGCCGGCGCACCAGCAATGTCAGCAAGTACGCGGGAACCAGTAGCAATGCTCCTGTCAAAAACAGTGCGACAGGAACCGGAACATGAAAATAGGTAAACGCAAAGGCAATACTGACCACCGCATCCACAACACTTAAGCTCAACGGTGAATCATTTGGTCCGGAAAGGTAGTTTAGCCACAGAACTTCCCCGGCCAGAATCACCATAATCAGGGGAATATCCCACCCGGGTACCCACTTTTTCATGAAAACCGCACCATCAGATTACCCATCAAAGTAACAGAATCCCGGCAATCTAAAGGCTCATCTGCCAATCGCCGGAATACCCCGTCGCAAAACCGTCAATAAACGCCACTTACCAACCGCTAAATAGGTTCAATCTAACGTCAGAAGCTACAAATATAAAGAGAAGGATTTCATTGTGCAGTACCTTCATGGAGGAAGTCATGCTGTTTTCCGCCAATTTTTCTGGCCTTTCTGTTGCCACCCTGGCACTGCTGCTTATAAGCAACACCTATTCCAGAGCCGAAACACCTCATACTCAGCACCAATGCCTGATCGGTGACCGTTATTGGTTTGGCTTGCAGGAGACGGTGGATCAAATCGATGCATTTCCCACCCGCATTAATGCACTGATTGACTCCGGCTCTACCCTATCTTCCATGGATGCCAGAGACATCAGCATCAGAAAACACACCAATGGCACCCTATGGGTTTACTTTTCCGTTCTCTCCGGCGGCACTCAACAGGAAATGGTTAACATGATAAAACCACTGAAACGTTACGCCCGGATACAAACCCACTCCGGTGTTCCGCAGAAACGCCCGGTGATCGAAGCAACCATACGACTGGGACCTGTTGAAATCCGTACCGATTTCAGCCTGACCTCCCGCTCCCGATTCAAAAACCAGATGCTTCTCGGCACCAATACGCTGAAGAACCTGGCCGTTATTGATCTCTCAGAAGAATTTCTGCTGAAAAATCACTGTCTACACATCAGCCGTCAACCCTGACCAGCAGCTTTTTTACAGGAATCTTTACGGGAACAGGACGGCAAGTACCTGGCCAGAACCCCCAATGCCATCAGTGACACAAAGTACGCCGCATTGGCTGGCATCTGCAGGTTAAAGTCCACCGACGAATGAATCATGATGGCCAGCATCCCCATAAACGACGAGAACCCCATACCGATCATCAACCGACTGCGACGCTGCTTCATCGCCTGAACCGCCAGCCAGGATGACCAGATCACCATCAACGCCAATATCAGAAATACCGGAACCCCAAACTCCAGGGGAAACTGTAGAAAATCATTATGGGCGAGGTCATAAAAACCTTTCCAGCTGCCATCATGATAAGCAGGCAGTGTTGTATAAAAGCTACCTGCACCGGAACCTGTCAGTGAGTAGTCACTGATTGCCACCAGGGTGACCTCAGACACATTGGGGCGGGTCTCCCGCTCCAGAGAAGTTTGTTCAATACGTTCCATCACCTTTTCAAGGCCAAACCACTGGCTGAGGATTGCCGTATCAATCACCAGCAGGCTGACAAAAAGAACGACCATCCCACGGCTGAGCTTTTTACGACAGATAACGTACAGAATTCCGGTCACCAGCAAACTGGAGAAAAAGGCCGTATTCCCCATACGGGAACGGGAAAGCACCAGGCCAATCACCATAATGGCCAGCCCGGTACGAAGTATGACCTTGTTACTCATCAACGTTTGCAGGGTCTGGCGAAGCCACTCCTGCCAGCTGTCGGCTTTGCTATCCTTCAACTGGGCAATCAGCAACCCCATACCAAAGGCCAGTGTCATCTCCATGCATCCGGCAAAACTGTTCCGGTTAACGTAAGTACCGGTAGCGACACCAAAGTAAGATGGCTTTTCACCGAACAGCAGCACTTCTGCCCCGGAAAGCGTACTCAGCGAACCAAACACGGCCTGAAAAATTCCGGAGACCACAAAAGCCCAGGCAAACCAGCGTAATTTATCAGGCCGCTCCACCAGCAGTAGACAGAGACAAAAAAACAGATAGTAGGCCATGGTCAACAGAGTACTGACCATCGTATCGTGAGGAGAGATCGACAACGTCATCCACTGGGGCGTTGCCAAACCCAGTGCTTCTGCCGCAGTGACGTGAAGATTCCATGAGAACGGAGAAAGCTGCAAGGCCCAGCCCGACGGGATGGGCAACTGCTGGATAAACAACCAGCCAATAACCCCCATAAAACCCGCATGCAGCCATTTGGCCCGGTGGAAAGACGGTGTGGTTTCCAACCGGCCAAGGGCATAACCCAACACCCAGAACAGGCTGAGAACAGCAATCAGCAATACCAGAATTCCCCGAGCCCAGGGCGGGTTACTGCCCATTGGTAGCGGTAACCAGAAAACGATGGCCAGTAACGACCAGAACAAACACTGTCTATAGGTCATTGTTATTCGATGCTTAAACCACTAAAAAGCGTTAAACCAAATCAGGTGCGCTCGTAAGTATCCTCAAAAGAGATTCCACATGCATAAATTAACCGCTAAACGGCAAGTGACCATCCCGCAAAGCATTTGCCTAAAACCTGGCCTGGAACCGGGTGACTTTATCCAGGTATTTGAACGGGGACCGTAAAGCACCAGTCAGGCAGAACCAGAGTAATAACCGTCGTGGTCGTAATACCCCTGACTGTAACCATAAGCGTCTTTCTGCGCCGGGTTGATCTTGTTCAGCACCCGTCACCGGTGCACGGGCCTGCAACAGACGACCAAGGGCTACCTGAATGGCATTAATCTGCATACGGCCAGCCTCCACCACATAAACCAGGCCATCACAATGGCGAGAAATCATTAATACATCACTGACGTTCTGCACCGGTGGACAATCCAGCACCACATAATCGTAATGCCCTTTCAACTTTTTCAGCAGGGTACCAAAACGTTCAGAAGCCAGCAGTTCCTGTGGATTTGGTGGCACCAGGCCACAGGGAATAACCTCAATGCCATCCACCTTATGCACCGCCTCTGAAACAGCAGCCGAACCCGCCAGCAGGTTTGCCAGACCAGCAGAGCCGCCTTTAATAGCAAAGTTCTTACCCACTACCGGTCGGCGCAAGTCACAGTCAATTAACAGCGTTTTACCCAGCTGCCCCAGCGCCAGCGCCAGCGCCATATTGGAAGCGGTGGATGATTTACCCTCACCCGGCACAGTGGAAGTGACGGCAAACAGCTTATTGTCCCGATCCATGGCACTCAGATTAATACCGGTTCGAATGGTGCGAATCGCCTCACCAAAACCATGCTGCTCCTTATTGGTGAACAGGCTGTAAATCTGTCCATCCAGCTTTTTATCGGTCAGTTTTGGCAGCACACCCAGTACTGGAAGATTCAGTTTCTCTTCAATATCTCTGGTTGTACGCACCGTGTTGTTCAACATTTCCAACAGGAAGGCAATACCACAGGAGACCAGCAAACCAAGCAGGCCCGCAATAGCAACAATCAGCTTTTTCTTAGGCTTGACCGGATGCTGTGCGGCAAATGCCTGATCCACCACACGGGCATTGGCGGTTTGCAGGTCACTGGTTGCGGATGTTTCCTGAATACGTTTAAAGAAGGCATCGTACAGATCTTTATTAATGCGAACCTCACGCTCCAGGGCTCTTAAGCGGAATTGCTTGCGGTTGATATCCTGAACCTTGATCTTGGCCTCAACCACCGCCCTTTCCAGGCTGCGCTCATTGGCCTTATCAATCTCATATTCACGCTCAACACCTTCAACAATATTGAGAACCTCCAGTTCTATATTCTGTCGAATGCTTTCCAGCTCAGAACGGGCAGAGATCATTTTCGGATGCTTTGGCCCATAGCGGCGGGAAAGGTCCAGCACCTGACGCTCCAGCCTGGATTCGTCCTGCTTCAAATCCTGGATTAATGGGTGCGCCAGCACCGCCTGAAGGGTTCGGTTATCATCCTTTTTCAGTTTCCCGGCACGGATCTGCTGATAGATATTTTCAGAAACCGCCAACTTATGACGGACCTGCACCAGTGATTCAGTCAAGGCTTTCAACTCATTGCTGGAAACGGTGAGAACACCCTCCATATCAATCAGCTGCTCCTGCTCGCGGTAGGCCTGCAGGTTCTGTTCTGCCAATTTCAGTTTTTCAGAGAGTTCACTTAAACGCCCCTCCATCCAGTTCGTAGCACTAAGGGTCAGGGAGAGCTTCGCCTCCATATAGGATTCGATATAGGCACTGGCGATGGCATTGGCAATCTGAGCAGCCAGACGCGGACTTTCCGATTCCGCATGAATGCGAACAATCTGGGTTTTCCTGACCGGCTCTATAGTGACGTGTTCAGCCAATACATTGACCGTATCCCGTAGAGTGGCGCTATCGTCTGCTACCTCTTCCGGCTGAGCAATACCCAGTAACCCCTGCCAGTCGGTCAACCCGGCATACCAGGGCTTTTCCTGCAGCGAGGTATTAAACTCCGGATTCTTCAGCAACCCGAGTTTATGCACCACTTTTTCCAGAACCCCTCTGGATTTCAAAACTTCAAACTGGGTATTCAGATAGCTGTCATTACCACCTTCAATACCATAGATCTCTTCAATGGAGACCACCTTGGCCTGCTCCTGCTCAATCTGCAGGACAGCTGTCGCCTGATACACCGGCGTCATGGAAAACACCACCAGTACCGCCATCAGGATGACAGCCAGGGTAAAGCCAATAATGGGCCAGCGGTAAGAGACTAGTACATGGAAAATCTGACGAAGGTCAATAATATCTTCGTCCTGTATCGGTCTGGCTGCGGGTGCTGCCGAAGTCTTTTTAGAATCTGTCATCATAAAGTCTGCACAACGTTATCAGCAGCGATACTGCATTAATTCATCAGAAGAAGCTTTCATTTATCGTAATGATGTCGCCCGGCAGGACGGACTCATTCAACGCCAGTTCCCGCTCAACGGCACGGCCACTTTCTTCACGGGTGACCATAATGCCTTTTTTGGAAGCCCGCTGGGTAAACCCCCCAGCCAGCGCCACCGCTTTTTCAAGGGTCAAACCCGGCTCAAAGCTGAAACCGCCGGGGGATTTCACCTCACCACTGACAAAGAACTTACGATATTCCAGTATGGAAACACTCACTCGCGGATCAACAAAATAACCATCTTTCAGCTGTCGGGTAATGTGATTTTCCAGTTGGCCGACGGTCATTCCCTTCACTCGAAACTCCCCCAGAAATGGGTAGGAAACGGTACCTGCATCCGTAAGGATTAGCTCTTTCTCCATATCGTCTTCGCCAAATACCGAGATGCCAATTTTATCGCCCGAGCCCAGTTCATAGCGGGAGAGACTCATTAACTGATCAGCACTGGCAACTGCGCTGACCAGAAACGCAGACATCATCAGTCCTGCGGCTATTAATGAAAAAAATGATGGTAACTATTCAGCACTGAGCAAAGGCATATTACAGTAATTCCGAACAGCTCTATGAAGTGATTGATATATGTCCATTCCCTGTTTTCTGGCAGACGACAAATAGCTGCGAATCCGTGCAAACATAGAACCACCGTCTGCACTCCTGAAGCAGCCTGAGATTTTCTGCTTTAACTTGGCCATTCGAACATCCCGCTCACTGCCATTGTTATCGAAGGGAATGGTAAAATCTGACATGAAGCGCAGTGTCTCAGCCTTGAACTCAGTGAGTCGTTTGAAGAGATTGTAAGCTTTAGTATTCTTGACTTTCTTGCGCTTAAGCTCCTCTCGTTGCTTCTCCATATAGACGACTTCTTTCATTAGAGCCCGCTGAAGCAACCGGTCATAAATCTTCTCGATTCGTTCACAGACAACACTTGGCATCTGTAGCATACCTATGGTCTTAAGCCCTTGCAGTAATGCCAGGAAAGCCTCAGTAGCTTCATCAATCGCAACGCCAGTTGATTGCTGTCCCTATCAACAACACCCAAAAGCTCCCTCAGGTGATGGGCATTGCAAAGTACGTGAGTTGCCGCATATGCAAAATAGGATTTCCAATGATCATGAACCAGAACGCCTGCAAATGTTAGCAGTATGCCCATCGTGTCCATGGCCTCACGACCTCGCTTTTCAGACAAGTAGTAGAGCGTCCATTGTTCATCCCGCATAACGTGTAGCCAGTGCAAAGAGCCCTCGGCCCGCATACCCGTTTCATCGGCTCCGGCAACAGACGATTCCCGCAAGGCGTCACGAATAACCTCTTCAGTAGAAGCCAGATTTTCATAGGTTCTGGCCACAAAATTGGCGACAGTGCCTGCACTTACACTCATTTTATAGAGAGTATTAAAATACTCTGACACGCGCTTAAAAGGCAGGAAATGGTATTGGTTAAGATAGACGGCCATAGCCTGTGTGGCTGAGCCATATTGTGCGGCAGCGGTAACACCTTCCGGGAATTCAGCCTGATTCCGACAACCACAAGTGCAGATTTTTACTTCAGCTCTATGGGCCGTTACTTCAAATTCACCCGGTCTCCCTGGTTCAAACACCTGTCGTTCAATATATTTGACCGGCTCACTATCAAGAAGAGACGCCTGACATTTATTGCATTCTTTAACCGGAAGGTACTCAATATAGTCAGGGATATCGACCTGTTTAAGACAAGTGCCCTGATGCCCTTTCTTTCCACCGGCTTTATTACCAGAAGACTGTCTCAGACTTTTAGGATTGGGTTTTTCATCCGATGGATCGGTACCTTTATCTGCGGAAAGGTCGTCAGAATGATCTGGAGAATTACTGTTTTTACAAGGTTTTTGATAACCATCAGACGATGGCGGCTTGCTGCTGTTTTGACTGTTCTTGCCAACCTTTTCTTCCAATTCTCGACATCGCTCTTCCAGACAGGCAACTCTCATCCGCAGCTCTGCATTCTCTTTCAAGAGAATCTCAGCCGACATAGTTGCGGGTAGTTCTGGAATCATGCTGGCGAATATTGTGGAAAAATGGTGCTTAAGAGGATGGTATAAAAATCAGAAAATTCCAGATTTATGTGGGGGTGCTGAACAGTTACAAATGATGAAAATATTGATAAGGTTCGAATCGTTCTCATTACCACAACCTGCTTGATAACTCCTTGGAAGCGTCAGTAGAGAACTGACAACCTGACCAGCGAGTAAACATTCGATACGAAAAAGGCTCTATTTTGATTACGAACTGCTCTACAGTGAAAACTGACTGTAGGTCACGAAAAACAAGGATTGAGCAACATTACCGGACAATATGCTGACAACCTTTGTAGATAAAGGGCTTCAGCAATGTTCAACCCAGTAGCAGTCTGAAATCCTACAAGAGCCACGAAAAAAACAGGCTGGATTTATACCAGCCTGCATGCCTTACGATTCATTAACAGCCATTACTAAAGAGCAACGGTACCGCTCAGCATGTAAACGTTACGCTGGTAACCATCTTCGTCAACAGCCACCTGGCGGGCAGACTCATCACGGTCACTGTTCTCATAAGCAAGCGATACGGTCACATTACGCATGACGTTCCAGTTTACCGAGAGACCAAACTGATTAATGGTACGATCTTTCTGGCTGACACCGAATCTATTCTGAACTTCCTCATCGGTGAAGCTGTAGTTAGCGTTGGTGCTAATTTTCCCGGTCCACTGGTGATTCCAGCTCACTGAGCTGGTAGTACCCTGGGTAAAGTCTGCAGTCTGTGGGTTTTCAGATTCCAGACCGTAGTCACGGCTGGTGCTCAACTGAAATACAGAGTGGTCAACGGGCATGTAGCTGACCCCCATTTCCCAGCCAGTGTAGCCCTGACGATCCACATCACTGGCTGAAGTGTCCCGGTAACGACGACCCAACTTGGCATAACCACTGGTTTTAGCCGTCGCCTCCCAGCTCAGACCCACCAGATAACTGGTGATGTCGTATCCAGCGCCCTGCTCATTGGTGTAATCCAGCTCACGCTGTTTAATCTCCACCAGCGCGTCGGTTTTTGGCATAAAGCGATAGAAGACGGTGGTTACATACTCAACGCTCTTACGGTCACTGCCTTCTTTTTCTCCAGCAGCTTCCTGATACGTCTGTTTGTTATAGTTACCAAAAAGATCTGCACGCATCATGGCTTGTGTAGAACCAAAGCCGTACTTCAGGCCACCTTTGGTGCGGGTAAACTCTGGCGCCTCCTTATTGTCTGCCCCATCAACCGTGGACCCTGCATCATGGTAACGGCCAAGATCAAAGTCCACATCCAGACGGTTACGGCTGTTAAATTCCTGATGGATCAAGCCCGTTACACCATAATCGGTGAAATTGGCGTCAGACACGCTGGTAAAGCTGGTGTTTTTGGCAGCCAGTTTGGCTTCATAGGTGCTCATGCCCTGCTGAGCTTTAAAAGCAACGGAAGCATCGACATCCACCACCGTAGAGCTTTTGTCGGCCAGCTCACCTTCGCCTTCACGAAAGATATTGTCATCGTGACCAATGGCCAGCGCCGCCATTGGCGTCACTTCCACCGGCCCCATATTGACATGACCGGCATCTTCCACCGCTGCCATCGCAGTCACGCCATAACCTGCCATGGCCATGGCCAGGCTCAGCTTGCTGATCCCTTTCATTTATTATCTGAAGTTACGCAGCTAACAGCTCTCTCAGCTGCCCCAACGAAGCTTTCAGCCCTGCCATATAGATTTTGGCTCTGAGCTGAAAGTGATTCAGATTTACTTTCAATGACAATACTTCCAACCTGAAGGCTGAGTAAATTGAAAGAAAGATATGATTACTCTGTGTTCTCACAGTATGCGCCGGTGACTTGGCCATTGACGCATTCGATTTCAGCGTTTTATGGAAGACCTCGACTTTCCACCGTTTCTCGTAGATTGCCTTGAGAGTCTCGGCATCACAGTCAAGATCGCTGCAAACCAGATAGAGAATGCCTGTGCTTCCGTCTTTGTTTTTAAAGACCTGACGGTATAGCAGAACAGGGAAATCGACACCTGCTATCCACCCTTGTACAGGCTTATCTTCTGAAAAATCAACAGTATCTATACGCTGTGAACGGCCTTGTAATTTGTCGTCCAGACTGAGGGATACCTTGCGGTTTGACTTCATCGCCATAGGAAATGTTTATTACAGTCGTGTCGAATAAACATCATATTGTCGTTTGAGCAAAACCAGCTATCTGCAAGGACATAGCGGAACATAAGCTGGTTATGGCAGCAAATCATCAGCATCTCCCGCATCATTTCATTTTTGGTTTGCTCTGCATATCGTCTTACCTTTTTTGTCTTCAAGTCGGTGTACAGGATGGTTTTCTCGATCAATTTATAGGCGACAGGAATCGACGCATCTCCGGCATGGTAGTGTGCATTGAGCAGATTTATACCTTTCACGGTGCGATTTTTTGTATGATCAAAATGCCAGGTGTTCAGGGCATTCTCTTTGCTGAACTGCTTTTCCTGAATCGTATCGTCAAAGATCAAAACCCCATCACTGCACTCAACCTGTCGCACGACGGGTTTAACGTAAAGCCATAAGTCACGACTGGTAAACTCATTGTTTGAAAGCAATCGGGTGAATTGGTCATGACTGTAGACATTATCCAAAAGCTCTGACACTCCCGTTGCAGTGGTCTTCCCAGACGACGACAACAGGTAGTCAGAATAAAGTTCTATGAGATCATTTTTCATGCCACCAATAATGGCTGATTTTCAGCAAGGTGCGTAACTTGAGTTATTATTTCACCCTGCTGTATAAAATAACCGCCATGAAAGGCAGCTGATTAAGATTCCGCATCCAGAGGGGCGCACTGCCAGAGTTCTCTGAATATTTTATAATTTATAGAAGTAAAAACTCACTGCACGACGCGGATTGTATTATAAATAGATTGTCAATATAATTTCCAGCGGGTTAACTATCTTTTTTTCACACACAAATCTATCGTGGGAAATCGCTATAAACCCCTGAAATTATACGATCAGGGACTCCCTGCTCAGAATGAACAAGAATTGACTCCCGGCCATTAAACTAAAACAAAGGATGACCATGAAATCTAAACTACTTGTTGCTGCAACTGCACTGGCAGTTTCTGCCATGGCCGGTGTGGCTCAGGCAGGTCTGGCAGCAGAACTGGCTGCCGGACAGCCAACCGCAGAGTCCCTGGCACAGACCGCTGAAACCCTGGGTGTTTCGGTTGAAACCCTGATTAGTGATCTGGCTGCCCAGTTTAAAGACCAGCCAGCCTTGCTGCAGGCCATTGTCAGTGAAGCGATCAAGGCGTTCCCTGAACAAGCTTCCCAGATCGTATACATTGCCGTCACTGAAGCCCCGGATCAAAAAGCAGCCATCACCAGCGCCGCCGTAGCCCAGCTGGGAAATACCGCTGAAGCACAGGCCGTCGTTGACCAGGCTGCTGATGCTGCTGAACAGACCATTGCCCGGGGTGACACCGGGACTCAGCCACAGGGTGAAGAGCCAGAAACAGAAGCAGAACAGACCGAAGCACCAGCCAATGAGTCACCGGCTCCGACGCCTCCACCGCCACCGCCACCAGCTAACAACACGCCAAACGATAAACCTCCTGCCACCAGTCCGAACTGACCTGAAAACACCCGACCTTGCTCGGGTGTTTTTTTATCGTTAAAACAACCCTGAGCGCAAAAACTTTTTCGTGCCACGAAGCCCCTTGTGTTTCCACCCAACAGCTTAAGGATCGTTCAGTTTTCATACAATTCATCAAGAATTTGTACAAATTCAGTGCTTATGCCTTCACTGAACCCGTTTCTTGCTGACTTATATCAAAAAATGAGCACTCCATTGGCCCTATTATTGATCTCTGTCGGAAGGCCTGAGTAACAGCGAGTTAGGTTTTTGCATAGGCAAGCCCACCATCTCAAGCTGAACAAATATTGATCAATCTTACTTTATCGTGAAATATGTAGAGAGTATGATGACCCGCTGGTTTCATCATCCATCAGATTGAGGCTTTCTTTTTTGTCAGGTCAGCTATTGCCAGAACAAGTGCCAGAACAAGTGCCAGATCAAGCACCAGATCAAACAGCAGCACCAACAACGCCAACACCGCTGAAGATTGGTCCTTACTCCATCGCCAACCCGGTGGTACTGGCGCCCATGGCGGGCGTTACCGACAGTCCGTTTCGCAAACTCTGCCTGTCGATGGGTGCAGGCATGGCGGTGTCGGAGATGGTGACCAGCAACCCGAAACTCTGGAATACCCGGAAGTCCAGGCTGCGCATGGATCACAGCTGTGAATCCGAACCACGCTCCGTCCAGATTGCCGGTGGTGATCCGAAACAGATGGCCGAGGCAGCCAGACTGAACCAGGAGTTTGGTGCCCAGATCATTGATATCAATATGGGTTGCCCGGCCAAGAAAGTGTGCAACAAGGCGGCTGGCTCCGCACTGCTGCGAGATGTTGAACTGGTGGAGGCCATCCTGAAAGCTGTTATTGCGGCGGTGGATATTCCGGTAACGCTCAAGATTCGCACCGGCTGGGATCCGGACAACCGCAACGGAGTTACGGTTGCCAGGCTGGCAGAGCAGTGCGGCATTGCCGCCCTGGCGGTTCATGGCCGCACCCGGGCCTGCATGTATAAGGGTGAAGCGGAATACCAAACCATCGCCAGAATTGTTGAGGCGGTGAACATACCGGTGATAGCCAATGGTGACATCACCTCACCGGAGAAAGCACGGCATGTACTGGACGCTACCGGTGCCAGTGCATTAATGGTTGGCCGTGCCGCTCAGGGTCGCCCATGGATTTTCCGGGAGATCAACCACTTCCTGCAACACGGGGAACGGTTGGCAGCACCGGATCAGAATGAGGTTCAGGCAATCCTCCTGGGGCATCTTAACGCCCTCCATCAGTTTTATGGCGCTTTTTACCCAGAGAGCCATGCTGTGCGGATTGCCCGAAAACATGTCGGCTGGTACATGCAGGACCAGCCATCCGGCCTGGAGTTTCGCCGGTATTTTAATAAGCTGGAATCTTCGGAACAACAGCAATCCTGCATACGGGAGTATTTTCACCATTTTTCAGCGTCGACTTTTGTTAAAGGTAACGGAGAGGACATAGCGGCATGACGGCAACACAAGTAATCGTAGAAGAAGGTCGTCCAGTAAATGGCCATGGGGGAAGCCTTGCCACAGCGTCGATAATCCCGGAGTCCCAGACTCTGCGCGACAGTGTGGAAAAGTCCATGAATAACTACTTTGCCCATCTGGACGGGCAAGATGTCACTGATGTCTATCAGATGGTTCTGTCTGAAGTAGAAGCGCCTCTACTGGAAACGGTAATGACTTACGTCAAGGGCAACCAGACCCGTGCGGCCACGCTGCTGGGGCTGAACCGGGGTACCCTGCGTAAGAAGCTGAAGCAATACGGCTTGCTCTGATTGTTTTATTCACCCTTCTTGTCAATCTGATCAGTAGCTTCTACAACACGGGATGCTACTGGTTTTCACTTTATTCCCCCTGCCCCTGCCAATAACTGTTATTTCCAGCTAAAATCTGCCGGAATTTCTATTCCAACTATCTATTCCAACTATCAATTCCAACAAGCGGTGAGTGAGAAACGATGGCAGTCACGACACGCCCGATTCGACGGGCTCTGATTAGCGTTTCCGACAAAACAGGCATTGTCGAATTCGCCCGGGCCCTGCATCAGTATTCGGTTGAAATCCTATCCACGGGCGGAACTTATGCACTGCTGGCAGAGAATGGCATTCCCGCCATTGAGATTTCTGACTATACCGGCTTCCCGGAAATGATGGACGGCCGGGTAAAAACCCTTCACCCAAAGGTTCATGGTGGTATTCTGGGCCGCAGCGACCAGGACGAAACAGTGATGGACGAGCATGGCATCAAGCCTATCGACCTGGTGGTCGCCAATCTCTACCCCTTCGAGCAAACCATTGCCCGCCCTGACTGCGACCTGGCCACCGCCATTGAGCATATTGATATCGGCGGCCCCACCATGGTTCGTGCTGCTGCCAAGAACTACCTCGATACCACCATTGTGGTGAATGCCGGTGATTACCAATGGGTACTGGACAGCATGACAGCCAATGATGGGTCGATTGACCTCACCACCCGTTTTGATCTGGCCGTTAAGGCGTTTGAACATACGGCTGGCTACGACGGTGCGATTGCCAACTACCTGGGTACCCTCCTTGACAGCGATGACGATGAGCCGGAAACCTTCCCCCGCACCTTGAACAGCCAGTTTATGAAAGTGGAAGATCTGCGCTACGGTGAAAACCCACACCAGAAAGCCGCTTTCTACACGGAAAAGAACCCGTTGGAAGGCACGGTGTCCAGTGCTAAACAACTGCAGGGTAAAGCACTTTCTTACAACAACATTGCCGATACCGATGCGGCACTAGAGTGCGTTAAGTCATTTGATCTGCCAGCCTGTGTAATCGTCAAGCATGCTAATCCCTGCGGTGTTGCAACCGGCGCAGACATCCTGGAAGCCTACAACCGTGCTTATCAAACCGATCCCACTTCCGCGTTTGGTGGCATTATCGCCTTCAACCGCAAGCTGGATATAACGACGGCCCGTACCATTATTGAACGCCAGTTTGTGGAGGTCATCATTGCTCCCGAAGTGGATGTTGAAGCGGCCGCCATTCTCCGGGATAAGCAGAACATTCGTGTGCTGAGCGCAGGCCAGCTGCCTGTCGGGCAAACCCCATTCCTGGATTTTAAACGCGTCAATGGTGGTCTGCTGGTTCAGGATTACGATACCCACCTTGTCGACTCAGCTGAACTGAAAGTAGTCACGGATCGCGCACCGACCGAACAGGAAATGGCGGACCTTCAGTTCGCCTGGAAAGTGGCCAGGTTTGTCAAGTCCAACGCCATTGTCTACGCCCGGAATGCTCAGACCATCGGTATCGGCGCGGGCCAGATGAGCCGTGTCTACAGCGCCCGCATTGCCGGCATCAAAGCAGCGGATGAAGGGTTGGAAGTTCGTGGTTCTGTGATGGCATCCGATGCCTTCTTCCCATTCCGTGACGGCATTGATGCGGCAGCCAGTGCAGGTATTACTGCCGTCATCCAGCCCGGTGGTTCCATGCGAGACCAGGAAGTGATTGATGCTGCCAACCAGGCCGGCATAGCCATGGTGTTTACCGGCGTTCGTCATTTCCGTCATTGATGGTTTAAAGCAAAAAAGGCTGAAGAACAGGCTCAGCCTTCGAGAAAAAAATTTTCCCGGCAGACATCACAAAAAGAAAACCGTTGTGAATTTCGTGATCTCTGCAGTTCAAAAAAGGACACCTTTTATGAAAGTGCTGATCATCGGTAATGGCGGGCGGGAGCATGCCCTGGCATGGAAAGCGTCTCAAGACGACCATGTTACACAAGTGTTTGTCGCTCCCGGTAATGCTGGCACCGCTTCTGAAAACAAAGTGGCCAATATTGATATCGATGCACTGGATATCGCCAGGCAGGTTGAGTTTGCCCTGGCAGAAAATATTGGCCTGACCATTGTCGGTCCGGAAGCGCCACTGGTGGCTGGCGTTGTTAACCAGTTTGAACAAGCAGGGCTGGCAATATTCGGCCCGTCACAGGCAGCGGCCCAGCTGGAAGGCTCCAAGGCCTTCACCAAAGATTTCCTGGCCCGCCATAACATCCCCACCGCCGCCTACCAGAACTTTACTGATATTGAGCCAGCCAAAGCCTACGTTAAACAGCAAGGTGCACCTATTGTGGTGAAGGCTGACGGTCTTGCTGCAGGCAAGGGCGTGATTCTTGCCCGGACGGAACAGGAAGCCTTTGATGCTATCGACGATATGCTGGCCGGCAATGCTTTTGGTGCAGCAGGTCACCGCGTAGTGATAGAAGAGTTCCTGACTGGTGAAGAAGCCAGCTTTATCGTCATGGTGGATGGCAAGAACATTCTGCCACTGGCCACCAGCCAGGATCACAAGGCTCGGGATAATGGCGATAAAGGTCCGAATACCGGTGGCATGGGTGCATACTCACCAGCCCCGGTAATAACTCAGGAGATTCATGAGCGCGCCATGAAGGAAGTCATCATTCCTACCGTTGAAGGCATGGCCAGCGAGGGTATGCCATACAAAGGCTTCCTCTATGCCGGATTGATGGTTGAGGCCGATGGCACACCCAGGGTACTGGAATACAACTGTCGTTTTGGTGACCCTGAGACCCAGCCAATCCTGATGCGCCTGAAATCAAGCCTGGTAGAACTCTGTCTGGCTGGCACCCGTGGTGAGCTGGACAAGGCTGAAGTTGAGTGGGATAGCCGCACCGCCCTTGGTGTCGTCATGGCTGCCGGCGGTTACCCGGAAGCCTACCGCAAGGGGGATGAAATCACTGGCATCGACAATGTCAGCAACGTCAGCGACGCCAGCAACGTAAAAGTCTTCCAGGCCGGAACTCGTATTGACGATAGCAAAACCCTGACCAACGGCGGTCGTGTTCTCTGTGTGACTGCACTGGGCAATACCGTGAAAGAAGCGCAAGAGCTGGCCTACAAGGCAGTAAAGACTATTAACTGGAAAGATGTTTACTACCGCACCGACATCGGCCACCGGGGCATCACCCGTGAGGAAGCGTAGTCCACATTAACTGGCCTCATTCCCACGGTCCCCGTGGGAATGCCCCCCCAAAGACAATTCCTGAACCGCAGACAGCATCGTTATGCTGACACATGATACCTGGCAGAAAGTTCATGTACGGCATTCACAAAAGCACCTGCTTTTTCAGGCTCAACATACTGGTGAATACCATGACCCAGATTGAACACATGGCCATTGCCATTACCAAATTTTGCCAGAATGGTGGCGACTTCCTGTCGGATACGTTCTGGTGATGCATACAACGTTGAGGGGTCCATATTGCCCTGCAAGGCGACGCGGCTACCTACTCTCTGACGTGCGTCACCGATATCGGCGGTCCAATCCAGGCCCAGAGCATCAGCACCGGTATCGGCCATCCATTCCAACCACTGCCCACCGTTTTTGGTAAAGAGAATAACCGGCACTTTTCTGCCTTCATTTTCACGCTTCAGGCCTTTAACAATCCTGTCCATATAGTACAGCGAGAAGTCACGATAATTCTCCGGGCTAAGCACACCACCCCAGGTATCAAAAATCTGAACCGCCTGGGCACCTGCTTCAATCTGCGCATTCAGATAGCTGGTAACCGAGTCGGCAAGTACCGTCAATACATGCCTCAGTAACTCTGGCTGATCAAACATCATCGCTTTTATACGACGAAAATCTTTGCTGCTGCCACCTTCAATCATATAGGTCGCCAGCGTCCAGGGGCTGCCAGAGAAACCGATCAGTGGCACCCGGCCATTGAGTTCGCGACGAATGGTTCTCACTGCGTCCATCACATAACCCAGGTCTTTTACCGGATCGGGTACAGACAGCGCTTCGACATCGGCTGCCGTACGTACCGGCTTTTTGAATTTCGGCCCTTCTCCCGCTTCAAAATAGAGCCCAAGCCCCATGGCATCAGGAATAGTGAGAATATCGGAAAAGAGAATCGCTGCATCCAAAGGAAAACGCTCCAATGGCTGCAGGGTGACTTCACAGGCCAACTCGGCATTCTGGCACAGGGCCATAAAGTCTCCGGCACGAGCCCTGGTTTCCCGGTATTCTGGCAAATAGCGGCCGGCCTGGCGCATCATCCAGACAGGCGTTACATCAACTGGCTCCCTGAGCAAAGCTCGAAGAAAGCGGTCATTTTTTAATGGAGTCATAAAAGTCCTGATACCATTTTCAAGAACTATCAGTATTTCACAGTATTTCAGGCTTTAGAAAAAGCAGGAACGCTCTCCCATTGGGAAAGCGCCTATAATATTTTATAAAACGTTAATGATCAGACATCCAGGTAATCAAGAATGCCTTCAGCTGCCTGACGCCCTTCCCAGATGGCAGTGACCACCAGGTCAGATCCCCGAACCATATCACCACCGGCAAACACTTTGGGATTGCTGGTCTGGAACTTGTACTTTGCTTTTTCAGGGGCTACTACCCGACCACTTTCGTCAATCTGAATATCGTGCTGTTCAAACCAGTCAGCCGGACTTGGACGGAAACCAAATGCCACCAGAACCACATCTGCTTCCAGTATCTGGTCACTGCCTTCTACCACCTGTGGACGACGGCGACCATTCTCATCCGGCTCGCCCAGTTCTGTGGTAACCAGACGGATACCTTCAACCTTACCTTCACCAACAATTGCTACCGGCTGACGGTTAAACAGGAAGTTCACACCCTCCTGTCTGGCGTTGGCCACTTCCCGACGAGAACCGGGCATATTCTCTTCGTCCCGACGGTAAGCGCAGGTAACTGACCTGGCCCCCTGACGAATGGCGGTACGGTTACAGTCCATGGCGGTGTCACCACCACCAAGCACCACCACCCGCTTGCCCTTCATATCGATGAACTCTGCCGGATCCTGTTCAAAGCCGAGGTTACGGTTCACATTGGAGATCAGGTAAGGTAGCGCATCATGGACCCCCTCAAGATCTTCACCCGGGAATCCCCCTTTCATATAGGTGTAGGTACCCATACCCATGAACACCGCATCATACTCTTCCAGCAGCTTTTCCATGGCGATATCCCGACCGATCTCCGTACTCAAATGGAACTCAATTCCCATTTCAGTAAACACATCACGACGACGACTCATGACGTGTTTTTCCAGCTTGAATTCTGGAATACCGAAGGTCAGCAACCCGCCGATTTCCGGGTTTTTATCAAACACGACAGGCGTCACACCATTGCGCACCAGCACATCAGCACAGCCAAGACCAGCAGGCCCGGCACCAATGATGGCCACTTTTTTATCGGTCCAGGACACCCTGGACATATCCGGGCGCCAGCCAAGAGCCAGCGCCGTATCGGTAATGTATTTTTCGGTTGACCCGATCGTTACCGCACCAAAACCGTCATTTAGCGTACAGGCCCCTTCACAGAGGCGATCCTGTGGACAAACCCGTCCGCACACCTCTGGCAGCGTATTGGTCTGGTGTGACAGGTCGGCCGCCTCAAAAAGACGACCTTCGGAGACCAGCTTCAGCCAATCCGGAATGTAGTTGTGAACAGGACACTTCCACTCACAATATGGGTTACCACAGGACAGACAACGGTGCGCCTGACTTTTGACCTGCTTTTCATCAAACGGCTGATAGATTTCAACAAATTCTGTTTTTCGCTGACGCAGGCTTTTCTTATCCGGGTCATGACGACCCACATCAACAAATTGAAAGTGGTTATTAAGCCGCTCTTTTTGGCCCAGGCTGTCTCTCCGGCTCAGGCTGCTGCCATTGTTTAACGGTATCTGTGACATTTCGCTGACCTCACAAAGCTGTTCTTGTGTTCAATACCCGTTGCTTTTTTCTCCATGGCTGTGAACCGTTTTCATTCCGGTCACATCCGCCCTGATTACTCAGGACTGCCACGGGTACTGGCCAGCAAGGTATCGAGACTGGCAGCTTTTGGCTTCACCAGCCAGAAACGACCACTGTAGTCATAAAAGTCATCAATCAGCTCCTGCCCCCAGGCACTGCCGGTTTCTGAAACATAATCTTCCAGGACACTCAGCAGGTGTGATTGATAAGGCTCCATGGCTTCATTATCAATGCGATGTATATCCACGAGTTCATGGTTATAACGATCAACAAAACTTCTTTCCAGATCCAGCACGTAGGCAAAGCCACCGGTCATGCCTGCACCAAAGTTATGACCAGCGCGTCCCAGCACTGTTACCAAACCTCCGGTCATGTATTCACAACAGTGATCACCAGCGCCTTCCACCACAACATTGGCACCAGAGTTACGAACACCAAGACGCTCACCTGCACGACCAGCAGCGTATAGTGTTCCACCGGTGGCTCCATAAAGACAGGTGTTACCAATAATGGCGGTTTCATGGGTAACGAAACTGCTGCCAACCGGCGGGAAGATCACCAGCTTACCGCCGGTCATGCCCTTACCGACGTAGTCGTTGGCATCACCTTCCAGACGCATTTCCAGACCACCCGCATTCCATACCCCGAAGCTCTGACCAGCGGAACCGGTCAGCTTCAACTTCAGTGGCTGATCAGCCATACCCTGGTTACCGTAACGTTTGGCAATCTCACCCGAGAGCCGGGCTCCGATGGAACGGTCACAGTTACCGACAGTGAAACTGAACTCGCCACCTTCCCCACTTTCAATGGTCTGTATTGTCTGCCGGACCATCTCCTCTGCCAGCTCCCCCTGGTCGTATGGTGGGTTACGATCCACCTGGCAGGTCATGGGCTTATCCACAGGCACATCGGCACTGCCCAGAATCGGAGACAGATCCAGATTCTGCTGCTTTTCCGTCAGACCCGGCAGAAGCTCCAGCAACTCCGTTCGGCCCACCACTTCTTCAAGGGTTTTTGCTCCCAGCAAAGCCAGCCACTCACGCACTTCTTCGGCAACAAACGTGAAGAAGTTCATGACCATCTCCACTTCACCTTTGAAGTGCTCTTCCCGCAGCGACTGATCCTGAGTCGCCACACCCGTAGCGCAGTTATTCAGGTGGCAGATTCGCAAGTATTTACAGCCCATGGCAATCATGGGTGTAGTACCAAAACCAAAACTTTCTGCACCGAGAATGGCCGCCTTGACTACATCCAGACCGGTCTTGAGACCACCATCTGTCTGCAGTCGGACCTTGCCGCGCAGACCATTACCCCGGAGCGTTTGATGGGCTTCACTTAACCCGAGCTCCCAGGGAGAACCGGCATAACGAATAGACGTCAGAGGACTTGCAGCAGTACCACCATCATAGCCAGAGATGGTAATCAGATCCGCATAGGCCTTGGCGACACCTGCCGCGATAGTACCGACGCCTGGCTCAGACACCAGTTTTACGGAGACCAGCGCCTCAGGATTGACCTGCTTAAGGTCATAAATCAACTGAGCCAGATCCTCGATGGAATAGATATCATGGTGCGGTGGCGGCGAAATCAGGGTAACTCCCGGCACCGAGTAACGCAGACGAGCAATCAGCGCATTCACCTTACCACCCGGCAGCTGCCCCCCCTCACCCGGCTTGGCACCCTGAGCAACCTTGATCTGCAGCACTTCGGCGTTGACCAGGTAGTGAGGGGTTACACCAAAACGGCCTGAAGCAATCTGCTTGATCCTGGACATACGGTTGGTACCGTAGCGAGCCTCATCTTCACCACCTTCACCGGAGTTAGAACGACCGCCAAGACGGTTCATTGCTTCCGCCAGTGCCTCATGAGCCTCCGGGGATAGAGCACCGAGACTCATGGCTGCCGAGTCAAAACGACGAACGATCTCACCAACGGCTTCCACTTCATCCACAACCAGTGCTTTTTCACTCAGCTTAAGGCCCAGCAGGTCGCGCAGAGTAGCCACCGGACGCTTGTTGACCAGTTCAGCGTACTTGCGGTATTCCTGATAGTCACCGGTTTTAACGGCAATCTGTAATTGCTGAACCACATCCGGGTTAAAGGCATGGTACTCACTGTCGTGTACATACTTCAGCAGACCACCTTGCTGAATCGGCTTACGAGCTTTCCAGGCCGTTTCTGCCAGCAGGCCCAGTTCATAATGGAAGTCTTCAAAGCGGGCACCCTGGATACGGCTTTGAACGCCACAGAAGCAGAGGTCAACAATCTCTCTGGAAAGACCAACAGCCTCAAACAACTGTGCTCCCCGATAGGAGGCAATGGTAGAGATCCCCATTTTGGACAGGATCTTCATCAACCCTTTACCGATACCTTTACGGTAACCCTTGTAAGCTTCGCGAGGATCAGTGATCACCTCCCCGGAACGAATCTGGTCATTGATGATTTCATAGGCCAGATATGGGTAAACAGCAGTGGCACCAAAACCAATCAGAACTGCAAACTGGTGAGAGTCACGGGCAGACGCCGTTTCAACAATGATATTGGACTCAGAACGCAGGCCCTTTTCAATCAATCGGTGATGCACGGCACCTGTCGCCATAGCGGCTGGTACGGGTAACAGACCCTGATCAATATGTCGGTCAGAAAGGCAGATTAACACCTTGCCGGATTGCACCGCTTTTTCTGCCTGGTCACAGACATTGAGTACAGCCTGTTCAAGACCAGTGGACGGGTCGTAAGTCAGGTTGATGGTTTCCGTTTCTAAGGACTTATGCTGATGACGAACACTCATCAGATCCAGGAACTTCGCTGTGGACAATATGGGTGATTTGAGAATGACCCGGGCAGCGTGTTCCGGCGTTTCTTCAAACAGGTTCAACTCACGACCAAGGCAGGTTTCCAGCGACATAACGATCGCTTCACGCAGTGGATCAATGGGTGGGTTGGTTACCTGGGCAAACTGCTGGCGGAAATAGTCATATACGGTTCGGGTTCTGTTCGAGAGCACCGCCATTGGGGTATCGTCCCCCATAGAGCCAACCGCTTCCTGACCAGACTCTACCAGCGGACGGATTACCTGGTCACGCTCCTCAAAGGTGACCATAAACATCTTCTGATAGACGTTCAGCTGCTCAGGAGAAAAGTGGTCAACCTTGTAATCATCTTCGCTGAAGTGCGAACGGATACGGTAGGCGTTCTGCTTTAGCCACTGCTTATAGGGCTGTCGGACTTTCAGTTTGTCATCGATATCATGAGCCTGGTGCAATTCACCAGTCTCGGTATCAATCGCCAGAACTTCCCCCGGTCCAACCCGGCCTTTGGCAACGACATCTTCAGGCTTGTAGCCATGAACGCCAACCTCGGAAGCCACGGTCAGATAACCGTTTCTGGTAATGACCCAGCGTGAAGGGCGCAGGCCGTTACGATCCAGGGCACAGACGGCATTGCGGCCATCGGTGATCACCAGGCCAGCGGGGCCATCCCATGGCTCCATATGCATGGAACTATACTCGTAGAACGCTCTGAGATCCGGGTCCATGGTATCGACATTCTGCCATGCGGGTGGAACCAGCATACGAATGGCACGATAAAGATCCACACCGCCAGTGACCAGAACCTCCATCATGTTATCCAGGCTGGATGAGTCAGAGCCGGTGCGATTCACCAGTGGAGAAATATCATCGAGGGTCTGCAGCAACGGTGACTGGAACTTCTTACGACGGGCTTCTGCCCAGTTACGGTTACCGGTGATGGTGTTGATTTCCCCATTGTGAGCCAGCATACGGAATGGCTGAGCCAGCTGCCAGCGCGGCATGGTATTAGTAGAAAACCGCTGGTGGAATACACAGATCGCTGTTTCAAAGCGGGTATCGCCGAGATCCGGATAAAACGTCGACAGGTCAACCGGCATCATCAAACCTTTGTAGGTGATGACTCTGGGCGACAGGGAACAGATATAATAATCCTGATCTTCTGCCATCTCCATATTGGTATAACGGCGAGCCATGTAGAGCCTGGCATTGAACTCTTTCTCGTCCAGCTCACCTTCGGGAGTCACAAAAATTTGTTCTATGCCAGGAAGCAGGTCTTTGGCAATAGGTCCAAGGCATTCAATATTGACAGGAACCTTGCGCCAGCCAACAACGTGGAGTCGCTGTTTCTCCAGCTCTTTTTCCAGTGTTTTTTTGCCTTTCCCGGCTTTTGCTTTATCCGTGTTGAGAAAAACCATACCCACGGCATATTGCCCGGGGAGTTCGCAGCCAAACTTTTCTTTTGCCACCGCTCGAAAAAAAGAATCCGGCGTTTGAATAAGAAGACCACAACCGTCGCCTGTTTTACCATCGGCAGCAATACCACCGCGGTGTGTCATACAGGTCAATGCTTCAATCGCCGTTGTCAAAAGGTGATGACTTTTTTTACCTTCCATCTGGGCAATTAGCCCGAAACCACAGTTATCCCGAAACTCCCCGGGATTATACAGACCTGCTTTCATAGGCATTATCTCACCAACCTCATCAACCCATTATTTTTCTGGCTTGCCTTGCTCGTCATAACTCGTCATCAAAGTCATCCCGACTTTTCCCAGAGCGTCTTTTATACCCCGGGGTGTAGCCCGGAAGGAGGCTTTGTCCCGGAAGGCTCCGCATTCCACGTCTTAATCAGGTGGATTCCGCATCTTTTAAAACGTTCTGTGTACTACTGGCGCACTGTGCATCTGCAGCCATAATTATATAATTTAAATACATAAAAAAATCTGACACGCACAACGGCTCGTCATTCTACACGGCTGTCACGGCAACCACAAATGACCCTTATCAATGCAAGTAAAAACCACAACAAAAAGCTAAAAATCGAAACCGCTTGCAGCAAATTGTGGCAAATCCACACTTTCCCGGACAAAGTTGATCAGTTCGAGATGAACTGGAGAGAACTCTCCAGCCATTGAGAAAGTAGTCAGGTAGAGAACTGCTGAAGGCTGTCCATTAAATTTTTATGACTAAAACGGTCCGTAACCACTGCATTGCCAATAGCATCCAGAAGCACCAACCGCAATTGGCCATCCAGTACTTTTTTATCCACCGCCATTAGCTCAAGAAAGCGCTCCGGCGAAATACCGGCAGGAGGCATGACCGGCAGGCTCACCGACTCAAGCAAAGCGACAAGACCATCGACGTCTTCTCTGGATATATTCCCTTCCCGACAGGAAAGATCAGCTGCCATCACCATACCGGCAGAAACCGCTTCACCGTGCAACCAGGAGCCATAACCCATATGGGTTTCTATTGCATGGCCAAAGGTGTGTCCAAGGTTAAGAATGGCACGGATACCGGACTCGGTTTCATCCGCCTCGACCACTCGGGCTTTGTCCTGGCAGGATTGATGGATGGCATAGGAAAGTACCTCCGGGTCACGATCTCTCAAACGCCCGATATTTTCCTGTAACCATTGATAAAATGGCTTATCACAAATCAAGCCATATTTGATCACTTCTGCCAGCCCCGCTGAAAGCTCCCGATCTGGTAAGGTGTTCAGTGTCGTTGTATCAATAATGACGGCATTGGGCTGATAGAATGCTCCGATCATGTTTTTACCCAAGGCATGGTTGACCCCGGTCTTTCCCCCCACCGAAGAGTCAACCTGGGAGAGCAGAGTCGTTGGCACCTGAATAAAATCCACACCCCGCTGATAGCAGGCCGCCGCAAAACCGGTCATATCCCCGATGACACCGCCACCTAATGCCAGTAATGTTGTTTTTCGTGTATGCCGTTCCTGTAAAAGCTGATCAAAAATAAGGTTGAGTGTGTCAAGATTCTTATACTTTTCACCATCCGGCAAAGTGATTACCGTTAACTCATAATTTGCCAAGGTGTGCTTGATAAGATCCAGATAGAAAGCTGCAACTGTCCCGTTGGTAACAATCGCAACACGCCTGCCTTTGATATAAGGCTGAAAATAATCAGCGTTTGAACAGAGTTCAGAGCCGATAAAAATGGGATAACTTCTCTCCATCAGATCGACTTTAAGTTCCAACATGGCTGATTACTCCCTCACTGTTTTTCCAAACCAACGGTTTGAATAATTTTTTTAATAACCTGGCGGGGTGATAGGATGGCTGTGTCCAGAACAAGGTCTGCAATCGACCGGTACAGCGGATCACGCTCTTCAAGCAGCCTGGTCAGAACCTCTTCGCGATCTGGTCGTTGCAGCAGTGGACGACGCTTATCTTTTTCTGTTCTCTGCAACTGGATTGACACCGGTGTACTTAAATAAACAACAAAACCATTGGTGCTCAAGTTCCGCCTGTTTTCTGATTGGCCAACAGCACCCCCACCGGTTGCCATGACCACACCTTTTTGACAGCAAATCTCTTCGATGACCTGGCTTTCTCTGTACCGGAACCCCTGCTCACCTTCAACATCGAAAATCCAGGGAATATCTGCCCCACTGCGCTCTTCAATGACATGATCCGAGTCAAGAAAGGGACGGGACAGCTCTTTAGCCAACATCCTGCCGATGGTACTTTTGCCAGCCCCCATGGGCCCAATCAGATAGATATTTGTTAATGGCATGCTCTTTGCCAGCCTGACTTCCTGCCTGTGTGCAGCGAGCGTAGCGCATCGTAAGCAGTTATGACAACAAAAAAGCGGGAGCAGCTGCTCCCGCTTTCGTGAATTTCCCGGTTGTGGTTATATCGACAGTGACGCCTACCGCTTCGCCTCCGCAGCCCTCCCTGAGAACGAGGGAATATGAGGCAGTTTAACGCAATGAAACACCTTCAGTAACGATTCTTGGGGTAATAAAGACCAGTAGTTCTTCTTTATCATCACTTTCTGTTTTATTGCGGAACAAGCCACCAACCCAGGGAATATCTCCCAACACAGGTACTTTAGTAATACCTTGTTTCTTGCTCTGCTTGAAGACACCACCTAGTACAACGGTTTCACCATCTTCAACCAGCACCTGAGTAGTGATTTCATTGGTCGAAATAATAGGTACATTATTGGATGCCTGATCGGTGGTATCGTCATTATTGATTTTGATATCCATAATGACCCGACCATCCGGGGTAATCTGTGGTGTCACCTCCAGTCCCAGCACTGCATCCTTGAACGCCACAGAAGTAGCTCCACTGGAAGTTTTCTCTTCGTACGGGATTTCTTTACCTGATTTGATCACCGCCGTTTTCTTATCTGCTGTAATGACTTTTGGTTGTGAAATTACTTCACCGCCGCCATCACTCAACAGGGCAGAAAGCTCAAGGTTCAAAATGGTGCCTCCATTGGTGGAAAAGCCAATGGCAATAGCACTTGAACCCGCTCCGGTTACACTCAGGTCAGTGAAAACATTATCATCCTGACCACCACCAACAGAAAAGTTGTCATCTTCTCTTGAGCCAGCCCATTTGACCCCAAGATCTTCTTTGAAATTGGAGCTGAGCGTCACGATACGAGCTTCAATCATAACCTGACGAATGGGAATATCCAGTTGATCAATCAGCTCTCTCAATTCATCCAGCTTGGCCTGAGTATCCTTGATCAACAGACTATTGGTTCTTGCAACCACCTGAACCGAGCCTCTTTCTGTCAGCAGACTGGCACCTTCTGCTCCCTGCAAGACCGTGGCAATTTCTGCAGCGTCAGCGTAATTAATCTGAACCAGATCGGTATATACCGGGGCTAATTCACGAATCTGTTTTTCGTTTTCCAGCTGCTCACGCTCACGTGCTGCAATTTCCGCAGCCGGGGCCACGGTGAGAACATTACCTTCCAGTCGCTTATCGAGCCCTTTGGCCTTAAGCACAATATCAAGTGCCTGATCCCAGGGAACATTCTGTAACCGCAGGGTAACATTGCCCCCAACGGTATCCGACGCAACCAGGTTCAGATCGGTAAAATCAGCGATTAACTGAAGTACGGCCCGGACTTCTATATCCTGAAAGTTTAACGACAGTTTGTCACCTTTATAGGAAAGCCCTGCACTTCTTCTACCGCGATCTTTAGGGTCTGGAGCCTTGACACTGACCGTTAACAGATTGTCTGTCTGATAGGCCAGATACTCAAACTCCCCCTTGGGCTCGATAACAATAATGCTGTTACCATCCTCAACAGTTGCATCAATAAACTTAACCGGTGTTGCAAAATCGATAACATCCAGGCGGTTTCTCAAATTCTTTGGCAATACATCACCCTGGAACTCCAGACGGATACGCCCCCCCTGCTCATTCATATCCATTGGGATCTTGTCATCGGACAGGGCAATGATGACCTCACCTTCACCATCATCACCTCGCTGAAAATCAATATCGGTGATGCCTGTTTTGATCTCAGCTGCTTGATCAGACGGTTCGCTCTCCGGGGCTGACTCCCTTTGTACCGCAGCGACACTGTTATCCTCGCCAAGATAAATGCTGAGCGTCCTGCCATCAGACTGGCTACTAAAGCGGGTAGGTTGCTGAAGATTAATGACCAGACGCGTTCTGTCACCAGCCTCAAGTATGGTCACGCTCTTGGCATTATTAAAACCAATCTCATTATACTTGGGGAGTTCACTGCGGGTAAAAGGCAAGTCTATGGAAATCCTGGGAGGCTTCTCAATACTGTAGCCATGAGCAACCGGCGCTTCGCCATCAAAGATCAAACGTAGCTCAACCATATCACCCGGCAATGCAGCGGCATCCATATTTTTCAGGACGACACCCCACGCGGAAATAGGCAACACGGCCAGCAACGTATACAGAAGCCCTCGAACAGCCCTGGCCTGCAACAGGGGACTAATATTCATCTAACTTACCTATTTCAGAATCAGAATTGTTTTTTTCATCGGCATCATTGCTAAATAATCCAGCCAATCAGGCCACGATGACTCAAAACCAGATCCTTTCATACTTCAAAGCCCCCAAATAGAAAACCAGCATCCATGCCTGAAAACAACCAGCCAACCCAGCGGCGAACTGTCAACCGCTCAGGGTATGACAGCAGCACACTTATTGGAAATATGATGATTAATTTACAATAATGGAAGTAAAGTCATTGACTGTTAAAGTTAACGCGGAGAACCCTTGGTCGTTCAATCCAATACCTTGGACCAGCTGGAACAATCTCGGTCACACGCAACTCTTGGTCATCAATGTAAGTAATACGACCATGGTTACGCCCCAGGAAATCCCCCACACGAACCCGGTGAACACCATCAGCCCCTCGTACCAGCCCCCAGAATCCTTCCTCATTACTGATTGAGCCCACTAAACGGAACGAATCCATTTCAAACTGCTCCAGATACTGTTTAACACGGTATGGGTCCGGCTTGATGTTGCTATTGATCTGTTCTGTCGTCAATTCAATTCTCACGGGCTGCTTAAAAGGACTCCGCATGGCTGATGCCTGATAAGTAAAAGCCTCATATGGTCTGAATTGGGGCAATGGCTCAATATTACCCATAGGACGATCCCTCATCTCTGCCATATAGTCATCAATGTCTTTATATCCCTGATGACCACCATCCGAGCATCCAGCAAGAATCAGCGCAGTACCCGCAACAATTACCAGTTGAAGCAGCTTCATCATAGCCCCCCTTGATCATTGTAACGGTAAGTTTTTGCAAGGATGCTCATGGTTAACTGACCACTCTTGCCCGGACGAATCTCAAAATCATGCAAGGTAACGATTCGCGAAAGACTGGCGACGCCACTAACGAAGTTACCCAGGTCGTGGTAAGTACCCGTCACGCCAATACTTATTGGCAGCTCAATATAAAATTGGCTGACATTTTCATCCTGAAGTTTTATTTCCTCGATCTGAAGACCAGCACCGCGTCCAGTGAAGGTGATATCCTCCAGCAGACCGGGAACCTCTGTATCACTGGGCAGTTGTTTCACCAGGGCACCAAAAGAGTTTTCCATTTCCGCCATCTGTTCACGGTAGGCTTGCAGGTTTGCAGACTGGAATGCCCTGATTCGATACTGCTCACGTAAATCCTGTTCTTGGCTGGCAGCAACATCATACCGTTTCTGCATACTGGTCAGGTGAAATTGATAACCAAACCCCAGGATTAAAACCAATGTCAGAACACAGGCAACGACTCTGACACCCATAGGCCATGAACCGATGTTATCAAAATCAATGTCATTCAAATCAAGCTCATTCAGCTTTTGTAGAGAATCTGCAAAGCTCATAGTCCCCCCTTGGCCTGAGTGGGATTGATCTGCTTAACCGTTAGATCAAACTCATTCCAGCGCTGACTGTTTGCTGCTACTTTCCTGACCGCCGTCAAATTTGGCTCAGTAAACCATTCAGAGTTATCAAAGTTTCTCATCAAGGCAGAGATTCGATTATTGGACTCGGCAACCCCAACAAGCGTCAGGCGATTTCCCTCCAGCGTTATCTGCTTGAAATAAACCCCCTCAGGCACCACGCGTGCAACCTGGTCAAATATACGAACAATCACAGGTCGGTTTCCCTGCAGATTTTGAATGACCTGCATCCTCTCCAGCAGTTGCTCTTTCTTGGTTCTCAGATCCTTGATTTCACTGATTCGATGATTAAGCAGCGTAATTTCATTCTGCAGATATTGGTTACGGCTCTGCTGGTGGCTAATGTTATGGCTGATATAAAAATCGCCAATAAAGACCAGGCCAATACCAACCAACACCGTTACCGCCCAGGCAGCAATGAAACGTTGCTTCCGCTCTTTCCTGAGTTCTTCACGCCAGGGTAAAAGGTTAATTCTTGCCATCAGTCGAAACTCCTCATGGCAAGGCCGCAGGCAATCATCAGAGATGGTGCCTTACTGGCCAGTTGGTCGGTATCCACTTTCCCAGCCATGGACATTCCGGCAAAAGGGTTTGCCAGTCTGGTCGGAACCCCCAGTTTATCCTGAATCATTTCCGCCATATCTGGGATTGATGCGGAGCCTCCTACCAGCGCAATAGCATCTACATCATTGAACTGGCTGGAGGAATAAAAGAATTGCAGTGAGCGTGATACCTGCTGAACCACCGTTTCCCGAAATGGTTCCAGAACTTCTGGTTCATAATCATCAGGCAGCCCCCCCTTACACTTGGCTTTTTCCGCTTCTTCAGGGGTGAGCCCGTAGCGGCGCTGAATTTCATCAGTCAGCTGACGTCCACCGAACAGCTGCTCACGGGTATATACGGTTTTACCCCGACTGATCACATTCAGTGTGGTTTTCGTGGCGCCAATATCGACGACTGCAAGCACCGGATCCTGATCTGGCAGGTCAAGCTGGTCTTCAATTAACTCGCATGCCCGCTCCATGGCAAAGGCTTCTACATCAACGACCCTGGCAGTTACTCCCCCAAGCCGAAGTGCCTCCTCGCGCATTTCAACATTGTCACGACGACAGGCCGCCAGCAAAACTTCAACCCGCTCGGGGTTTTTCTCGTTCAGGCCCTGAACTTCAAAATCAATAGCCACTTCATCCATGGCGTAGGGGATGTACTGGTCTGCCTCAACAGTGATCTGGGTTTCCATCTCATCTTCACTGAGGGAAGCATCCATATCAATGGTTTTGGTAATGACGGCAGATCCTGATACAGCCACTGCAGCGTTTTTCAGGCCTGATCTTGATTGGGAGAGAGCCCTTGATATAGCTTCACCGATGACATCGACTTCATGGATATTATTTTCGACAACAGCCCCCGGCGGAAGGGGCACAACACCGAAAGCTTCGACTCGGTAACCGCTGCCCCTCAGCCCTAATTCAAGGACCTTGACAGATGTCGAGCTTATATCCACCCCTAAAACGGCACTTGATTTTTTTTTCAGCAGCCCAAACACTGGTGCAATCCTTGATTATTAGTTATGAAAACAACTGCCCTAATTAAATAACAGTCTGTATAATTTCGCAATTAAAGCCGCCATTCAGCCAACCCTAAACACTGGATTTATAAGGAAATCCTTCTGCAACCAAAGACTGCGCCATGTACAGGAAAACCACATTTTCAGCTGAAGGCCATTTAACCGTATAATACTCAGTCACGAACGGCTGTCAGGACGACTCTTGTTATGACAAGACAGTTTAACAATGTCACAACTTCAGCCGGTGGCCTTCGCTTTATCAGGATGCCCTAACAGCATGAAACGGTCGGTTAAATTGGTTAACTTCATAAAGTTCCTGTTCTGGTCACTATTAACAGTAGCCAGTGGGACTCTGCTTGTCAGTGCAAGCGCCTATTTATACCTCAGTCCTTCACTACCTTCTGTGGAATCGTTGCGAGACGCCAAATTACAGACACCTCTGCGAGTCTACTCTCAAGATAATCTGCTAATTGCCGAGTTCGGCGAAAAGCGCCGCTCCCCCATTCAGTTTGAAGATGCCCCCACACACCTGATTAAAGCCTTTATGGCTGCCGAAGATGACCGCTTTTATTACCACCCCGGCGTTGACATCATGGGCCTGATAAGGGCCGCTGTTCAACTGGTCAGTACAGGCAGTATTCAATCTGGCGGCAGTACAATAACCATGCAGGTGGCCAAGAACTTCTTCCTGAGCCAGGAACGGGTGTTTTCAAGAAAGTTCAATGAAATCCTGCTCGCTTTGCAAATAGAACAACGACTGTCCAAGGATGAAATCTTTGAACTCTATCTCAATAAAATTTATTTGGGAAACCGCTCTTATGGTGTAGAAGCCGCCGCACAGGTTTACTATGGCAAAGCCATCAATGAGTTAAATCTGGCTGAGATTGCCATGATTGCCGGTCTGCCAAAAGCACCTTCCCGCTATAACCCGATCAATGACCCCAAGCGAGCCCTGATCCGACGAGACTGGATTCTGGGCAGAATGAAAGATCTGGGCTATGTTACCCATGAAGAGTATGTCGATGCTGTCAGCCAGCCGGTAACTGCACGCTATCATGGTGCAAAAATCGAACTGGAAGCACCTTATATAGCCGAGATGGTTCGACAGCACATGGTCGAGCAATATGGCCCGGATGCCTACACTGAAGGCTTTAAAGTCTACACCACCGTCAGCAGCGATCTCCAGAAGGCGGCCAACCTTTCAGTAGCCAATGGGTTAATGGCCTACAATGAACGCCATGGCTACCAGGGACCGGTTACCAACCTGTTTGATGATATTCCGGAAGAAGGCTGGCAGCAGCGAATCAACAAAACCCCATCTCCTGGCATTTTGTTACCGGCCATGGTCACCCGGGTCGGCGAAGAAGATGTGGAAATTGGCCTGAAAAATGGCGATAGCGGGAAAATCAGCTGGGATAATCTGAACTGGGCAAAACCCTTTCTGGCTGTAAACAGTTTTGGTCGCACGCCCAAAACGCCTTCCGATGTTCTGAAAATTGGAGACCAGATATGGGTTAGGGTCACCAAAGATGGCAGCTACCGTCTGGCCCAGGAACCTCAGGCACAGGCAGCTCTGGTTTCAATGAATCCTGAGAATGGTGCCATTCTGGCTCTGGTAGGTGGGTATAACTTCTATAACAGCATGTATAACCGGGCTACTCAGGCCATTCGTCAGGCAGGCTCTTCTTTCAAACCCTTTGTGTATGCTGCGGCCATTGCCAACGGCATGACTGCGGCAACCATTGTCAATGATGCGCCGATTGTCTTTGATGACGCAAACCTTGAAGACAGCTGGCGTCCAAATAATGACAACATGAAGTTCAATGGCCCCATGCGACTGCGTGAAGGTCTCTATCGCTCAAGAAACCTTGTGTCTATCCGCGTTCTGCGTCAGGTGGGTATCAGTAAAACCGTCAACTACCTGAAACAACTTGGCTTCAAGGAAGAGTCTTTAAGCCGGGACCTGTCACTGTCTCTGGGCAATGTTTCCATGACACCGCTTGAACTGGCTTCTGGCTATGCCGTTCTGGCTAACGGCGGTTTTCGTATTCAACCCTGGTTCATCCAACGAATTGAAACCATCGATGAGCTCTTTTTTCAGGCCAACCCGGCAACAGCCTGCAATGAAAGCTGTATTGCCAGCCTGAATAAAAACATCGTGGCGATTCAAGGTGAAGAAGACAACACCGTTTCCAGCAATCCAGAGAATGAGGAAATGCTGATTCAGAAAATTCCTTCACAAACTGAATCCAGCGACCAACCGGTAATCGCCAAATCCGTTATGTCACCTCAGGTTAATTACATCATGAATGACATCATGAACGATGTAATCTGGAAAGGTACAGGGAAGCGGGCCCGGGCATTAAAGCGGCATGATATAGGTGGCAAGACCGGAACCACCAATGACAGTAAAGATGCATGGTTTGTCGGATTCAACCCGGATGTCCTGACTGCCGTCTGGATGGGCATGGACGACTTTTCAACACTGGGGCGCTGGGAATATGGAGCAAATGCAGCCCTGCCCATCTGGCTGGAATTTATGCACACCGCCCTTGACGGCAAACCGGAATATAAACCACCCCAGCCGAAGGGCATGATCACCCTCAAAATTTCACCAGAAACCGGAATGCTTGCCGTACCCGGAGACCCCAACGCTATTTTCGAGATTTTCCGCCAGGAAAACGCTCCACAACAACTCAGTGATGAAGGTCTGCCATCTCTTGGCGAGATGGACCAATTTTCACCCGAAGATCTTTTTTGATCAGTCTATAATCACTCGTAAATAGCTAATGTCATCCCCAAAGCTATTTACGACATTAGTTTGGTGTAGATCAACACCCTGCTCTTATAAACCAGACATAGTGTTCAGCTCTACAGTGAATGGAGCTGCACACCGTGTCATCCTTCCTCGATATGCTGAATACGTTTGTTGCTGTCGCAGAAAAAGGGTCTTTCTCGGCTGCTGCCCGAAGTTTGGGCAAGGCTCAGTCCGGTGTCAGCACCGCCATCAGCAACCTTGAAATCGACCTTGGTGTTGAGCTTTTTGACCGTTCTCATCGAGTCCCGGAGTTAACTCCGGCGGGCAAAGCACTGTTAAGAGAAGCAGAAGCGGCACTGATGCAGGCAACCCGATTAAAAGAACACGCCTACCGGTTAAGTGCAGGGGAGGAAGAGGAGACGATCAATCTCGCCTTGGATGAATCACTACCCTACGCCAGTGTCTCAGCCATTTTCAAAGAGTTTGCCGAGGTATTCCCCGATGTATCAATTAACATTGAACACACTTCTTCCATTCAGACTATGGCTCGACTGAGTGACCGCAGTCTCAATATCGCGATCCTCTTAAGCCAGGATCAATATAAACAGCCGCTGCGATTCCAGCGCATCGGACGCATGTTAATATCCGAAGTCATTCACTGCAGCCACCCTTTGGCATCTCGTACAGTTGTTACCACGGGCGATCTGGTTGAATACCGACAGCTGATCTATAGCCGCTCTTTAAATACACTGCTAAAGCAGGAACATCTGCTATCTACAAGACAATGGTTTTGTGATAACTATGGAGCCCTGATCGCCATGATTAACCAGGGACTTGGGTGGGCAGCCATTCCTAACAGCTTGGTCAAGGAGAGGCTGGAAAGTGGCGAGCTGAAGCGAATCAAGCACGAAATGTACCCTTACACGCAGTGGGAGGTCAGCATTGATATGGTATGGAACTCGCTTGCAAACGTTGGGAAAGGAGGCCTCTGGCTGCAGGAGCGCTTTGCCAGAGAACCTATATACTGTGCCTGAAGCTAAACAAGTAAAAACTTCAGGCATAGTGCTTTATAGAATCAGGCAACCTGTTTCCAGAATGTGTAATGGGGTTTAAGACACTCTTCTGCCAATACTCCCCCTGTGATTTCTATCTTACGCTGCCCACTGTTTAATACCGTGTCACAGGAAAGACTGCAGGTCGGATTTTCCGGATGATTGCCTGTGCATTCAAGCAACTGCTTTTCTGTGAAGCCATAGACAACACGACCAATGCCAGACCAGTAGATACTGCCTGAGCACATGGCACAAGGTTCACCATTAATATAGATGGAGCATTGATTCAAATATTCCTCACTGTATTTCATGGAAGCAGCTGTTGCCAGATTTCTCTCAGAATGTCCGGTTCTGTCACCCGTAGTCACTACCGTATTTTCCGCCTCCAGAAGTATCTCCCCTTCCGGACTCACCAGAATGCAGGCAAAAGGGTGATTACCATTGGCCACAGAACGTTCTGCCGCCTTGATAACATGACGCATTAAATCTTCGTCGTTCCGCATTTTCTCTTTCCCTTTTTTAGAAATTAATATTCACACCTGGCTGTCTGGCTGCCAGTAACAGAATCCCCATGTTGAGATCCCACACCCTGAAAGCAGAATGACATCGCCCGTCATGGCAACCGGACCAGCACCAAGACAACTCATGAAAGACCCAACACTCAGCACAACAATTCCACCCAACGCCAATAATTTATACATAATCAGGCTTCCTGCGTTTTTTGATGGGTAACCAGATGCTCATTACCGCTGTTCAGCATTCTCAGATGGCTGGCCTTCATAATCAGGGCGTATAAAAGCGCGGCACCCAACATGGCATTCAGCGATGCAAAGCCAATATCAATAACTAGCGCAACACCAATACCAACCAGCCAGGCAAGAATTGCGTAAGGGTTAATCGTTTTAAAGGAAAGACTTTCGATATGATCCGGGTACTGTTTATTCCAGAGATAATAGAAATCAACAAGGACTATACCAGTCAGTGGCGGAACAATAATCGACAGGCCCGTGAGCATGCCAAAAACAGCTCCGATCTCATAAGGTTTAAACAATGACAACACAGAGGCTAGCATCATTATACCGATCATAATGGTTTGCCTTGAGACTGTTGGGAAAACACTGCTCAGGGTCAGACCAACGCTGTAGAGATTGGCACTGTTGGTTGTCCATAAATTGGTAGAAAGAAGCACAAAGGCAGGCACAACCAGCCCCAGACCAAAAAGAATTTCAACCAGGTCCCATTGCTGAGAAGCTGCCCCCACAATAGCGCCCACTCCGATAATAAAGCTGTTAACAATTAACAGCCCTGTGACACAACCAGCGATGACATGTTTGGTCGAGCGGGCAAACCGGTTAAAGTCCGCAACAGTCGTGGAGGCACCGAAAATCCAGGTACCCAGAACCAACCCAACGGCGGTCATAAAACTCATGGTTTCTTCACCAGAAAATACGGCTACTGTTGCCCAGCCCCCGCTATCCTGAATTGAGCGAATGGCGGTTGCCAGACAGAGCATAATCATGGTCGGTATTGACACCAGCCCCACGATACTCATCCAGCGCATGCCTTTCAGAGCAAACAGCCCCATAAAGAGACAAGAACCAATCATGGCCAGTGCTTCAAAAAACGGACTGAGTTCAAAGTAAACCGCAATCAAGTGACCAAACAGTGCAGCCTGAATGACATACCACCCCAACTGGATAAAGGCGTACATAATGGCAGGAATTTTTGCCCCCAGGCTGCCAAAACTGAACCTGCAAATCAGGGCAAAGGTGTAGCCGGTTTTATAGGCAATGATCGACATCAGTGATGACACAATGGTGAGAAACAGGTTTCCCACCAGAATGGCCCAGAACAAGGTATCCAACGGCATCCCTGCCGCCATACCCGCACCGGCCATCATACTGACCAGAATAAAGACATACCCCACCCACACAGAGGTGATTTGCCAGAACCCTCTCCTGGCATCTCGTGGAACCGCTGTTCGCTCATAGTCACTCATTATTATTCTCCAATGCCGTCAGGGGGCATAACCGTTGTAATCAACGTGAAAATCGCAGCGACAGGCGACATAAAACGTCAAAAAGACAGGGGAGAAAAGATAGGATTTATCAGAAAAACTGATAGGTCATAAAATGGTGAGCGTATAGATGGGATTTTTTGCAATACCGCAAAGCCAAAATAAATAAAGCGAAGGCATCTCACTCAACGCAGTAGAGACAGGCTTCGCTTTAAAAATCGATCAACAAGCGGTGTTGATCAAATATCCGAAACAGAGTTCAAAGGCTCGACTTTAGAGTCTGTATAAAACGATAATTCGGTCAGCTTTTTATAGTGAAGCAAGCCGAAATCAGTGAACTGTTTTTCCAAGTTCGTTATTACTTCCGTTTTTTGCCTAAAAGCCTTTAGTTATGCTGCTTCTGAATTATCCGGTATTAACTGGTCGATCAGATCGCGAAAATTGAACTCATATTTTTGCTTATATCTGTTCCAGCCCTTGCGAATAGAGAACCTCGGAATAATTCCTGAAAGAGCAATTTTCATCATGCCTGCAGTGGTTGTATCCGGGCTTCTCCAGGGTATCCGAGAAATATTCAGACATGCCTGATTTTTACAAACGGTTAATAACTGCAATAATGCATAGCCTGCCATTTTCAAATGCATCCATCGAAGCAGTGTTCGCAATTTCTGCTGCCATAAATGGCAACAGCCAAAAGCATGTTTGAGTTGGTGAAACATTGGCTCTACCGGCCATCTCCGGGAATAGGCACGAAGCACCTCCAGTCCCTCAAGTTCCGGATTGGTCGAGATGAATATTCTGCTTTCGGTCAGACCTTTGTCATTTTCAAAGCGACTCCAGACGACGCGTACTTCACGACCTTTAAGGAATCTGGCGCGACAGATCAGGGTACGATAACGTATTTTGCGAAATTTGCCGTACATCCATACTGTTGCTTTTTCTTCCGGCAGTTTCTTAACCTGTTCTGTCGTCATCTTGATGCCGTACTTTTTTGGGCGCCCTCGCTTCTTTACGGTGGGTGCTGGCGGCAAAGCATAGAGGGCCCGATTTGAAGGTATCTGACCAACAACTTCTATGTTCATTTCCAGAGCTGGCTTTATCAGTGTCCAGTTCATATACCAGCAATCGGTTAGCAGGCGTAGCACTCGATCCTTCACTTCATTGCGTACCACCCTGAGCATGGCCACGGCAATTTTCAGTTTGCTGGTGTTACCTGAAGCTGGTGTCGGAAATGAGATCACCGGTATGGCGGTAAATACTTCATCTGCAGCCCGCTCAAATATGATGGCCAGGGAAACCCAACACTGCCCCCAGATGTACGTCGGCCGATTGCGTTTCTTGCTGTGTTGATGATGTGTACGACAAGCAGGGGCTTTGTCGGAAAACCGTTCGATTACCCAGTCATCAAGCCCCAGGACCACAGGTTGATTCTCAGGAGCTTTGGAGCAGACCAGACGGATCAAGTGGCGTGCCAAGTTCTTCCATTGCCACTTGCCCTGAGATAGCCAGTGGTGGTAGCTGCTCCACACACAATGAAAATCAATTGTTAACAACGCCTGTGTAACAAAGCCGTCGGCTGAAAGCATGCAACCGAACAGCAGTTCGCAGAACGTTGGTACTGCAGTTGATGATAGCGCTCCAGCAAGAAAGGTTGTATATGAAGCGAGCTCCCTGAGGATTACTTGATGATCTGAAGTGAGCATGGCAACCATCTCGAATTTCGTCATTGGGGATGGTTGCTTTTAGCAGATTATGCGCCGGAACTATTGTGCTCTTAAAACTCTAAAGTCGAGTTCAAAGGGTAATGGGCGGGATATTCTGTCCTGGCAACACCAGAGTCAACGGCAGCCCGGGCCACAGCGGCAGAAACCTTACCAAGCAGTCGGGAATCCATAGGCTTGGGAATAATATAGTCCGGACCAAAACTCAGTTTAATACCGCCGTACGCATTCATAACTGCATCAGGAACGGGCTCTTTTGCCAGCTCCCGGATGGCGTTAACAGCCGCAATTTTCATCGCTTCATTAATGCGTGAAGCTCGAACATCGAGAGCCCCCCTGAAAATAAACGGGAAACCAAGGACATTGTTCACCTGATTCGGATAATCTGATCGACCAGTAGCCATAATGACATCAGGGCGAACTTCCTTGGCCAGCTCAGGCCGAATCTCAGGATCGGGGTTTGCGCAGGCAAAAACGATCGGACTTTCAGCCATTTTTGCCAGCTGCTCCGGAGACAGCAAGTTAGCACCGGAAACACCAAGGAACGCATCCGCACCATCAATGGCATCATCCAATGTACGACAAAAAGTCTCAACAGCGAACGTGGCCTTATACTGGTTCAGATCATTGCGCTCTGAATGGATAACACCCTTGCTATCCAGCATCAGAATATTTTCTGGCTTGAAGCCACAGCTGATCAGCAATTTCA
Organism: Endozoicomonas sp. SCSIO W0465; assembly: GCF_023716865.1. Taxonomy (NCBI): domain Bacteria; kingdom Pseudomonadati; phylum Pseudomonadota; class Gammaproteobacteria; order Oceanospirillales; family Endozoicomonadaceae; genus Endozoicomonas; species Endozoicomonas sp. SCSIO W0465. Next base: position 5,634,411 of record NZ_CP092417.1, read on the forward strand.
CACAGGCAATGGCAGCAGAACCAGCACCAAGGCAGACTAACTTCGCTGCTTCAATATTCTTTCCGGCAATTTCGAGCGCATTGAGCATGGCCGCTGCCGTCACTATCGCAGTACCGTGCTGGTCATCATGGAAAACCGGAATATCACAAGCTTCAATCAGACGACGCTCAATTTCAAAGCACTCAGGCGCTTTGATGTCTTCCAGATTAATACCACCAAAGGAACAGGCAATTCGCTTTACGGTATCAATGAATGCCTGGGGGCTCTCGGATTCCACTTCAATATCGATCGCATCAACACCGGCAAAACGCTTAAACAGCAGCGCCTTGCCTTCCATAACCGGCTTACTGGCCAGCGCACCCAGGTTACCCAGACCGAGAATCGCTGAACCATTACTAATCACCGCAACCAGATTACCCTTGCCGGTATATCGATAGGCATCCTCTGGATTTTCGGCAATCGCTCTCACCGGCTCCGCAACACCCGGGCTATAAGCCAGCGAAAGATCCAGCACCGTCTCTGCCGGCTTGGTAATTTCAATCGAAATCTTTCCAGGTTTTGGCAGAGCGTGATAATCAAGAGCAGCTTGCTTCATTTCCATGAGTTTTTACTGATATGGGGAGGAGGTTATATGAAAACCCAGAATATATGATGGAAATAGGGGGGACAAGGTCAATCCTGAAAAGTAACAAGCATATAGTAAAAAGGCGACAGTAGAAACAGTCGCCTTTTTAAAACCTTTCGGTTTTTTGTGCTGCCAGCTCGATTACTTGCGAGCGCCCAGCTTGCCGAAACGCTTGTTGAAGCGCTCGATACGGCCACCGGTATCCATCACCTTCTGAGTGCCGGTGTAGAATGGGTGGCACTTGGAGCAGACTTCAATGCTCAGAGGCTTGCACAGCGTAGAGCGAGTGTTGATTTTGTTACCGCAGCTGCAGGTAACTTCGATGGCTTCGTAGTTAGGATGGATATCCTGCTTCATTTGAGCTTCCTCGAACTGGTGTATGCCGCCACCTGACCTCAATAGAACCTTCTTTTTTCAGGCTCTGGAGACAGGCACCGCAAACGGTATCCACCTCAGCATATCAAGCTGAGAGGGTAAAGAGGCGGGGATATTACCAGAGATTGTGGCTAAGGGAAACCGTCTTATGGTTCATGCCAGCTTTCACTTCCTGTATCATTTGCCCCATAGAAATACCACGATGGAACCTGAATGAGCAACAAACCGGCAGGCACTTCTGACGCAGAACATGATCAATCAACGACTGAACCATCCGTCACCGGTAAGCTCATCTCAGAAAAGTTTATCAGAGTCGCTCTATCCACACCTCTGAGGCAGCTATTCGACTACTTACCGCCAGACACACACTTTAACGCCATCATTCATCCGGGCAGCAGAGTTGTCGTTCCTTTTGGGCCGCGTCAACTGGTGGGTATTGTCTTCTCAATCGAGTCCAGCACTGACATTCCTGCCAGTAAAATGAAGCCCATCATCTCTGTTCTGGATGAAGAGGTACTTGTACCGGAGGATATTATCCAGTTATGCCAGTGGGCAGCCCGCTATTACCATCACAGTGTGGGAGAAACACTGCTCCAGGCTCTACCGAAAAATCTCCGTCTGGGCAAACCGGCATCTTCAGGCACCATTCCCTTCTGGTACCCTCTGGTTCCACTGGACAATGAACTACGGGACCAGCTGAAACGTTCAAAAAAGCAGCTAGCTGCTCTGGCGCTGATTTCTGAATATCCTGACGGCATCAGTGCCACCGAACTTCATGAGTATGGCTTCAGCAAGAGCACATTGAAAGAACTTGCCAAAAAAGAACTGATCCATTTCCGGGATGTTGAGCCCTCCCCATTACTGTTTACAGAAACCAAAACACCGCTGAAATCAGCGCATCTGAAGCTGAATGAAGAGCAGGCATTTGCCTGTGAAGCCATTCAGGATGGCCTCGGTTCCTATCGCACCTATCTGCTTGAAGGCGTTACGGGCAGCGGCAAAACCGAAGTGTATTTACAAGCCATTTCAGCAGCATTGGCCAACGGTAAGCAGACATTAGTATTAATTCCGGAAATCGGGCTCACACCTCAAACCCTCAGGCGCTTTCGCGACCGATTCAATGTACCGGTTGCCTGCCTTCATTCAGGGCTCAGTGATGGTGAACGGTTGCAAGGCTGGCTCGAAGCCGCAAGGGGTTCTGCAGGCATCCTGATCTCCACCCGTTCAGGCATTTTTACCCCAATGCCGCATCTTGGATTGATTATTGTCGATGAAGAGCATGACGGTTCCTATAAACAGCAGGAAAGCCTTCGCTATAATGCTCGAGACTTGGCAATTATTCGTGGCAGCCAGTGCCACTGCCCGGTCGTCCTTGGATCTGCAACGCCCTCTCTGGAAACACTGCACAATACCCATCAAGGAAAATACACTCAGCTTCACCTGAAGCAGAGAGCGGGGAAAGCCCGCCCGCCAGCCATGGAGTTGCTGGATATGCGAAAGCAGGTTCTGAAAGACGGATTATCCACAGAACTGCTGCAAAGAATGGCGGCCCATCTTGGACGAGGCAACCAGGTGATGGTTTTTCTGAATCGACGTGGCTACGCGCCATCCATGATCTGTCATGACTGCGGCACCATTATTGACTGCCCCCATTGCGATGCGCATATGACCATTCACCGCCACCCCCCTCATATGCACTGCCATCATTGCGATCTGCAACAGGCTATCCCATGGCAGTGTCCATCGTGCCGGAGCCGAAAGCTCCAACCTGTTGGCCAGGGTACAGAGCGGACTGAGCAGGTCCTCAGCCAGCATTTCTCCGGCCATCCTGTACTGAGAATCGACAGGGACACCACTCGAAAAAAACAGGCATTGAGCGATATGCTGGAGCAAGTACAGTCCGGCAGACCTTGCATATTGCTGGGCACGCAGATGCTGGCGAAAGGTCACCATTTTCCAAATGTTACCCTGGTTGCCATCATCAATGCGGATGCGGGGCTGTTCAGCTCTGATTTCAGGGGGTCTGAAAGGACAGGACAACTGATTATGCAAGTGGCTGGACGAGCGGGACGGGGAGATAAGCCCGGACAGGTGATTATTCAAACCTATAACCCGCAACACCCTGCTCTCCAGCTTCTGTCCATGAACGACTACAGCCGTTTTGCCAGCAGTCTGTTTATTGAAAGAAAAAGCCTGAATCTTCCTCCGGAGGGATATTTAACCCTGATTCGATCAGAGTCCTTTAACCAGAGGGAAAGTGAAGTTCTGCTCTCCGCATTGAGACACTATGTTGAACAAACAGTTGAACAAACAGTTGAACAAACAGCTGAACAAACCGAGCTGCAGCAGGACAGCAGCAATGTTCGCTTGCTGGGTCCAATTCCGGCTCCCATGGAAAAGCGCCAGGGACGGTACCGCTGGCACCTTCTTATCTATGGAAAAAGCAGAAATCATTTACATGCTGTGGTTAATAGCGTTGTCAGCTACCTGGAAAGCCATCGGCTTCCCAGGCAGCTGAAGTGGACTGTGGATATTGATCCTCAAGAGATGAGCTGACGTCAAAGCCTGCCTGGCCACTAAAGCATCCGCGATATGGCCTGAATCTGCCCACGTTGAAAGTTCTGCATGGCTCTTTCCCGGGCAAACTTCAGGTATCGCTTGAGATCACTATCCGGCAGGGTTCTATAGGTGTAAAGAAAGACATTCCGCATTCTTTCCAGCATATCTTTACGGATATAGAGCTTCTCCTGAGCTTTCAACACCTGGGCTGGCCGCATTGGCTGCTCAGCACCCGCTGGCATGACCTCCCGAAGTATTCTCTGGGCTCCTACTGAAGCACTGGCAGCCAGTTCTGTACTCAACTCAACAGCATCAAGTGCTTCCATTAATGCTTCTATCAAGGTTATCCGGCTATTTCGAGGCTGCTCTGCCGATAGTTTTTCCCGGATATACGCTTCCATTTGCGCCTGATTGACCGGATCATTGGCTTCAGCTTCCAGACGGAGAATTTCCTTACCAAGGGGCGATCCGAACCAGTCAATCAATCGGTCCAACTCACCAACCGATAACGCTTCATCCAGGGTCACTTTCATGGAGGCCCTGAAAAAGTCGGGACTGTAGCGTATCTTGACCACCTGATTGACCGTATCCAAAACCGGTTCGGGAATCGGATAGGTCTGCTCCTGAAGCGTCATACTGTCATGTATCCAGACAAGCTGGCGCTCCAGCCCTGCCTGGTCATAAAGCAGATCTAACAGCTGATGCTTTGCAGGAGATGCCTGTGCATTGGCAACAAAAAGCAGGGAAGCGAACAAACATGCAACTACTAATCTCTTTCCGTCCATAGTCAGAGCCGTGTTGATACTGTTTATAGTGAAACAGGTGTCAGTAAATACATACCAACTCACTGTCTGAAGTGAGCGACAGTGACTGTCTTATCACTGAGACGCCTACACTTACCATACTCTGTTGAGTATCAGTCGTAAAGCTTACTGACAATGGCAGTTACGGCTGTTTCTACCCGTAAAATACGCGGCCCAAGATGAATCCGCTGAAACCCTGCCTGTTCAAGCTTGTCGACTTCATACTCAATAAAGCCCCCTTCAGGGCCTATTGCCAATACAGCGGGTTCTGCAATCTGATGGGGACAGCCCTCGCCACCTACCGGGTGAGCCACAAGACCTCGACGGCCTTGAACTAATGCTGGCAAACGATCTTCGACAAAAGGCTTGAAGCGTCTCTCAACAATCACCTCTGGCATGACCGTATCCCGGGCTTGCTCAAGGCCCAGTATCAATTGCTCGCGCACTTTTGTTGGGCTCAACCAGGGAGACTGCCAGAAGCTTTTCTCGACCCTGTAGCTGTTCATCAGAATAATTTTCTTAACACCAAGTGACGTCAGATGTTGTAGTGAACGCTTGAGCATTTTGGGACGTGGCAAAGCCAGCAGAACAGTCAAAGGCAGAGCCTGAGGCGGAGGGCTATCCAGCTCTACCTCCAATTGCATTTTCTCTGAAGACAATTGCGTGATGACCCCTTTTCCAATCTTACCATTAACCATACCAACACGCAGTTCATCACCTTCACTGGCTTGATGAACGCCCAGCACATGCTTTATCTGCCGCTGATCCAGCTCTGCATGCTGCTCATCAATAAAGTGTTGTTGCTCAAGGAGAAGAAGGTTCATCAAAACAGCCATATGCTGAAAAGCCAGTTATCCGTGAGGAACTTAAACTGGCATATTCAATAACTCAAGTTACGCACCTTGCTGAAAATCAGCCATTATTGGTGGCATGAAAAATGATCTCATAGAACTTTATTCTGACTACCTGTTGTCGTCGTCTGGGAAGACCACTGCAACGGGAGTGTCAGAGCTTTTGGATAATGTCTACAGTCATGACCAATTCACCCGATTGCTTTCAAACAATGAGTTTACCAGTCGTGACTTATGGCTTTACGTTAAACCCGTCGTGCGACAGGTTGAGTGCAGTGATGGGGTTTTGATCTTTGACGATACGATTCAGGAAAAGCAGTTCAGCAAAGAGAATGCCCTGAACACCTGGCATTTTGATCATACAAAAAATCGCACCGTGAAAGGTATAAATCTGCTCAATGCACACTACCATGCCGGAGATGCGTCGATTCCTGTCGCCTATAAATTGATCGAGAAAACCATCCTGTACACCGACTTGAAGACAAAAAAGGTAAGACGATATGCAGAGCAAACCAAAAATGAAATGATGCGGGAGATGCTGATGATTTGCTGCCATAACCAGCTTATGTTCCGCTATGTCCTTGCAGATAGCTGGTTTTGCTCAAACGACAATATGATGTTTATTCGACACGACTGTAATAAACATTTCCTGATGGCGATGAAGTCAAACCGCAAGGTATCCCTCAGTCTGGACGACAAATTACAAGGCCGTTCACAGCGTATAGATACTGTTGATTTTTCAGAAGATAAGCCTGTACAAGGGTGGATAGCAGGTGTCGATTTCCCTGTTCTGCTATACCGTCAGGTCTTTAAAAACAAAGACGGAAGCACAGGCATTCTCTATCTGGTTTGCAGCGATCTTGACTGTGATGCCGAGACTCTCAAGGCAATCTACGAGAAACGGTGGAAAGTCGAGGTCTTCCATAAAACGCTGAAATCGAATGCGTCAATGGCCAAGTCACCGGCGCATACTGTGAGAACACAGAGTAATCATATCTTTCTTTCAATTTACTCAGCCTTCAGGTTGGAAGTATTGTCATTGAAAGTAAATCTGAATCACTTTCAGCTCAGAGCCAAAATCTATATGGCAGGGCTGAAAGCTTCGTTGGGGCAGCTGAGAGAGCTGTTAGCTGCGTAACTTCAGTCAATAAAAGAAAAATCAGGGAATTCAGACAACTTAAAAAGCGTCACCTCTACGATAATCATCCACAAGCCGATCAATCTCATCAAGTACCTGATCAATAGCTGACGGTGAAAGCTTAATATTACCAGATACCAGCTCATTCGGCTATGTTCCCTTTAGTGGTTGGCGTTGTTTTTTTCTTCATACCTTGGAGTAATAAGTACTTAGATTTATTATAGGTACTTGAGAAAAACCAACAGAGCATAGGGCTTGGGAAGAGCAGTGAAAGACCTTGCTCAGTGGATTTCTTAGCTGGCAATGGCTGATATTTAATTTTAATAGCGTTTCAGTATTTCTGTTTAATACCTGAATATCTACAGCTATTAAAACTACCACCAACCATTAAAGGGAACTTAGCCAGCTCATTCCTTAACTCATCCACAGACGAAAAATGTGCCGAGAGCAGTGCTTTAAGGGGGTGAAAACCCGGAACAGGGAGCAGCCAGAACTGACCGTTCTGGATCACTTCAATAGGAACGTGAAACGGCGAATGATGACAGACATGGACAGAACAAGACACTTCCTGTGCATTTGAGAAGTGGGGATATGGCATACTTCCTCCCTGAAGCATCTGTTACAAAGGACAATGCAAACCAAACCTCTCTGTTAAATTATTCTCTCATAAACGCTGATAATTCCGGGCAGAAAACTGGTTATTTCACCCCCTGCAGAATCCTATATACATTCCCACGTAAAGCAGGGGAGGCGAAATTTTATACCAATTTGCTGCCAGCTAAATAACCGCATTGATGCAGGAGCTGGAGAAATGCAACAGCCATGCTGCTAAGGCAGGCTACCCTCGTAAGCTCCCTAAAGTTAATACACCACATCCGTCAAGTCTGATCTCACCCGGGTAGGCAGGGGTAGTTGGGCAATAGCGTCATTCATAGACGACGGGATATCCGAACGATCAGTTTTTTGAATCTGCTTCTTGAGCGTATCGAGAATAACTACATGACAGCATTGCTTCAGGGTAGGTAACTTCTCACTATTATATGGCAGTGAATCGAGAAAGCTGACAATTTGCTGACATTTTTTTGGGGTGATGTTGTGTTTAAAACCCGTGCTCACATTGTCTCTGGCAGCCAAGGCCACGGCGCGCCTATCCTTTAAGTCTGACAGTACCGAACGATCGTAATCTGTCATATCCCTCAAAAGCTGATCCATACCGTTCTGGCCCGCATGTTGACTCCATGTAAATCCTTTCATGTTGTCTATTTGTTCAATATTGACGCCACTCTGCAGCAACAAAACGGCAATCCTGCCGCCATCAACATTATTATTTCCTCGATTCATACACAGCTGATGCAACGGTGTCTGTCCAGCCTTATTGAGGATATTGACATTAGCGCCCATCTGCAATAAAGCAATTACAACCTCCCGTTGATTATTTCTCGCTGCAATGTGCAGCGGTGTATTGCCATGACGATCCCGGCAATCAACCATATTGATCGAACGGGCGGCACTGTCAATGCCAGCAGGCCGGTCACGCTCCACCAAACGTGTGATCAATTCGGGGAAATTGTGACGGGCAGCATAGTGAATAGGCCAGAAGCCTCTGATTGCCATGCGCTGATCAGCGCCTGCACCAAGCAAGGCCTCCAGAGCCTCAACTCGACCCGCTTCAATGAGCGGTTCTGTCTCGCGCGCCCCCCCAAATCTGGTTTTAACCTGAGCACCACAAAGCAAAGCCAGCGGCGTAAAACCATTCCCATCGACACCATTAATGTCTGCCAACTGCCCCGTGGCAATCATAGCAACCACTGCCGATCCGTTACCCGATTGGGCCGCAGCGTGCAGTGGGCTAGACTCTCTCAAGTCACCTAAGGTAACCCCGGCACTCAGTTCTGCCCCTCGGGCAAGATAAGACTGAACCTGCTCAAGATTAACCACTGCATGATTTTGTAAGGCAAGAGACAACTCCCTGGCTGGCTGACCCGTCGGAGGAATGGCCGTCGTAACATGTGATGCACTCACTCTGCCAGAATTGTCATTTGACGGGTTTGAGTATTGCCTTAGCCTTGAATTCGCGGCTTGCAGTTGTGGGGCAATAGATCTGCACAGATCTGAAAGATTCATTCGTCACCTCCTGTTTGTGTGATCATCGTCTATTTTGATTTTTTTACTTTTAAAAATTTGACCAAAAAAACAGGTAAAGGTTCAACCCTTCTTTCGCCTACACTGATTCGATGCGTGCTTTCTAGCAAACGTATGGGGATGATTAGCTAAGAAATCATGTGAACTGATATTGGGGCTCACTGAACAATTCACAATAAACAGGATTAAATGCAGCTTATGAGAACAACGTATTGAGACAGAGCATTATACTTCCGCCTCGTCAGGCCTCCGACTCTTCACAAACCGGGCAAAGAGAATCCCGCACTCAAACAACAGCCACATCGGAATAGCCAGCAGAGACTGGGAAATGACGTCAGGAGGCGTCATAATCATCCCGATCACAAAGCAGCCAACCACCACATAGGGGCGCTTATCTTTAAGGCTTGCTACGGTAGTCACACCCGACCACACCAGCAGGACCGTCGCCACCGGAATCTCAAAAGCGATACCAAAGGCAAAGAACAGTTTCAGGATAAAATCCAGGTAACTGTTGATGTCCGTCATCACGGTGACTGATTCAGGGCCAACCGTGGTGAAAAATGAGAAAATCAACGGAAAGACCACGTAATAGGCAAAGGCGATGCCCAGGTAAAACAGCAAAATACTGGCAATCAGCAGGGGAATCGCAATGATCTTCTCATGCCGGTAAAGGCCCGGAGCAATAAATCCCCATGCCTGATGGAGAATAAAAGGAATCGCAATAAACAGCGACAATACAATGGTCAGCTTAAAGGGAGCCAGAAAGGGAGAAGCTACCTCAGTAGCAATCATGGTACTGCCCTCTGGCAGACTGGCACGCAACGGTTCCGATATATAAACGTAAATATCGTTGGAAAAGTAAAACAATCCTGCAAAGACCACCAGAATAGCAATGAGGCTTTTCAGGATGCGTCCACGCAGCTCAAGGAGATGCTGAACGAGAGGCTGTTCTTTATCCTGCTCTGTCTCTTTCGATGTCTGCTGAGATTGATCTGACGTTGTTTCCGACTTTTTTCCTGACATAGTTACTTACTGCCTGTCCTTTTCCTGAGACAGATGACTAGAGGTTTTATTCACCGCCATTCTCTCAACGCTGTCATCTGGGCCCACTGAGCGACTATCCCTTTCAGGTGAGGTATTCACATCGGAAGACGTTTGATCTTCCACAGTATCGATGCTCACAGACTTTTTCAGATCATTGATCTGACTTTGAAACTGTTCACGGGTTTTATTCAACTCTTTCATGACAGCTTCATTGTGCAATTGCTGCTTGATTCCATCAGCATCAATCTCCCGCTCAAGCTCTTCTTTAACGGACTGAAAACTGCGACGGATCTTACCCACCCAGTATGCGGTTGTTCGGATAGCCTGAGGCAGACGCTCGGGCCCCAATACCACCAGAGCAATCACGGCAACCAATAATAACTCTGTAAAACCTATATCAAGCACAGCGAACTATCGCACCTCTCGATGACAGCAACCTGTAACTACCATTGATAACAGTAGCGGCATTTGCCAGCTGGTTGCTGCAGCCTCCCCCCACAGGAGGGACACACTGAATTCAAAAAAATACGTTCAGCCAGGCAAATTTACCCTGAAGCCTTTTCATCCAATACCGTGCCTCGTCACAGGAACGCCCTGATAAACTGAACCCACAACGAAGCGTCAACAGGCCTTAGTGCCTGGACTTTTCCCGGTCAGACTCAAGGTTACGCTGCTCAATAGAGTCAGCCTTCAGTTCAGCTTTTCCCATGCCCTTTTCATTACTCTTTTCATCTTCCTGCTCATCATCAGAGCTCAGTGCTTTTTTGAAGCCTTTTACTGCTCCGCCAAGATCACTGCCCATTCCACGGAGTTTTTTCGTACCAAAAAGCATAACCACGATCAACAGGATGATCAGTAACTGCCAGATACTGATGCCACCAAAACCCATTTTCTACTCCTTCAGCTTTCCATGAAACTGATCAAATAATATACAAGGCAGATATATTACCCCATTCTTCCACTTGTGGCGCGGCCATTTTGCAAGATCGTTCAGGAAAATGGGGAATAGGGTTATCCGCGGGATGCCTTCTCTTCTATGCCGGAAAGCCCGAAACGACGATCCAGCTCATTCAGCACGTCAGCAGGCTCAAGCCCAAGATGAGACAGCATGACCATGGAATGGAACCAGAGGTCTGCGGTTTCATAAATGACAGCCTCCCGGTTATGGTCCTTATGTTCATATCCCAAAGCCTTGGCAGCAATCAGCACTTCTGCTGACTCTTCACCCACTTTTTTCAGAATATGATCCAGTCCCTTATTATGAAGTTGTGCAACGTAAGAGAAATCCGGATCAGCCTGCCTGCGACTGCTTAACACTTCAGTTAATCGCTCGATTATATCGCTCATCTTTTAGCCCGTAGGATGATTTACAGCAAAGAAAACAGTCTTTACTGATCTCCATAAATCGTTTCTGGATCCCGCAACACCGGGTCTTCGGTATTCCACGATACCTTTCCATTGTTATCCCTGAGGCGACGGTAGAAACAAGACTTTCGTCCTGTATGACAGGCAATGCCACCAATTTGTTCCACTTTGAGCAGGATCGCATCACCATCACAGTCAAGACGGCATTCTTCCAGCCGCTGCGTATGACCAGAGCTTTCACCCTTACGCCACAGTCTGCCCCGTGAACGGGACCAGTATGTGGCAACCTTTTCTTTCAGGGTCAGTTCCAGTGATTCCCGGTTCATCCAGGCCAGCATCAATACCTCTCCGGTTTTATGGTCCTGGGCAATGGCCGTTACCAGACCATCATCATTCCATTGAACCTCATCCAGCCAGTGATTTGTTTTCATAACACTATCCGCACATTAGTATCCATCGTTGGGCAGAACATATTGTTAATAGTCAGGATCGCCCTCCACATGTCAGCACTCAGGAACAGGTTTAAGGCCACCGGTATTTGATGTACTTTCCGGAAAATGTGACCTGGCTGAACGTTAAATGGCAAAGCAGGATTTAATACAAAAACAGGGGTAATTACCGCACAAGCTGTGCAAACCATCAACTGGTCAGTTTTTAATATTTTGCATATCAGGCCAGAGAAATCATTTTACCCGTTCACATACTCACGCGGCTGATCAGATCTCATACCCTGTTACCCACTAAGGCATGACAAAGCTATCATGCAGGCAGAAACACAACAGGTTTCGAGAAGATCACCACAACAGCCATTGCCCATCAGCCGTTCACAACACCCTTTATGGTTAGCACGCCGCTCTACCTGGAAAGCATCTTCTCTCATCAGTTTCATGACTTCATTGAGTACCAGCGCGTTATTACGGCCAGGAACACCTTGCTGAGCCTGCCTCATAGCTTCCGAATAGGGCGGCGGGGGCGAAGCGGGAGCGCATAGGCGACAAGGCTGAGAAGTAACGACGATATGCCCCGAGAAACGTCCAGATGCGTCTATGCTTGGGCTTTGACCAGGCGCTTGACCAGGCGCTTGGGTCGCACCGTAGCCAGATGATTGAGCCTGGCTTGCAAAACTGTCCTGAACCGAATTCATAGAGCAACTCATTCTGGCTGATATATACCAATTATTTGACCCACGGAATGAGAAAAAGTTCATGCTCGGGATTCCTACCTGGCCCGGCTTGTTTCACGACAAAGGTGTAAACAGGTAACCTTCTTATCGCACAATCAGCCAACCCCCCATTGCCACAGCCAGTAATCCAAGCGCTGTCTGATCCAGCAGCTCTTTTTCCACAAAAAGAGAGCCTGAAGTAGCCACTACCGTTGCTCCTGCCAGCAGTAATAGAGCACCAAAACGCCTCTGCTTTTGCCGACGCTTTTCCGCCCTCACCTGCTGATGATGAAACGCCTGTTGCTGATCAACCAGTGTTCGCACCGTAGACATCACTTTCTGGGCCATCACCGGTGTACTCAACAGCCAATCAGCACTTTGCTCCCTGAGACTGCAGAGAATACCGGTTGGACTTACCTGGTCTTTCATCCACTTTTCCAGATAGGGCTGGGCAGTGGCCCAGAGATCGAGATCCGGGTACAGCTGCCGCCCCAATCCTTCGACATTCAACAATGTCTTCTCCAGAAGCACCAGCTGTGGTTGAACCTGCATATTAAAGCGACGGGCCACTTGAAAGAGTCTGACCAGTAGCTGACCGAATGAGATGTCCTTAAGGGGCTTTTCAAAAATCGGTTCACAGACAGTACGAATCGCAGCTTCAAGCTCCCCTACCGGCGTTTCTCTGGGCACCCAGCCGGAATCCACATGCAACTGGGCAACCTTGCGGTAGTCCCGCCGAAAAAAAGCCAGCAGGTTACTGGCCAGATAGTGCTGATCTTCCGGCTCCAGCGTGCCGATGATGCCACAATCGATCCCGATGTACCTGGGCTCTGCCGGATTGCTGGTATCAATAAATATATTGCCCGGGTGCATATCGGCATGGAAAAAGCGGTCGCGAAACACCTGGGTAAAGAATATTTCAACCCCTCGTTCTGCCAGCTTTTTCATATCAACGTTCTGAGCTTTCAGTGTGGCAATATCAGAAACAGGAACACCATAAATCCGCTCGATAACCATCACTTTTGTGCGGCAGTAATCCCAGTGAACGTGGGGCACATACAACAGGGGAGACGCCAGAAAGTTGCGCCGCAGCTGGGAACAGTTAGCCGCTTCTCGCAACAGGTCAAGCTCGTCAAAGATGGTCCGTTCATAGTCCGCTACCACCTCTACCGGACGTAAACGGCGGGCTTCTTTTGATAGATTGATCAGCAAACGCGCAAACAGATACATTAATCCAATGTCTTTGCGAATCACCCGGTCGATACCCGGACGAATCACTTTGACCACCACCTCTTCCCCGGTATGAAGCTGAGCGGTATGGACCTGGGCAATAGAAGCGGAAGCTAATGGCTCACGATCAAAACGGGCAAACAGGGTATCGACCCTCTTTTCAGAAGCGCCGCCAAGACTGGACTCAATAATGCCAATCGCCTCTTCGGCGGGAAACGGCGGAACATCGTCCTGAAGCCGGGACAGTTCATCACTGACATCATCCGGCAACAGATCCCGCCGGGTTGAAAGGATTTGCCCGAACTTGATAAAGATCGGTCCAAGAGCTTCCAGAGAGAGGCGAATACGCTCACCACGGGGAGCATTGTTATGGATAAAGTAGCGCCAGGGCAGCAAGATCAGTAAGCATCGTAACCAGAACGGCGAGCGGTCCGGATCAATCAGATTATCCAGCCGGTTACGGGCGACAGCTGCCACAATTTTCAACAAACGGATCAACGTCAGGCCCCCGACTTATGATTTGGCATCAGTTTCGTTGTTACTATGGTCAATAGCATGGTGAGCTGCCTGCCATTGATGTTCCAGCCGGTCCATCGACTCAACAAGAAGCCCCACTTCCCCGGCAAAATCTTCCACTTCCACCCTTGAAGGAATCAGGCGAAGCTCTTCCTGAAGGTATTCCCCAAGGTTATCCATAACTAGCGCCCGTCCTCTGTTAGCATGGTCACCAACAAAACGTAGTCCCTGGGCCATCATATGCCCGGCGATATCACCAAAGGTCTGACAAAGTGGCCTTTCCCAGTCGATCTCCATCTGCTGGTGAATTGTCTGCAAATCAGCAATCAGCGCTTCATCACCAGAGACGCTCAACCCGGTAACATCAGCGAACGGGAGGTTTCTGCGTGTTGCCAGCGTGGCAAATGCAACGCTCGACCCTGTAAAGGTGGCATCCAATGATCCCTCAAAGGAGCCTGCCAGACGAATGCGATCCTGTTCAAAATGGACATAACATGACCACTGTGGCGATATGCACTGAAAATTGATGACCTTGCCAAACCAGTGTGACATTTTTTTGATGGTGACCGGGTCCAGGGTCAACAGTGCATTGACTTGACGTTCGATGGCTGCCAGCAGCCCCGTCTTGATGACGATCTTGTCATAAGGTTTGTTATAAGAGCTGTTATAAGAGCCTGCCATCAGGGCTTAACCCCCTTATGCAGTGCCACAATACCTCCGGTCATATTGTGGTAGGCAGTATTCACAAACCCGGCCTCTTGCATCATGCCTTCCAGCGTTTCCTGATCCGGATGCATACGAATACTTTCCGCAAGATACTGATAGCTTTCGGAGTCACCCGCCACCAGCTTGCCCATCATTGGCAGCAGGCTGAACGAGTAGGCATCATAAGCCCTGGTCAGCAGTGGATTATTGGTTTTGGAAAACTCAAGAACCAGCAACCTGCCACCCGGCTTTAACACCCTGCACATGGATCTCAGTGCCGCATCCTTGTCCGTCACATTGCGCAGACCAAAAGAGATGGTAATGCAGTCAAAGATGTTATCAGGAAAAGGCAGACATTCAGCATTGGCCTGGACAAACTCCAAATTGCCAACAATGCCCTGATCAATTAGTCGATCCCGACCAACGCGCAACATGGATTCATTGATATCTGCCAGTACTACCCGCCCATTCTCCCCAACAATACGGGAAAACTGCCTGGCCAGATCGCCCGTCCCCCCGGCAATATCCAGTATCACATGACCGGGTCTGGCGGCAGAAAGCTCGATGGTAAAACGTTTCCAGAGACGGTGAATGCCCATGGACATCAGGTCATTCATCACATCATAGCTGCTGGCTACGGAGTGAAAGACACCAGCTACCAGCCCTTCTTTCTCACTCTCTGGCACATCGCGATAACCAAAGTGCGTCGTGCCATCCTGCTTTTGCTTGCCACTGTCTGTCATGACCCTTCCCGGCATTCATTCGATCAATCTTTTGGCTGGCTATTGTAAAGGCAAATGGCCTGGGGTGTAAGCATAAGAAAGGAGCCCATTTCTGACGAGATCACAGTATCTATCAAGAATTGAGTCAACTCAGGAAAAGCTCAAGAAAATTGGAAGTAAATGGAACTAAAAGAATGCGCTTTTGCCCTATTGAAAAAGGCGAATCACAGAAACACTGGGATCACGACTGGCACCAGCATCCCTCAGAGCCTGCAGATAATCATCCCATAGCGAATCCTTGTTATGGCACAGCTCATACAGGTAACTCCAGTCATAGATTCCACTGTCATGACCATCATCAAAAATCAGCTTGACGGCATATTGGCCAACCATTTCCACGCCATTGATGGCCACATTCAGTTTTCCGGTCTGCAAGATAGGGTTGCCATGAGCACGAACCTCCGCAGAGGGGCTTAATACTCTTAGAAATTCCGCTTCCAGCTGGAAAATTTCATGACCAAACTGAATCTCCAAAGTTTTAGAGCGTTTGTGCAGTTTAATGGCGGAAGGAATCATCATGGTCAATTAAATGGTGTCATTGTTGACAGGGCATCCGCTTATTACCAAAGCGTAAGGAAAGAGTGACCAGCTAGGAGGCTGACCACTCCCTGTCAAGCATTAGAGAATATAACGGCTCAGGTCTTCATCCTGAACCAGTTCACCCAGGTGTTTATCAACATAAGCCGCGTCAATCTTCAGTGGCGCTCCATCCTGGGCAGACGCCAGATCTGCGGCACCAAAGGATACCTCTTCCAGCAGACGCTCCATAACCGTATGAAGACGACGGGCACCGATATTCTCAGTACGCTCATTCACCTGCCAGGAAACTTCAGCCAGGCGGCGAATGGCATCGTCGGCAAACTCGATATTGAGTGATTCTGTCGCCATCAGTGCCTGGTACTGTTCCGTCAGAGAGGCGTCCGGCTCAGTCAGAATGCGCATAAAGTCTTCAGAAGAAAGTGCTTTCAGTTCAACACGGATGGGCAGACGTCCCTGTAGTTCCGGAATCAGATCGGAAGGCTTGGCCAGGTGGAACGCACCGGAGGCAATAAACAGAATGTGGTCTGTCTTCACCATGCCGTACTTGGTAGAGACGGTACAACCTTCAATTAATGGCAGCAGGTCACGCTGAACGCCCTCTCTGGAGACATCGGCATTGGCAGTACCGGAGCGCTTGGCCACTTTATCAATTTCATCAATAAAGACGATGCCATTCTGCTCGACAGCATCGACGGCTTTGGTCTTAATCTCGTCTTCATTGACCAGCTTGGCCGCTTCTTCTTCCTGAACCAGGCGCATGGCATCCTTGACTTTCAGCTTACGCTTTTTGGATTTGCCGGTATTCAGGTTAGAGAACATATTCTGAAGCTGGCTGGTCATCTCCTCCATACCGGGAGGCGCCATGATTTCAACCCCCATGGCCGCTTCACGAACATCAATTTCAATCTCTTTATCGTCCAGGTCACCTTCACGGAGTTTTTTGCGGAATACCTGACGGGTTGAGTTGTCCTGGGGCTTGGACTCTTCACCAAAAGTACGGGGAGGCGGCAGCAGCGCATCCAGTATTCGCTCTTCTGCAGCGTCCAGCGCACGGTGACGAACGCGCTCCATCTCCATTTCGCGAAGCATTTTGATGGCCGCATCCATCAGGTCACGGACAATGGACTCAACATCGCGGCCCACATAACCCACTTCAGTAAACTTGGTGGCTTCTACCTTAATAAACGGTGCATTCGCCAGTTTGGCCAAACGGCGGGCAATCTCGGTTTTACCAACGCCGGTCGGGCCGATCATCAAAATATTTTTCGGGCTGATCTCGTTACGCAGATCTTCACTCAACTGCATTCTGCGCCAGCGATTACGAAGAGCAATGGCAACGGCGCGTTTAGCCTCGTCCTGGCCAATAATATGTTTATCCAGCTCATGGACAATTTCACGGGGTGTCATATCTGACATATCAGAAACTCGTTATATAGCTATTGCTTCAAGCTGCAGGAAGCTCTTCGATGACTTGGTTTGAGTTGGTGTAAACACAGATATCTGCGGCGATACCCAGACTCTTTTCAACGATGTCCCGGGCACCCATTTCCGTGTTGTGAAACAGTGCCTTGGCAGCTGCCTGGGCATAAAAACCACCGGAACCGATGGCCAGAATGCCATCTTCCGTCTCCATCACATCGCCATTGCCCGTGATAATCAGGGAGGCAGTGGCATCAGCAACAATCAGCATGGCCTCCAGCCGTTGCAGGGCTCGCTCGGTTCGCCACTCTTTAGCCAGCTCAACTGCCGATTTGGTCAGTCGTCCCTGGTGTTTTTCCAGCTGGGCTTCAAAACGCTCAAACAGGGTAAAGGCATCAGCGGTACCACCGGCAAACCCGGCAATCACTTTACCCTGATACAGTCGGCGTACTTTGTGAGCGTTGCCCTTGATTACGGCATCACCCAGCGAAACCTGGCCATCACCACCGATCACGACACTGCCGCCACGACGTACCGACAGGATAGTTGTGCCACGATACTGTTCCAAGGGCTCGCTCCTTAGTAAAAAAACGGATAACAAGGGCCTATATGGGGGAAGAAGAATGAATTATCAAGAGGGAGCGGGAGAGAAACCCGCCCGGGATTCCGCTTTTTTCTATTTCAGCTGTAAAAGCAGACTATCAATGTTCTGGCTGGCCAGTACTTTCTGGGCATTCTGGAGTGAGACCCGGTCGGCAAATGGCCCCAGCTGAACCCGGTGCCAGGTTTCACCTCCGCCAACATTGACTCTCTCGACTCTGGGTGCCAAACCCTCCAGCAGCAATTGGGCCCTGAGTCGCTCAGCATCCTTGGCGCTTCGGAAGGAACCGGCCTGCAGAAGATATTTTTCCGGCCTGGTTACCGCAGTTGTTGCCGGTTTCTGCCCCGGCTTACTTTTCTGCGCTTTAGTAGAGACCGCTGTCGGTTCCGCTCTCGGTTCCGCTCTCAGTTCCGGGTCAACTATGGATACTGTCACTTCTGACTCGGGAAGCAGAGTATAAAAATCAAATACCGGCTGATTGTCTTTTTTCTGGTCATCCCCGGACGATGCCTTGACCTGCTCAGCGACGGTCCGCACATCTTTGGCAGAGGGCGTCAGCCCTGCCAGAAATGCAGCAAATACACCAATCAGCAAACCTGCCAATAGCCAGGCCCAGTTTGGTAGAGACACACCGGCTGATTTACCGGTGCTTTTCGATTTACTGGCTCCCCGCCTGCTATTGTTTGGTCTGGATGTCATATCTCTCAACTTTTGCTTCGTCAGGTCTGCCTTTCAGCCAGGCTCTTTAGTGAACACAATGTGGTAAAGATATCATTATCTCTGACCTTACTGATATAAGTTCTGGCACTGCTATTCCAATAAGGAAGTACTTCTATTGAGACAAATGTCCTTTTTCGATAGCATTCCCGCCATTTACCAGCGAGTTTTAACCAAGGACTCATGCATGAATATTCTCAAGCTGCTTGAAGACAACGTCATCAAAGCGCTTATTGCTGCGGGTGCTCCAGAAGATACCCCGGCCATGGTTCGCCCCAGTGCACGGGCGAATTTTGGTGATTACCAGTGCAACGCCGTGATGGCTGCTGCCAAGAAAATGGGCATGAACCCACGGGAACTGGCTCAAAAAGTCATTGACAATCTTGACCTTGAGGGCATTGCCAGCAAGGTTGATATTGCCGGCCCCGGTTTTATCAACATTCATCTCACCCCACAATGGTTGGCCAGCAGTCTGCAGTCTGCCATCAAAGATCCCCGGGCAGGTGTTGCTGAAACCGATAACAAGCAAACCATTGTCGTTGATTATTCAGCACCGAACGTTGCCAAAGAGATGCACGTTGGCCACCTGCGCTCCACCATTATTGGCGACTCAACTGCAAGAACCCTTGAGTTTCTTGGGCACAAGGTGATCCGTCAGAATCATCTGGGTGACTGGGGTACTCAATTCGGCATGCTGATCGCCCACCTGGAGGAGCTTGAGAAAGAGAGCCAGGAAGCCATGAGCATGGAGCTTTCTGACCTGGAAACATTCTACCGCGAAGCCAAGAAGCATTTTGATGACAACCCGGACTTCGCTACCCGCGCCAGAAGCTATGTAGTCCGCCTGCAAGCCGGTGACGAGTACTGCCTGAAGCTGTGGAAAAAACTGGTCGATATCACCCTGTCGCACAACCAGGATACCTACGATCGTCTGAATGTCTCGCTGACCGCTGCTGACGTGATGGGTGAAAGCGCTTATAACGACAGTCTGCCAGTCATCATCCAGCTGCTGGATGAAAAAGGACTGTTAAGTGAAGACAATGGTGCGAAAGTGGTCTTTCTGGAGGAATTCAAAAACAAGGATGGTGACCCAATGGGCGTCATCGTCGAGAAATCCGGTGGCGGCTTCCTCTACACCACCACCGACCTGGCGGCTATTCGTCACCGCTGCCATACGCTAAACGCTGACCGGATTCTCTATTATGTCGATGCACGCCAGGGACAGCATTTTGAGCAGGTTTTCACCATTGCCCACAAGGCAGGATTTGCTTCTGACCACGTTTCACTTGAGCACCACGCCTTTGGCATGATGCTGGGCAAAGATGGCAAGCCATTCAAGACCCGTGCCGGCACCACCATCAAACTGGCAGATCTTCTGGATGAAGCAGAAGAACGGGCAGCCGCCCTGATTGCCAGCAAATCCGGCGACCTTTCAGAAGAGCAGAAGGTGAATGTGATCCGTTCTGTGGCTATTGGCTCGGTAAAGTATGCAGACCTGTCCAAGAACCGGACCAGTGATTATGTCTTCGACTGGGATAACATGCTGGCATTTGAGGGCAACACGGCTCCTTACCTGCTCTATGCCTACACCCGAATCATGAGCATCTTCCGCAAGGCGGGCATCAGCGAGTCTGACCTCACCGGTGACATCCTGATCGAGAACGGTGCTGAACACGAGCTGGCTCTGCAGCTGTGCCGCTTCAGTGAAACCATTGAATCGGTTACCAGAGAAGGCCTGCCACATCAACTGTGTGCCTATTTATACGACATCTCCGGCGCCTTTATGAAGTTCTATGAAGCCTGCCCCGTTAACAAGGAAGGCGTTTCTGATGCGCTGCGCAACAGCCGCCTGCAGATTTGTGCTCTGACCGCCAGAACCCTGAAACTGGGCCTCGGCCTGCTCGGTATTGAAACCGTCGAGCAGATGTAATCACTTGATACCCGCCTGACACCCGGTGTCAGGCTCACCCCACATCACCCACAACTTTTTGCCCAATAAGCAACGTTTTTTGCCCAATAAGCCAACATTGGTGGAACTTTTCCAAAATCTCGTAGTCTAGAACTGTAGTTCAGATGAAAATTTAAGGAGGTCAACCATGAATGGTTCTGCCATGTTTAACGGATTAGCCCACGCTGCCAGGACGCTTGCCAGCGCCGTGGCTCCTATAGCACGACCTGCAACAGTGATGGCTGCCGGATATCTTGCCGGAGGCCTTGGTGCTCAATTTGGCCCATGGGCAGTTAAAGCCGTAGTTAATCACACTACGTCAGGCTATTTTGCCCGGTTCTTTTACCAACAGTCATTGAATGCAGCGTTTGGCCAGTATTACTATCCTGCCGGCCAACTACTGGGTTCCAGTATTGCGGCTGTTTGCCCGGGGCCCGGCAAGATCGCAGAGACAATCCATAAGCACTGTCACCATCGTAATTATCAAGCCGAACTTCGTAGAATCCACTTCGATGGAAGTCTGTTGAAAGTAAAGGAAACTGAAGATGGCTTCATGAAATGCTCGTACAAAGTCCCCGTTGATCTGTCAACATACAGCATCATTGATAAAAAAGAAGCTGACAGCTTACCAAAACTGCCAATGCTCGCTTCTGGCAAGTGTGACCAGTTCGAAATGAACACTTACAAAGCAGCTATAACAGATGGATCAGGCGTTGAGGAAACGGTCCTGTAACATTTAACCGATATACGGATTCTCATACCTGTGTTTAAGGCATGAGGATCCACTTTTTTGCTCTGAATGTTGCCCTGAATGTTGCCCTGAATGCTTTTGTTTTGATAACCAGCCTTCCATGGCGGACCCCATACCCAATATCCGGACTCAGAACTCCAGAAGAAACGTTACGGGACCATCATTGAGCAGGGAAACCTCCATATCCGCGCCAAAGCGGCCTGTAGCAACATTATGGTGCAAAGTATTGGCACGTTCTACAAAGTGGTTATAAAGCTGCTCTCCCTGCTCAGGAGAAGCACCGGAACTGAAGCTGGGTCGTAACCCTTTGCGGGTATCGGCAACCAGAGTGAACTGGGAAACAATTAATAAACCACCACCCACCTCTTTCAAACCGAGGTTCATTTTACCCTGCTCATCACTGAAAATTCGGTATTTCAGTACTTTATCAAGCAGCTTATCCGCTACAGCCGGGTCATCCCCTTTTTCCACACCCAATAACAAAAGAATGCCGGAACCAATCGCTCCAATCGTTTCCCCATCAACCATGACACTGGCATACTTGACACGTTGAATCAGACCTTTCATTAAACGTTCTCAAGATAAAAATTCTTTTATTTCCGGACCTGTCGTAGATATTTGACGCACGTGAAAACGATAAGGAAACACCTCAGGTATTTGACACGTCGTTAAGTCCAGCGAAAAGAAAGGATTTACTTTTTTTACGACCGAGAGCTTTTTACCCATATAGGCACTGCCACCACCATATGCATTAACAGTCTGAACGAGCAGTTGCTCTGCCCAATTCGCTCTGTGCGCCGCAGAAAAACCGGCACTTGCAGGACAACCATAACCATAGGGGGTTACAAGGTAAGCAATGGCAATTTCTCCCAATGTCACTGAAACTGTCACAGAAATAGTAATCCGCCATCAACATCAGATCATCAGGATACACTATAAAATTAACCCCACATTAACACGGGGCAGACTTTTACAAACCGAACGCTATGGAGAAAGTCGCCTGGCAAAGTCATCCGTCGCTCTGACCAGTGCATCAACAATGCCCGGCTCACAGGAGGCATGACCGGCATCCCGAATAATTTGCAGATTCGCTTCCGGCCAATGATCCGCCAGTGTCTGCGCATTATCAAGTGGACAGATCATGTCATAGCGTCCATGAACGATCACGCCCGGAATGGCCGATATCAGGTTCATTTTGTCAATAATCTGATTCGGTGTAATAAAGGAATTATGTCTGAAGTAATGGCACTCTATCCGCGACAGGGATAATGCCAGATGCGGGTCAGCAAAGTGATCCACCAGTTCATGATTGGGTCGCAACGTTGCCGTGTTTCCTTCCCACAGAGACCAATGCTTGGCAGCATTCATTCTTGCCAGCTCATCCTCTCCAAAAAGCCGCTGATAATAAGCCTCCAGAAGATCGCCTCTTTCACTCTCTGGTATCAGCTCAAGGAAGTGCGCCCAATGATCCGGAAATACTCTACTGGCGCCATTTTTGTAAAGCCAGTCAAGATCCTGCGACCGGGAAAGAAAAACCCCCCTGACAACCAGCCCTGACACTCGCTTCGGGTGAGCCTGGGCATAAAGCAACGAGAGTGTTGAGCCCCATGAGCCACCAAACACCAACCACTGCTCAACCCCCAGACTTTTGCGAATCAGCTCCATATCGTCAATCAGCAGCGGGGTATTGTTCTGCTCCAGTTCAGCATGAGGTCTGGAGCGTCCACACCCCCTCTGATCAAAAAGAACAATCCGGTATTTTTCCGGATCAAAAAAGCGGCGATCCCGTTCTGTACAGCCGGCACCCGGTCCACCATGAACAAATAAAACCGGTATCCCATCCTGAGAACCACACTCTTCAATGTATACCTCATGAATATCATCAACTTGCAGGTGCCGGGTAGCATAGGGCTTGATGGCAGGATACAGGGTGCGCATGGAAAATCCTTTCAGGAAAACACCAGAACAATGCTTTACCTTAACCTTAAACGGTTATTGCAGCAAAGGGCATATCCTCACTTTGAAGAAATCATAGCAGGAACTAATTCGGTGACCACCTGTCTTAGAGCCATAAACAGTCCCATAAACACTTTCAGCTTTAGTTCCTGACAAACCACACCATTCAGTAATTTACGCTGACTTCCCGGGATATGGTAATGACAACAGTAACAGCCCTAAGAACATGACACATCAACCAGGCAGAGCAGTGAAAACCGTATTGGCTTTCTGGATCGCTATAATGGCAATACCTGCCAAAGCATTTCAGTATTTTTCTTATAATGATCAAATAATGGTTCAGCAATGGATAAATAAGGTAGGCTTTGAAATTTACTCAGCCAATCCTCACCAAATCCAACAGAGTGATCGCTGGCAATATACCCAGGACACTTTACAAGCCCTGCATATGTCACGACCCGAACAATTTTACCGCTATCTTTCAGAACTTCTTATTTTGGCGGGCAGTACGGGGGATGATGCACTGAATCAACTGCTTCAGCCAGTATTAAACTTAAACAAAAAACAGAGAAACGTCTTTGATACTTTCATCCTTGAACAGAATAAGAGTGATCTTTCTGTTTGGTTAAGCCATTACATGGAGCTGGAAAAGCGTCTTGCTAATGATGACAAACTCTATTCACAACTGTTTGAACTGTTAACCAGAACCGTCATAAGCAACACTCAGCAGTGTCCCGAAATGTTAATGCTGGAGAGTTTCAAGGGCGTAAAGGAGAAACGGCATGCGGTTTTGCAGTGCATAGCCCTGTCGGTGAAGTTGTATATTGTTGATATTGATATCAGCCACAACCGAATAGCCACTGCCAAAATACTGGGTCCCGCGCCTGTCAGCACCGACCTGACATCCTTACCAGCAACGGTTTTGGACAATAGCGAATATCCGTTTTCAACCATTCCTGAACTCTACGACAACCCACAAACCAACCCGGTCATATTATTCACATCACCATTGGAAAAAGGTTTCCTCGTTTCTCACCGTAAAAGAATCCAGAAAACCAACAGGCCTCCGGTATCACCTCTGACAGAGTCTGACATTGAAAAACTTCGACAGCGTTTTAAGAGCAGAAAAGGGAACCAGAGCAAACATCAAAAGAGCAGGCATTTTTTATCGTATGGCAAACATGACCCGGTCTGGCCGGATGAGTGGATTAAATCGCCGGGTTACACTATTGCCGGAAGCCTTGCTCTTTCAGTAATTATTACCCTTGTATTTACTATGGTCCCATACCCTGGCAATCCCTGGTTAGGCTCATAAAATACAATGAGTATCAAAAAACCCACTTAACAACCAAGTGGGTACTCTGCGCTTTTTCAATCTGTCGCCGGGTGTTACCTGGAACGGCTGGCACGTTTCCGCTCGTGTTCCTTCAGGAACTTCTTGCGGATACGGATATGGTTTGGTGTCACCTCAACCAGCTCATCGTCATCAATAAACTCCAGAGCCTGCTCCAGAGAGTGACGGACTGGTGGCGTCAGAATGATATTTTCATCCGTACCTGCAGCGCGAACGTTGGTCAGCTGCTTGGCTTTGGTGGGGTTTACGGTCAAATCATTATCGCGACTGTGCAAGCCGATAATCTGACCTTCATAGACATCAACGTTAGGGTTAATGAACAGGCGGCCACGCTCCTGCAAACTGAACAGTGCATAAGCCAGTACCTTACCATTCACCATAGAGATCAGAACACCGTTATTGCGCTGACCTACCTCTCCACCCTTGACTTCGCCATAGTGGTCGAAGATTGAAGTCAGGATACCGCTACCTGAAGTCATGGTCAGGAACTGGGAACGGAAGCCGATCAGACCACGGGCAGGCATGATAAAATCAAGACGCACACGGCCTTTACCATCCGGTACCATATCCTTCAACTCAGCACGGCGCTGGCCGAGTTCTTCCATAACCGGTCCCTGGTGCTGTTCTTCAATATCCACCACCACATGCTCAAAGGGCTCCTGCTTAACGCCGTCGATTTCCTTGACCACGACCTGTGGACGGGAAACCGCCAGCTCAAATCCTTCACGACGCATGGTTTCAATCAGAACGGACAGATGGAGTTCACCCCGGCCGGAAACCTTGAACTTATCCGCATCATCACCTTGCTCAACACGCAGAGCCACATTGGAGATCAATTCTCGATCCAGACGCTCACGGATATTACGGGAGGTGACGAACTTGCCATCCTGGCCGGCAAACGGCGAATCATTCACCTGGAAGGTCATGCTCACTGTTGGCTCATCGACCGACAGCGGAGGCAGCATTTCCGGGCAATCGGGATCGCAGATCGTGTCCGAAATGTTCAGCTTATCAATTCCGGTAATGCAGACGATATCACCGGCGCGGGCTTCAGCCACTTCAACACGCTCAAGCCCCAGATGGCCCATCACCTGCTGCACTTTGGCCTTACGCTGCTTGTTGTCGCGATCCACCAGCACAATCTGCTGCCCCGGCTTCAGGACACCACGGGTGATACGGCCGATACCAATAACGCCTACATAGCTGTTGTAATCCAGGGCGCTGATCTGCATCTGGAAAGGACCATCAACATTTACCGGCGGTGCAGGTACACGCTCAGTGATCATCTCAAACAGCGGGGTCATGTCATCGGCCAGATGGTCCGGGTCATGACCGGCAACACCGTTCAGCGCGGAGGCGTAAATGACCGGGAAATCCAGCTGTTCATCCGTGGCACCCAGACGATCAAACAGATCGAATACCTGATCCATAACCCAGTCAGGCCGAGCACCCGGGCGGTCAACCTTATTGATAACCACAATCGGGCTCAAACCCTGCTCAAAGGCTTTCTGGGTAACAAAGCGGGTCTGCGGCATCGGACCATCAACGGCATCCACCAACAGCAGCACCGAATCAACCATGGAGAGTACACGCTCAACTTCACCACCGAAGTCAGCGTGGCCGGGAGTATCCACGATATTGATATGGAAGTCGCGCCACTCAATCGCGGTGTTCTTGGCCAGGATGGTAATGCCACGCTCTTTTTCCTGATCATTGGAGTCCATGACACGCTCAGCACCCTGGTCCTTACGCCCCAGTGTACCGGACTGCTGCAGCAGCTTATCCACAAGCGTTGTCTTGCCATGGTCAACGTGGGCAATAATGGCAACATTTCTTAGCTTATTAATTTCCAAGGATTTTCATACCTCTCAATCTGAATTCTTAAAGAATATGCACACATATATGTACACACTTTCTAACCCGGACATTTCATAAACTGCCCCGAATCTCGCGCAGGACTTTGTCGCTCTAAGGGATTTTGTGAAGGAGTGCCGTACCGGGGAGTACGGTCGACTGAGCATAACCCCCTCAGAGCGGCAAAGGACAAGCGAGAGCGGGAGCAGGTTTATGAAATATCCGGGCTAAACCTGTTATGCCTGAAATCCGACAATTAAAATGGCCGCAATGCTATCTATCTGGCCAATGCGACGCAAGCTTTAAAAACCCCTATCCTCAACTCCCGCTTAATTTTGAATTGGTGAGTGAACAGCCTGCACACTGGGCAATAATAGATTACAGTTTTTATACACATCAAAATCTTCATAGAATAGCTTTATTTGACGAAAAAAAACGAGATTTAGATGTTTTCCCTGTGATTTTGCCGGGTTTTAAGGGCGAAATGGCAGTTTTTGCTGGTGACTCTTGAGCTGTTACTTCCCTATTTGCTCTTTAAATTCTTTGTACTCTTGCTTTAGTGTTTCCATAGCCGTTTGCTGCCAACTGTTGTCGGTGATCTTCCCTTTTAATGCGTCCAGACTGATCAGTGCAGCGTGGCTGATCAGCTCATTTTTCAACTCAGGGTCAATGCGGGTATTGTCAAATACCCGGGGAAACTGTTCAGCAACAAATGACTTCAGCGTTGCGTAACCACTGATGATGCTGGCAATCCGTTCAGGAGAATAATGATGAAGCTTTGCCGGCGACGGAATGGCTTGATCCGTCTTGATGGTCAGTTTGGCGTGATCACTGGCACTGGCCTGGCGTGGCAGCAAATCCACCACCAGCTGCTGAAGCAGACTGGTTTCCCGGGGTCCAATAAGACCTCGACGGTTGATCATGGCCTGAATTTTTACCCGATTCATAGCTTCTTTAGGTACCGCAATTTTGGCATCGTACAGGTTGTTGAACAGCTGCCAGGCTCTCTGGCTGAGAGCAAATGATTGCAGGTCCGTTATCTCGTCGTTGCCTGTGGTTTGGCGACTGGTTGCTTTTTGCAGATCAGACTTAAGTTTTGCCAACGGTTCGGCAGAATAATCCACACCCAGGTAGTCTGGCAGTTCAGCCAGCTTATCCACCATTTCCAGCTGATGTTGCAGAGACTGTTGCATAAACAATTTTCTGCTGGATTCGTACTGGCCTCTGGTGAGGGCATTAATCAATGGATTATGCAGGGATTTTTCCGGTTGCAGGACAGGCGCAGGCATTAATCGCTGGTCAATCATATCAGGGATGGCATCTTTGTTATGGCTCAGTTCACCAGATTGGGTGGCGTTATTTTGCTTCTGGCGATTCTGCAACTGGACTGCCTGACGGATAATCTGTCGGTGCAGGGAGTCGGGCAGGTTGTGATCCGCCGAATAACGGGTCAGGCGATTGATGGCCATGGCTTGTAACATGGCTTGTGCCAGCCCCATGGCCGGACCCTTGGTAGTTGTTTGACCCGTTGACAGATTATGGAAAACTGGCTGCGCCTCCTCCTTGGCATTTGTTGCATCCTGAATCAGCCCAGCGGCACTGAAGATATTATCCGGCTGCTCCTGGTGTATACCGATGGCAGATGACGTGAGGGCTTGCTGCAAAAAGGTTTCTGTCAGTTTGGCCGGCATTTTGCCGGGTGTTGCCGGGGTTGAGAGCAAGATGGCCATATTGACCAGATCATTGCGGCTCCACTGGCTGGTAATAGGGCTGACATGACTTTTCAGGTGTTGGATAAAAGCAGTCACTTCACTGTGCAGCTGAGGGGTGATCGCCAAACCGTCGTTTAATAGTTGCATACCTGGTGACCGACTCAACAACTCTTGATGGCCAGCAGGGGGCATTGTGTCTTTGCCGGACGGTAACTTCTGCCCATTGTATTTGGAGGCCAACAGGGTTGCCAGAAGCAGGCTGGAATTGGCGGTGTATTGGGAGCTATTCGCTTTTCCAGGTGCCTGGCGGCGATTGCTATTATGGAACGTCTCCTGATCAGCAATTCCTGCCAGTGCAGGGGAAGCCACCACGGATTGTGGTGACATCATCGGCCTAATGGATCCGAACAGCCTGCCAAGTCCCTCTTTAATGTCGTTCAGTATGCCTGTTTGCCGAGTAGCCGAAGAGGTTTGTGGGAGCGTGGGAGCAGTGTCGATATTCCTGCGTTTTCTGCCGTGGTGCGTGGTGGTTTCAGCCGGTTCAGACTCCGTATGGTTTTGGACTGGCGATGAATCATAAGCATCCAGAACTATCCGGTAGTCCTGCTGTTCTTTAATGACATCCAGAAATGTTCGCGGGTCAAAGAGTACAGAGCCTTGTGCCTCACTCAGGGAAACTTCATCGTTAAAGTGCCCCTTATCCCGCAGATGCAGAGCCTGAAGATCGTCAATAAACAGCTCTTTCTCCTGTTTCATCACCGAGGCCAGCAATTGCCGGTTATAGGGGGCAGACTGTGGGGCAATGATATCGCCGCTGACCATTTTGCTGCCCAATTTCGCAATAGACGACCGAAGATCTTCGTGTTGTTGCAAAATCGGGCTTGTAGTACCGGACTCTCTTTCCTGCTGTTCCAATTCGTCAACTTTGCTTGTGCCTTGCAGAAACATTGTGAGATCAGCAAGAAATCGGTCAAACTGATTGGAGGTATCAGATGATGCGCGTCGCTGGATATCGGTGATTATCTTGAGCAAATTGACTGGCTTTAAGGCTTCTTTTCCCTCCTGGCTGGACGCAGCGACCCGGAGTTTCAGTATTTCGTCCCGGCTCAGTTTACCGGGGTCAATATAGCCCACATCAATAAACAGCTGCAGCCGCTGCTGGTTCAGTGAGGCATACATCTGCTGAAATGTTCTGGTCAGGGTATCGGTGATGATCGTTCGAGCTGCCGCGCGTTTATGGTCATTGTCCACCGACACAGAGCGTAACGACTTTAGTGTCCTGTGAGCATGTTTATAAGTACTCAGGAACCCCTTATCGAACACATCATTCAAGGTATTGAGGGTCTCTCCCAGTATCACCCGGGTTTGGATACTCTTTTGTTCCTTATTGGCAGTGGTTAGCTGCTGGATATGTGCCAAAGCCTGTTCAGAAGTTTTGCTGATGGTGCTGTTAAACCGATCTTTGATCTGTTCATTCCTGGCGGAAAATGCCTTAACCATTCGGGGGAAGGTCAATAAGTTCTGTACATCGTCTTGAGGAGTTGGCTTGCTGGTCGTATTTGTTGCAGTTGGGGCTTCGCTGCCAGCTCTCTCTTTGGTTGTTGATGCGGCTGCCTGAGTGGTTGGTGAAACGGTTGTATCACTGGCAGTGGAGTTACGGGCAGATGAGTGCTGTCCGGTGGTGGTCTCGCCAGTGGTGCTTGCTGATGTTGTGGCTTCGGTGATGATCGTCTCTTTGGTTGTTGATGTAGCTGTCTGAGTGGTTGGTGAAACGGTTGTATCACTGGCAGTAGAGTTACGGGAAGATGACAGTTCTCCGGTGGCGATCTCGGCTGTAGTGCTTGCTGATGTTGTGATTCCGGTGATGGTCGTCTCTTTTGTTGTTGATGCGGCTGATTGAGTGGTTGGTGAAACGGAGGTATCAATGGCAGTGGAGTTACGGGCAGATGACAGTTGTCCAGTGGTGGTCTCGCCAGTAGTGCTTGCTGATGTTGTGGTTCCGGTGATGATCGTCTCTTTGGTTGTTGATGTAGCTGCCTGAGTAGTTGGTGAAACGATTGTATCGCTGGCAGTGGAGTGACGGGCAGATGGAAACTGTCCGCTAGTGGTCTCACTTATTGTGCTTGCTGGTGTGGTGACCCCTGCTCTGATGGTGTCTTCAGTTGTTGCTGTGGTTGGTTGATTGGTTGACGAAGTGGTTGTGTCACTTTCGATGGTGGCGTCTTCAGTTGTTCCTGTGGATGTTGAGGTTTCTGTCACTGGTGAAGCAGCCGTTGTGCTATCTGGAACCATTGCAATACCTGCATTTGCACTGTTGCTGTTCCCGGAGGTTGATGATGTCACTGGCTCTGTTATTGACTGCAGCGTGGTGTGCTCTGCGATGATTGCCTGTTTTACTGGTGGCTGAGTTTTTGCCACTGAGCCTTGAGTGGTTTGCTTTTCAGACTGTTTTTGTTGATCGTTTTTGTGTTTTTCAATAGCGTCTTTTACACCCTTGACCGACTTTCCTAATGCTTTGGCTGCTTTATGTGCCGCGATACCACCAGCGGCTGCGCCACCAGCGCCGACTCCAGCACCGGCACCGGCACCAGCTCCAGCTCCAGCGCCTGCGCCTGTTCCAACGCCCGCTCCGGCTGCACCACCTCCGCCACCACCTTCACCGCCCTCACCATCGCCGTCTCCCTGACGGCTACAGCCGCCAATTGACCGTTTGCATTTAAGGGCCTGTTTTAATAATTTTTTGCCGACTTCCTCACCGGCTTTCTCTGCCCCCTTTTTAAGGGCTTTGCTTCCAGCTTCTTTTCCAACTTCTTCCCCAGCTTTTTCTCCGACTTCTTCCCCAGTTTCTTCACCGACTTTTTCCCCAACTTTCTTTCCGACTTCCTTGCCAAGTTTTTCCCCAAGTTTCTTCCCAAATTTCTCACCTACCTTTTTAGATATCTGCCCAACGACGTTTGTCAGTCTTTCGCCAACATTTCTTACTGACTTCCGCCAGGTATTTTTCGATTAATGCCTTGGTGTTTGCAACATCAATTGCCTGAAGACTGGCTGGCGGATTGGTCATGATATCTTTAACGGTCAGTGCTGACTCAGGAAACAGTTGCATATCTTCCAGTTTGGCAATTTTACTGTGTGATAGCTGGGTGAAACCCCGACCCTTAAGATAGCCACGCGGATTATGATGAGGTATACGGTATTTTTTCCTAAAGCTTTCCAGGCGTGAAAGCATTTCAGTATTCAGCTCATCCAGGTTACTGCCAGTAATAATGTGCAGCCCGGTTTGTATATCTTGAATAGTCAGTTTGTACAGGTTCGGTACTTTCCTGAGTTCCAGGTAAATAATATGATTTTGCTGGGCTTTACGAGAAACTGAACCAAGCCATCGCCATGCTTGCCTCTATTAAACATTATCTTGACCAAATCGGTTGACGATTCATCTTAGGGTAGACATTAAGCCCAAAAAAGCAGCACTCCCAGTGCAGAACTCATCCTGAACAGCCACAATAAAGCTTCTCAAACCACTACTGTGGACTGAACAAGATGAGTACTACAAATAGTAGATTAGTTAAAAAAAACTGCTGACCTGTTTTGATCGGACAGAACTCCTCAGTATGGCGGAACAGCTTGGTTTTACTATACGAGAGCGAAATATCCGTCCTTTGGATTTTATCCTCTCACTGATCGATGCCCTCGCTGGTGACGGAAACTGCGATACCCAAGCCGATCTACACCGTAAATTTAACGAGTTGACGGGGCTGAATATCTCCTATCGTTCCTGGGCAAATCAAGCTAAAAAAGACGCGCTGTCTACTCTTGTCCTGTGGCTATGGGTGCAATGTCTGGAAATATTTTCCCGCAAAGTCATGGCGTTTGATGAGAGCAGTCCATTTTCAGAGTTTGAGCACATTCTTATTCAGGACGGCTCATCTCAAGCTGTCTATGATGCGCTGAAAGAAGCATTTCCCGGCAGGTTCTCAACAGTCAGCCCTGCTGCTGTCGAACTTCATACGACAATGGACCTTCTCACCAACAATCTGGTACGAGTGCAGCTCACTGAAGATACCCGTTCAGAAAGAGACTGTCTGCCACCACTGCCAATCTCCATGGCCTACATCCTGATGTTGATGGATGCCGGTTATTTTGAGCTGGAACTCTTTGCTGCTATCGATGACCGGGAAGGTTCTTTTATCTGCAAGGCTCCTCAAAGTATTAACCCGACGATACTCAGCGCGGTACGGGAGGATGGCAAGAATCTTAATCGCTACAAAGGACAAAAACTGAAGGAGGTTCTGTCTGGCTTCCCGAAAGATCAATGCCTCGACCTGGATGTAGAATGGCCGGGGTTCAAAGTCTGGCCATTCCGTTTGGTTGTCCGCTGGAATGACAAAAGGCAGAAATGGGTTTTCATTGTGACCAACCTGAACCGGGTGGAGTTCACCTTGAGCGAAGTGCTTCAGGCTTATCGTCTGCGGTGGCAAATAGAGCTTATCTTCAAAGAGATCAAGTCCTATTCAGGGTGGCATCGTTTTAACACTAACTCTGCCACGTTGGTGTTTAGCCTGATTCTGATGTCTTTCGTCGTTGTGGCGTTGAAAAGGTATCTTGCTCACGCTGCGCAGGCGAACCTCTACAGCAGTGGTGTCATTGAGGAAATCTCGACGCACAAGGTAATGAAAAGCGGGACGAGGCTGTTTGGCAGTCTGATTCTATCTTTGATGAATGCAGGAAAGTCACTGGTCTCATGTATTAAAAAGCTGCTCAGCTTCTGGGGAGATAATGCGAAACGTGAACACCCTGCAAGAGATGGTTGTTCAGGGCGTACAAGATTAGGCCTTTGCGCTGTGGGTGGGGCTTAATGTCTACCTTAAGAAGCATCATTAAGTAGCCAGAAATATTCGATTCCATATGGCCAGCTACTTATTACCAGAATCTCATTACACGACATAAGTAGTACACTCCGGTCAGGTTGAACAACCATTCTGTTTTGCTTGAACCCTCTGAAGTGCTTATTGATAGATACCAATCCTATGCAGAATAGCCAGCAGCCATGTATCCAAAAAAATGGTTCCTCGTCCTTTAGTGTGGATTTCGACTGGTAATATCTGAGAAAATCCCGCCCTTTTTTGGCTCATTTAAGTAGTATCGGGAGGTCGCGAAACCAGGTTAGTCGCAGTTTTCTGCAAAAAGGGCGTAATCTTACCTCATCCCGGCCACCCCCCCTACGCCATAATGTACTAAACGGCCAACTTCTTCCCGCAACCGAATAAGCAAACCTGCTATTTTTCCTGAGGCGCTTCCGCAAAAGCTCGGTAAAAAAGCTTTTTAAATGGCTGATTTCACTGTTATCCTTTCCGGTTGATTTTTTCATCGCAAGCGCAGCAGGACAATCTTAGTCCGACGGGCTCCTAAAGCCGGAAAATGATCCGATACCATGTCAGAACAGAACCCTAATGCCGGCAGTCTGCAGATTTACCTTCGACTGCTGACTAACGTAAAACCCTACACAGGCTTTTTTGCCCTGAGCCTTCTTGGCCTGGCCATTTTTGCCCTGACCCAGCCCGCCTTTGCCAAGCTTCTTGAATACTTTGTTCAGGCACTGGAAGGCGAAGAGGTCACCCTGCTGCAGAACTGGGAATGGCTTGCCAGCTCAGGCATCTCATCCATCTGGCTGATCCCGGCCCTGATGGTTATTATCGCCATCTTCCGGGGTATTGGCTCTTATCTGGGTAATTACTACATCTCCAAGGTCGCGAACTTTGTTATCCATGACCTGAGAACCGAGATGTTCGAGCGCATGATCAACCTGCCCAATGCATTCTTTGATAACCACAATTCCGGTCACCTGATTGCCCGCATTACCTATAACGTCAGCCTTGTCACTTCTGCGGCTACCGATGCCATCCGGATTGCCGTCCGGGAAGGGTTGACCGTTGTCTTTCTGCTCAGTTTCCTGTTTTACACCAGCTGGCAGATGACCCTGATATTTATTGCAGCACTGCCAATCATTGCCATGGTGGTTGCTTATGCCAGCAAACGCTTCCGCAGGATCAGCAGAAATATTCAAAACTCCATGGGTGACCTCACCCATGTGACCTCGGAAACCATTAATGGCTATCGGGAAGTCAGGGGGTTTGGTGGCGAAGATTATGAATGTGACCGTTTCCGGGCATCCAGTGCAGCCAATACCCGCCAGAACCTTAAGCTGGCCAAAGCAGGCTCGGTCCATACGCCGATTCTGCAATTTATTGTCTCCATAGCCCTTGCCCTTTTGCTGTTTATGGTGCTGTTTGTCAAAGGTGATTCCACCACAGCAACCCTGGTCGGTTATGTGACGGCAGCAGCCCTGTTACCGAAACCGATCCGCCAGCTCAGTGAAGTGAATGCCAATATCCAGAAAGGCATAGCGGCGGCAGAAAGTATTTTCGCCATGGTGGATGAAACACCAGAAGCCAATAATGGCCAGTACACCTGTGACCGGGTAACTGGCTGTGTTGAGTTCAAGCAGGTTGGCTTTACCTATCCAGGTGCTCAATCACCCGCACTGCAAGACATCAACTTCACCATTAAGCCCGGACAAACCTACGCCCTGGTGGGTCGATCCGGTTCCGGAAAAAGCACCCTAGCCAATCTTGTTCCCAGGTTCTATAACCATACCGAAGGCGACATCCTGATTGATGGCGTCTCCCTGAATGACTTTGAATTGAGAAACTTGCGCAGCCATATTGCCCTGGTCAGCC
The DNA here is from genome assembly GCF_023716865.1 of Endozoicomonas sp. SCSIO W0465. Taxonomy (NCBI): domain Bacteria; kingdom Pseudomonadati; phylum Pseudomonadota; class Gammaproteobacteria; order Oceanospirillales; family Endozoicomonadaceae; genus Endozoicomonas; species Endozoicomonas sp. SCSIO W0465. The sequence continues at coordinate 5,669,297 of NZ_CP092417.1, forward strand.
AGAACATTACCCTGTTCAACGATACCGTCGCCAGAAATATTGCCTATGGTGCCCTGGGGGATACGGCTGATGAGGAGGATATCCGCCTGGCTGCTGAAGCGGCCCATGCCACAGAGTTCATCAAAGACATGTCTGATGGTATTCACACGCTTGTTGGCGAAGATGGCGTACTTCTCTCCGGCGGTCAGCGTCAGCGTCTGGCCATTGCCCGCGCGGTGCTTAAAGATGCGCCAATCCTGATTCTGGATGAAGCAACTTCAGCCCTGGATACGGAATCCGAACGCCATATACAGGCAGCCCTGGATGACATCATGAAAGGCCGTACGACCCTGGTGATTGCCCACCGCCTGTCAACCATTGAGAATGCCGACTGCATCCTGGTGATGGAGCATGGTCGAATTATTGAACGGGGTACTCATACAGAACTGCTGGCGAAAGGCGAGCATTACGCCAAACTGCACAAGATGCAGTTTCAGGATGAACTGCCTGTTGCCGTACAGCAGATCCCCGCTTAACGACCAAAGAACGCGGAACCACACCCTGATTGTGTGAATAATGCCCCAAGGGCCAGTTGGCGTTTCAATGCGGGAAAGCGTATCAGGGTGTCCTGGTACGCCCGAAGGGCGTGACGCGCAGCCTGGTGTCCCCCTCCACATGCTTTGTCAGGATTGACCTGGAATAACTACGCGCTGTCAGCCTTTCGCCCCCATAGGCTTTTCTCCCCTCTGGATTACTCATCTCACCGAGCACACAACGAAGCCTCAATAAGCCCTATAATGAAAAATAATACAGGAGCATATTGACATGGATGGACCAAGCAAACCTACCCCCTCATCAGGCAGTAATTTCCAGCAAATAGAAAATAGAAACCAGAAAAACGGATACCACGACTCCAAAAATAAACAACGTACGGAAAAAAAATACGTTCCAGCCCCCCCGGAAGGCAGAAGAACACACGCCCTTCCGGAAAACCGGCGACGGCAAATAAAGGCGATAGATCCTGACAGTGGTTATGCCTCAGAAAGGTCGTCGCTCTCGGCCTCTGCAACAGAGGCAGACGGAATTGATTGGAGTTTCTCTGAAAGTGAACCTGGTAAAGACAAACAACGCATCACAGACCATATAGCCAGGCTTGCGGAAAAAAATGGGCTGACTTCTGATCCAGAGAGCCCTGAGGATGTAGACTATGTCTACAAATTTGCTGATTCATTAGCCAGAAACATCGCCAGAAAAGCAGAATACTTTCCGGACCAATACAACGAAGGCTTGGATAAACACATAGCCCGGCCACATGATATCGTGCAAAAGTTTTTTCTGAAGCGATTATCGGAGTTTATGGAAGAAAAAGGGGTTCAACTGTTCACGGAATACACCAATCGTCTTATTAAACGTCAGATTGCTGATGGATTGATTGATGATATCGATAGGGTGATTGGCGACACTGAGAGCCAGCCCTCCCGCTCAAAAGCAACCCGATATTTCACCAAAGTGGAGTCTTTACTCCGACAATCCCTGGAGCATGAGTTCAATCAAGGTAAGATTACGCCAGATACCATCATCTTATCGATAGAGATACTGGAAATGCTCAAGACAGATAACCTGAACCTACTTTCGCAGCTGCTTGAGCAATACCGATTGAGCAAAACTGCTTGAGCAAAAAATAGCTGAGTAACAGGGCGACCATTGGACGTCACACGATTAATGTTCTCTCTCTTACACTGCAAAAATCATCTATGGTAAAATAGCAGATTTACCGTGAAACAGCCGCACTGTTCCCAAGCTCAGAAACGTAAAACGAGCAACAAAAGGTGTACCTGCGTGTGCTACCCAGCCTGTACAAAATACCCGTCATATGACGTCAAGGTACTGATCGCACGACTGTGATATGGTAAAAAACTGTCATTAATCTGACTGGACATCATTGATGAAATTGACTATTCCCCGTTTTGATCTGGCCAAAGTCCTGGTAATTGGCGATATCATGCTGGATCGATACTGGCATGGTGCCACCTCCCGGATTTCACCGGAAGCGCCGGTGCCTGTAGTCAAAGTTGGGCAGATAGAAGACCGCCCCGGTGGAGCAGGCAATGTTGCACTCAATATTGCCACACTGGGTGCACCGGCATGGGTTATCGGGGCAACCGGTGATGACGAAGCTGCGGATACTCTTCAGACCCGACTCGAAGCCGCAGGCATTTACTGCAGCTTTGCCCGAATCCCGGGCGTGCCGACCATTACCAAGTTACGGGTCATTTCCCAGCATCAACAATTGATTCGCCTGGATCATGAAGAAGCCTTTGACGGCCTGAGCCCCGATGTCATTGAAGAAAAAGCCGCCCAGCTTATCCACAACCTGGGCGCTATTGTCCTTTCTGATTACAGCAAGGGCACTCTGCAAGGCAGCCAGCAGCTGATTCGTCTGGCCCGATCCCATAATATCCCGGTACTCGTTGACCCCAAAGGCAGCAGCTTTGAACGCTATCGTGGCGCAACGGTGATAACACCCAACCTGAAAGAGTTCGAGACCATCGTTGGCCCATGCCGCAGCGAAGAAGAGCTGGTCAATAAAGGTCAACAACTGTTAAAAGACCTTGAGCTGGGAGCGCTGCTGATTACCCGCAGTGAACACGGCATGACCCTGATCCGGGAAAATGAACCTGAAGTTCACTTCCCGGCAAGAGCAAGAGAAGTCTTCGATGTGACAGGTGCCGGAGATACGGTCATATCAGTCCTTGCCGCCTCTCTGGCCGCAGGCTGTGATATGCCCCAGGCTGCAGGCCTTGCCAATATTGCCGCCGGCATTGTGGTTGCCAAGTTGGGCACCGCCAGTGTTTCCATGCCAGAGCTGAGACGCGAAGTAAACCGGGAGCTGGGTGCGGAAAGAGGGGCCGTTTCTGCAGAACAGTTGATGGTTGCCATTGAAGATGCCCGGGCCCATGGTGAAAAGATCGTATTTACCAATGGCTGTTTTGATATTCTCCATGCCGGCCATGTTGGCTACCTGGAGCAGGCGCGCAAGCAGGGGGACAGACTGATTCTTGCCATTAATGGCGATGCGTCTGTCACCCGCCTGAAAGGTGAAGGGCGCCCGATTAATCCTGTGGACCGCCGAATGGCAGTACTTGCTGGTCTGGAAGCGGTGGACTGGGTGGTCAGCTTTGATGAAGATACACCGGAAAACCTGATTCGGGCAATCAAGCCGGATGTCCTGGTAAAAGGTGGCGACTATTCACTGGATGAAGTGGTCGGCGCCCCTATTGTTCATGGATACGGTGGTGAAGTAAAAGTGCTGGCTTTTCTGGAGAACTGCTCAACGACTGCCATTGTGGATAAAATCCGCGATGAACGCGATGAAAAAGAAGTCCAACCTGCCTGATGACTGTCTCGGGAGCCAGGCAGGTAATCCCCTGAATAGTTTGCCGTGAAGACCCGGCAAACTATCCTCTCTTCTACTATCCTCACTGTCTGACTCAACGATGTCGACAGGATCGGCAGGTCAAATAAAAAGTACTCATTAACCGGACATATCAAGAGTCGATATATCGCTCAGGCCAATGCTCAAGAATTTACTTGTGGTTACACGATGGATCGTGTCCCTGATCTTAATGGGAACAGTGTTGTCATGCTCTGGATTCCAGGAAGATAAATTCTGTCTGGATAATCAGCTTTCTCAGGTCTACTCTGCCATCGCGAGCAATGTCAGCATTGGCATTACCATCGAAAGCCGTGGGTATACGGTTTTTCCTGCCGATGGAAAGCCAATGACGTTGCAACGAGGCCAGCACTGGTGCCGTGATATCAGGCCGGAAGAAAGCCTGATCATTCATGAGTCCCGATTCTTCAAAAAATGGCACTTCAGAAAAGCCTTCCCCACCTCATTACTGAACGGGATCCGCATCGAATTTGGCCAATCAGGGCGAATCAGTGAACTCTATGGCATCAATCTGGTTCAGGATTTTGCTGCGACCGGGCAGTTCCCAAAACCTGATCAGTGGATGACAGAACTCTATCAAAGCAGTGACAGGCCGCTGAATCAGATATGCATCCCGGGCACCCACGACAGCGGCAGCTATGACATTACGAGGTTATCCGATGAAGACCCTCACATGTGGGAAAGTTTGAAGACGTTGTTTGCTCATTACTCCGGAAGCTATTTTTTGACACTATTTAAAGAGCTGGTTCGATGGTGGGCAGTAACCCAGGGGCTAAACACGTATCAACAATTAGCAGCAGGTGTTCGCTACCTTGATATTCGCCCCAGAAAGATCAATGGCCAGCTGGTCACTGTCCACGGGCTTGCGGGTGCATCAATCGATAACATCATCATCGATATCAAGCGGTTTCTGAACGAAAACCCTAAAGAAATCATCATTTTTCATATCCATGAGCCGTTTGGAATGTCTCAGGCGGATATCGATGAATTATTTCAGGTTTTACATGAAAATTTTGGTAGCAGTATTGCCCCGTCACAGATGACCCCTTCAAAAAGCATCCGGCAATTCCAAGACAGTGGCTACCAGGTTATTGTTTTATCCACGCTTCATTCACCCGTGTTATCTGGCTGGTCGACCCACGACACACTCTCCAACCTGTGGCATAACAAAAACCGCCCCTACCCACTTCTGGAAAGTATTGTCAGCCATCTTGCTCATCGCAAAAACAACCGGCTTCATATCACCCAGATGACCATGACAGAAAGTCCTGATGATCTAAAGCAGGGGGTAATCCCGGGGCAGCCATCAAGCCTGCGATCATTTGTCAGAACGCTACGTTACCCATCCGGATTGTTACGCTATGCAGCCAATGCTGCCCGCAATCACCATACCAGAGTAAATATAGTGACCGTTGACTTTCCGGAGGACGATTATATTTATCCAGCCTGCATGCGTGAGAACATGATGGATATCTCTTATGAATCATTCCACTCGATGTAAAAGAATCAGCGCAGAAATGATCCTTTTAAATCATCAGCAGTACAGAGTGTTGATAAATGGGAAAGGGTTGTCAGTGACTGCAGGTGCTCCTCTTCCGAAGCCGCAGCACAGGCATCACTGATCACGAAAACATGGTAATCCAGATCATGGGCTGTTCTGACGGCCGACTGTACTGCCCAGGTGGTACCCACACCGCTGAAATAAATATCGGTCACCTTTGCTGCCCGGAGGATCGCTTCCAGGCGAGTGCTGTAAAAAGGGTTGATGCGGGGTTTAATTACAATAAGGTCATCTGGCTGTATAGCCAGATCTTGATGAAACTCCGTTCCCCACCTTCCCAGGCGCAGGGCACCGGCCTCAGCCAGCGATGAAAAGAATGGAGAGTTGGTTGGCAGGTCCCGGTAGTCCGCAGAGAAGCCAACCTTGACAAAGACAAGTAGCGCGGAGGTTTTTCTGGCCCAGGAAATGGCCTTATTCACCTGGGCCAACACCTTATTATCTGAAACCTGACGTGCATATATCCCTCGCTTGCCATCCGGGTGGACCAGATCATTGATATAGTCGATAACCACCAGAGCATTGCGCATGGGAGCCTCATCTATAGAAGCAACAGAACCACCTTAACTCAGACAGGCTTCCAGGCACGCCTCTACATTCTGTTGCATATGAGCGGGATTGATCGATCCAACAATAGCCGAAGAAACGGCAGAATGTGAAAAAACCAGTTTCATACTTTCCAGCACGGGATTCTCTGCAGCAAGATGTCCAGGGAGGCAGGCATGACCACTGGCAAAGGCCTTCTTGATAAAGATACCTTTCCCATGCGCTAACGCGAAATCCAATACCGGCTTTTCACCCTGTACGTTCAGGTTATAAGTCACCATGGCAACGTCTGAATGCTTCAGCGCCAGAATGCCACCTGCCACCGTTTTGGTGGACATACCCGAAGCGAGGATTTTTCCTTCTTTTTTCAGATCCGAAAGCACGTCCAAACAGCCTGTCTGCTCAATAATACCGACATCATCACCACTGGAATGAACCAGCATCAACTCAATCACGTCGGTATTCAGGCGCTTCAGGCTTCGCTCAACACTGAATCGAATATGTTGTTCAGAGAAGTCGAAATGAGACCTTCCCTGGCCATTTTCAACCGTGACAAACTCTTCGCCAACCTTACTGCAGATGACCCACTGTTTACGCAACCCTTTGTATCGGGCAAACAGCTGGCCAAGACGCTCTTCGCTGGTGCCATAGGCTGGAGCCGTGTCCAGCAGGTTCATGCCAAGATCATGGGCAAGGGTAAGCAAATTTGCCATTTCACGGTCATCAGGAATCGCAAAATGTTCCGGGTATTTTACCCCCTGATCCCGGCCAAACTTGACAGTGCCAAACCCCAGTGGCGATACGTCAAGATCCGTGCCGGCTATTCGCTTTCTGCCAAGACGCTTGCTCATGATGCGTTCCCCGTTGCAAAGTGCCCTTGCCAGAAGTTTGGACAGATCTCAGGCCGGGAAAATCCTGCAGGCATTGAGAAATGGTCATTACCTGCGGGAAGAATATTATCTTCTCGCAGCAAGCGAATTACTTCATCAGAGAGGTTGGGAGCCAGTGCCAATTTAGTGGGCCAGGTTACAATACCATTGGCAAACGGCTGACAGAATGCCGCATCCGGGCGAAGCAGACGGCTCTGTTTAGGCTCAGCACGATTAACCCGCAGGGTATCCCACTCAGCCTGACTCAAGTCTACCCAGGGCAACAATGCTTTCAGCTCTTTTTTCGCTGTCGCAATCAACGCCTCAGCAGACTGTTTGACCCCATCTTCAGCAATGCCCCCGCCGAGATACCACACCCACTTCCCATCTTTATCCGGATGGCTGGTAATGGTCATTCTCGGGAGTGGTGTTGTACCCAGACAATGTGCATAGACGGGTTCAGGATGCTTATGACGAACCATCACCATCTGCAGGGGACGTACCTGCATTTTCGGATCAATAACCCCCCAGGTATTCAGAAGTGCCTCAGTGCCTTCACCGGCAGCCAACACAAAGCGTTTGGCTTTTAGCAGGGTTTTATGGTCATTGTTATTAATCGAGCTATTAATTGAGCTATTAAGTGAGTTATCAACTAACTCAACAGCCTCAATTTCGCCCTGAGCATTCATTAACAACCGGGCATTACCCTGTTCACTCCAGTCCACTTTAATGGTTTTATCTTCCAGACCATTGACCAGGGCTTGAGTAACGGTAGCAATATCCAGAACAATCTCATTGAGCTGATAAACCTTTCCGCGAAAACCATCATGCTTGAAAATGGCTGGAAACTGCGCTTTGGTCAGTGCATCTACCCGCCCTCTCAGCGCCTTGCTGGCAAAGAAAGAGGTCATTCGTGAGCCGATATCACCCGGCGACCATAGATAGTGGTATTCAGATAAAACACGAGCCGAACGAAGATCCGGATCCGCCTCCCCACCCTTTCCAGCCAGGGCATTACGCCAGCGCTCGGGCATCCCGGCAATGGCCTGGGAGGCATTGGTCAGCTGACCGGTAAGGGTATATTTGGTCCCCCCGTGAACAATGCCCTGAGACTTGATGGTCTGACCACCACCCAGAGAATCCTGCTCCAACAACAGGGCTCGATAACCCAGGGTATTCAACGTGCGAAATAACCAGAGACCGGCAATACCACCGCCAATCACTACCACATCGGCTTCAACAGTTTGAGACATAAGAGAGTTCAACTATCTGAGATGACCTGAAACAGGCTGAATTGTAACATAGCTCGCAGTATTAATAGTCAGCAGGAAAATACTATGATCGACAGCTCTGACTGATAAGCAGAATAGTACTGAAGAACTTTTTATCAATTCCCGAGTCAATGAACTTAATTGTTTCATTTTTCTGGATGTATCTATGCCTCATATTCATGGAGCCCCCTTTATCCCGTCAATTTCTCAACTGCTATCCACCGGGGCGCAACCATCAGCATTCGCTCCCTTTACTGATCCAACATTAGCTGCAGCCACTGATATAGCCCCCCCACGGGAATCAATCCCTGATATTGATTATGGAAGTATTGTTCAGCAAATTATCAGTACATCAAACTTATCAAGAATCTGGTCACTGCAAAGCATTGACCATCTCACTCAATGTTTTGATTTAAAGATCAAGACCAAAGTGATCACTCTTCTTGAAGACCCATCAAAATTCAGCCAGCTGCAACCATTGCGACAGCAAATTGCAGAACATATGGAGTACCTGCGGAATTTTTGTAATGAGCATGGAGGGGATTTCAATACCGTTGAAACCGCAATTGCCAACCATGTTGCTCAACAGGCAGAGAAAGTCGCAAACATTGAGAAACGAAACCTGATCAGCCATTGGCTTGGTTGGGATCACAATGAAGTCGATCAGTTAGCCGGAATCACTCTGACAGACACCTATCGAGCGTGCAAAAGTGATAAGCATCTGGCAGATAGTGTCAGGGCAAAGCTCTCTCATCTAATAGAACTTGCTGAAATACCACCAGAGTTCAGAGAGCGGTACACGGTAGAAATTGATTACCAACAGGCTCCCTATGAAACCGAGGGGCGTTTCCTGATAAGAGTACCCGATGGCAATTGTGCACTGGGCTATGGTTTATTTGACCTGCTATTCAGTCAGAACCTACTGCATGACGGGGATGCTGATTATGATGGAAAAACCGGGTTTGCACTAAATAAAAATCAAATGATCAAACTCAGTGAGCATTTAGAAGAGTTAAACAAATGGTATGACGATTTTTTATGCATCGTCGGCGACTTGCTGGGCGTGGAAGACGATATTTCGGGGGATAGCGCTGATCAATTTGTCAGCATTGGAAAAAAATCGATGGCCGAAATGCTCAGGAATCCATTACGGATGACGGCAATGTGTCAACATTTGATCAGCTCTTTACCACCGGAGCAACCTGTTGTGCTGTTCAATACGCTTTCTATAAATCTTAATAGGCATGTTGACAGAGACTATCTAAAGGAAAAATTTGAATCAACCTACAGAGAACTTGCGATGTATGGTTCTAACGGAGAGCCAAAGCAATTTCTGCGCGGCACCTACAGCACCAATCTGAATGTTGAACAGTTACGGCTTATTTGTCCGCACCTCAATAAGCTATTAAAGCTTCAGCAATTGCTGACAGAGTTTACGAATACCAGAAGTCTGCGCTCCGCTGTTGATTTATTAAAGGAATGGGGAATGAGCGAACTGGATTCTTTAAAAAGTTATAAAACCGCTTTAATTTACGAGATTTACCAACAAATTAAAGGTACTAATAATCAGCAGGAATTAGACTCCATTCGAAACGCCATGGCAAACATCCAACACATTTCAGGGATTGAGTCGACATCGCTTGAACGTTGTCATGCTATTTTACGGGATCACTCAGTATGCTACTTCAGGAACCCGACGAATCAACCGGTCATTGACGAGGAGCGATTCTATGATATTTATGGTGATAATGAGCGGGATGTCATGTACGCAGGGAGGCAGCGTCACAGGAATATCAGGGCTCTGTGCCAGACACTCAGGGGTTGCCATGCATACCAGCAATACCAGGCCAGCAACCCGGGTATTGACGGGGCGTTAGCCGCATTAGAAAGAAACTTTATCGATCGGCTTAATCGCTATTCAGGGATGAGGGAACTGGGCTCCAGTGGTCGCAGGATGGTTGATGAGTCCGTTGAGTATTTTGAAACGTTTGTAAGCCAGTTATATTATGCCGTTCTTTATAGACTGACGGATCACTCAATCAACAATGCGCTGGATAACCTTGCCGCTATCGTTGGCAATGATTTAGAAGGATGCAATCAAGGTTTCTCAGGCAGAATACAATCACTATTACTCCCTTTGGTTTCTGGCAGTAACAACCAGATAAAGGATTGTATTCAGCAATTTTTACAAGACAGCGTGACAGCATCCCTTGCCAGAGCGATCGGAGACAGCAGTGAATCCTCCATGGCTGCTCGCTGTCAGGAGGAAGTCAACCGCTTTGTGGGACTGTCCATCGTCTCCGGCCGGGCCCAAACTGCTACTGTCGCCTATGCGAACCTATCTCATGAAAGTAAGCAAACCATTGACCATCTTGTTCATTCCTACTACACCCCTGTTTTACTTTATCAACACGCTTACCGTTTTGTTTCCGATGAGTTCTGGCGTCTGAATCACGAGAGAAGTGATGATGACATTTATCAACTGATGCACTTGCTCGGTTTTGGCACTGATCAGTCATTGGGTGCTGATAATGAGACATATCGGGAAGCAATTGATCGACAATACCGGGTAAGGGGTAATGCACTTAATCGCTGGCAATACGCACTCTTTCAGCAGGATCTGCCCAAGCACCTGGTTGCCTATCTGGTTAAAGAGCAATTCATAGAAGCCAAACGTGCGAACGAGAACGACGGCTTATATATCCATCGGGAAACTTCACAGGGCAGTGATAGTGAGCTAATCGCCCCACCACGACGCACATTTGCCACTGGCTGCACAACAGAGTCCGGACCTTCAGAAGCTAACCGTCAATTTGGTTTCCAGCCAGAGAGCAGGATGGCTCAGGCCGGATACCGAGTGGAAACATCATAGGAAAGAATAATGATAAATGCAGCAGCTGTTAACCCCCATGATTACCCAGCGCTGACAGAGGTGGAAAAGCTTTCACTCCCTGTCAATAATCCATCATCCGGACGGGAAAATTTATCGCTTATTGATCAGTTTTTTCAGGCTGACATCCAGTCATGCCGGAAAAAAATGGATAGTAACCCTCTCTGGGATACTTTCAAAGCACTGCCAGATACCTTCCTGGCCTATCTATACGCCGAAAAAAACCGGCTGGCAATGACCGAAGAGAGTCGGCACGCTGTTGATGAAAATCGACAGATAGTTACCGGGTTTCATCATGGTTATGAAGCCAGCAATGATCAATATCATCCCGGTACTTTCCAGCCTTTCATTATGAAAGGCTACTGGATTCCCTGCTCTGAAGGAAAGCTGTTTCGCCTCCGAAAAGGGCATTGCTCAATCACGCGTACGGTGGAAGGTCAGGATCAAATCCTGTATCTGGTACACCCAAAATCCACCACTCTGTTTGCCCCCCTGATGTTTAAATATCAGCATACACAGGTTAGTGTTCCTGCCTTAGCGTTGAGTTCATTCAGAACCTTGTTGATAGCCTTGCCCGGTGGCAGCACAACAGAATTTGCGATGGTCAAAGTCAGCCTGGATGAGAAAATAGGCAGTGTTCGCCGGTTGCTTGGTCAAAAAGAGTGTGCAGCCAGCGTAGCAAATTCGGTGATATTAAAAAATAAACCAATAGAGAACTTTACGTGTCTGGAAGAAAATTTATCTTTCGTTCCAGATGCCCGTCTGGTTAACCAGCAAGAAAAAACCGTACTTCTATCCGGTGCTGGTATGATCCATAGACCTATTCCGGAATTATTCACGACTCCAGGCCACTATATTATTCCACTATATGCACTGTTTGGTATAAACAACTGGCCTTTACTCAATACCCTGATTGAACAAAGTCAAAAAACGCCGACTCAGTTTATCACTGATGCCTTACTCAAGCCCATTGCGGAGGAAATGGTTGATCACATTTACAGGCGGCGCTTTTATCTTGAGTTTCATGGACAAAACGTTTTGCTGAAGCTGACCATGGATAATAACGACTTATCAGCTGTTGATTTTATATACCGTGACATGGGCGGCGTGAACTGCCGTCTGAGTGACGCCCAGCTAAAACAGCTTCCGGAGCATCTCCGTGGTCACGCTCAGTACTGGGCAGCAAACTTTATTTCTGATGCTGCAGTAATAATGGAGGGTATTGCCAAAAAAGTACTTTTTAACCTGACGAAAGTTTTTTTTAAATCAGAACCCTCGAATAGGGATCCGGAATTTTGTCGCTGGCGTGATGAAATGATAGCCCATGGCTACCAGGGTAACTGGACCATACCAGAAGCTGACGAAAGTACAGATGAACATCAAACATGCCATACTCTTGATACGTTTTACCGCTATGGATATTTTGAAAAAATATTTGCTCACGAATTGCTTGAAGTAATGTCTCGCAAAGGTATTTTTCTGAACATCAAAAAAAAATGTCCTGACTATGACTACTTATTTTTCATGGATAAAATAGGCGGCATCGATTTCTGTGACACACCCTGCATAGAGTTTGAGTGGTTTTCTGAACTTGTGAAAATGACACTTCCTCACTATTTCCAACACCAGGATGCTTACTCAAGGCAAAAAAAGATAAGCATGGTAAGACCATAGGAGGCTTTGGTTCCCTTACCAGGTAGTGAACTTTGATTCACCTCAAGGGCTCTTGAGCAAATCTGCAGTTAAAGAGGTGATGCATTTGTGGTACAAACTCAGACTCTTTCTATACTTCAGAACCCAGGCAGTAAGAAGGTAATTAAGGCTAATTTATGTCGTATACCTATTAACAGGTGCACTTGGCGGCATTATTATTGGTGCCTTGGGCAGTGGCAGCAGTCTGGCCATTCTGCCCATTCTTTCCCTTATCTTTCCCACGCTGTTTCCCGAAGCGATCTCACTGCAGGTTGCTGTCGCCACCTGCCTGGCCACCTTGATTATCGGCACGCAATAACGCCTGATACAACTTCTTTGCAGTCACAATACGGGTCTGCTCTACCGTCTCACCCGGGAGCAGAATAATGGATGCCCTGGCCTTATGAAGCTCGGTCATCGCTTTATGCAATGTGGTTGCAGGTGCCAGATTAATGGTTTTTCTCATGAGTGTGCCCACTGAAATATCGTGCTTTCCATTGACCAGGCAGCGGGCGATATGCCGATAGAGTACAATCCCTGCAGGTCTGCCATCGGTCAGAACCACATAGCGCTTGCAGGGATAGGTGCGAATCGTCGTTTCTACAGAAGCCACGGTTGTATCGGATGAGAGACAAACAGCCGGCATTGAGTGCTCGACCAGCTCGGTCAGCTGCCGCTGATGGGTGGTCAGTATGGCATCCGCCAGTTTGCGCTGACGCTTGCCAATCACGCCACGCTTATTGTAATGCTTGATAATACTCCGGAGCTCATCACTGCTCCTGGCTTCCTCTTCAAGCTTGGGCAAAAGACGGGTCCAGACCAGGGCTAACAACAGCACGGGTTTAGTGACTCGGTACATGAGTTGGATAAATGGTGAACATCTGGCAACGACCCGATCAGCAATCTGCACTGCCAGCAGCTTGGGCAGCACCTTGGCAAATACCAGCATAAAATAAGCGAGCAGTGCCGTAAATATAGCCATCCAGAGATCATTAAACTCCTTAGCTGCCATAGCCCCAAGAAAAGTGCTGCCAGAAATACTGATCAGAGTACTTAACAAAACGATTGCTGACAGGTGCTCCCGCTTTTTCTGAAAGACTTTCTGGATAGCCGCTTTATTGTCGGGCCTTCTGTACAGGATCGTGACCAGCCTTAACTCATCAACCGCAACCAAAGACGCTTCAAGAAGGGATAAAAAAGCAGTAGCAGCAACAATCAGGCACGCAAAGAGAACAACCAGGAGCATCCATACCTCCAAAACAACAGCAATGAAGCAGCAGGCAGTGTTAACTGAGGGACAAGTAGTTGAGCACGTCTGCCAGCATGAAAACAAAACCTGTAATCTATTGTTTTCGACCAATTTTATTTTCTGTTTACGTTAGCTCTCTATGCCTTTCAGAGCAAATAATCTCTCGGGCAAAGAGAGCCCGGGTTTCCCGGAAGCCAGCCAATGAAATAAAATTCGAATAATATTCGATTTTTATTTCAGATAACTCTATTCTTCCATTTCTGGTTCTTCACTACGGTTTATCGGTCATGTCAGCATCCGACAAACGGGCACAAAGAGAAACGACCATTATTCAGTCTACCCTGACCATTCTCAAGGAGAAGGGTTTTATGGACCTGAAGATGTCTGAAGTTGCCAAACAAGCTCAATTGTCAATGGGAACGGTGTATTCACACTTCTCCAGCAAGGAGGACCTGCTGCTAGGGTGCGCCATCCATATCTCCCGGATGATTGCGTCTATATTCCATACGGTGCTCAGCAGCCCGGCACCCGCTATGGAACGCCTCCTGACGCTCAATATGGCGATCTGGCTATGTGATGCCAGACAACCTCACCACTATTACCTGCGTCAACTGGCAATGACCCCGGATATCTGGCAACGGGCATCAACAGGCCGGGCACGGGCACTGGACGACATCTACCATGAGAAAAGCCAGAAGGTTGCAGCATTGATTATTGAGTTAATGGCAGACAACCCAGCCATTACTGATGAGCGTCGTGAGGATACTCTGTCAGATATTTTGATGGGGATCTGGAGTCTCGGTGAGGGCCTGTTTCAGATCAGCATGTCCGGGTTTGGGCTGAAACAACCCTCCCTGCAAAAAGACAACGGCTTCAGCCTACTCACTTCCAACCTTGCCAAATACCTGCAGGGCTGGGGATGGCAAGCACCGTTTTCACAACCAGTGATTGAAAACAGCAAACTTCAGGCTGAGCAGGTTGTTGCCACATTGATCGATCAGTGAAACCTGTCAGCGTTTATTAATCCTATCCTATTAGCCTGGAGCTAGATAAGAATGCATAACCCCCCTTCATCCCGATCCACCATAACCGTGATGATACTAATCATGTTCACTTTACTGACCGGTTGTGAACAGGAACAAACCGGACACACAAAAGTCATCCGCCCCGTCAAACTGTTTGAGATAAAAGATCCTCAGCAGCAGCAGTTACGCTATTTTCCGGGTAAAGTCACTGCGACCGAAGAGGCTGAAATATCCTTCCGCATACCGGGCCAGATTGACAAGATCGACATCAAACAGGGTGATGAGGTTAGGGAAGGTCAGGTACTGGCTTATCTTGATGACCGGGACATCCGCAATGGGCTTCAGGATCGTCAGGCTAACTATGAACTGGCCCGGGCAGAGTTTGAACGCGCCAGCTCCCTGTTGAAAAAGAAAGTCATTTCACAATCCAGCTACGATACTGCAAGTGCCAGGCTGAAATCGGCAGAAGCTGCACTGAAATTGAGCCGGGACAAGCTGGCTTATACGACACTGACAGCCCCCTTCAGTGGTCGGGTCGCCCAGACGCTCGCTGAAACCCATCAGCAGGTTCAGGCCCAGCAACCGGTACTCATCCTGCAAAGCAGCGACCGGCTCGATATCAGCATCCAGATTCCGGAAAGCATCGTCTCCCATGTGAACAAAAAGACAGTCAACCACGACTATCAACCCATTGCCACCTTCCCGGGAGCACCAGGCAAAGCGTTTCCGGTCAGTTACAAGGAACACGCTACACGAATAACGCCCGGCACTCAGAGTTACGAGGTGATTTTCACCCGGACCGCACCAACGAATATGAACATTCTTCCCGGTATGACCACCACGGTCATTATTGACCTTGCCCGGATTATCGACACTCAAGGGCAACCCGGATACGTTCTGGTGCCCATCTCCGCCGTAGCCCGGAATGATGCTGACAACAAGACCGTGGTCTGGCGTTTTGATGAACAGACCAGACAGCTGACACCGATTGAAGTTGTTACCGGCCGTATTACCGAAGCGGGAGTGCAGATCCTGTCAGGCCTCAACCCTGGTGATCAGATCGTTACTGCAGGCCTCAGTCAGCTATACGACGGTATGACCGTCAAACCGCTGCACAAGGAACGAGGGCTGTAATCCATGAATATTGCTGAATATTCCATTTCCCACCGGGTGATCAGCTGGATGTTTGTGGTTATCCTGCTGGTTGGTGGTGCACTGTCGTTTCTTGGCCTGGGTCAGCTGGAGTTCCCTGAGTTCACCATCAAGCAGACAATGGTGATTACTCACTACCCGGGAGCCTCCCCGGAACAGGTGGAAGAAGAAGTCACACTGCCTCTGGAAGAAGCCATACAGCAAATGGAGTATGTCAAGCACATCGACTCCATCAGCAGCAATGGCCGTTCCCAGATTATGGTGGAGATGAAAGACCGGTATGACAAAAACCAACTGCCCCAGATCTGGGATGAGTTACGCCGTAAGATTAATGACAGCCAGAGTGGCCTGCCTCCAGGTGTCTACCCATCAGTTGTCGTGGACGATTACAGCGATGTCTATGGCATGCTGTTCAACATTACCGGAGAAGGCTACACCTCCAGAGATCTGGAAAACTACGCCGATTACCTGAAACGTGAGCTGGTGCTGGTTGAAGGGGTCAAAAAAGTCACCATCGCCGGTGCCCGTCAGGAACAGGTCGTCGTTGAGATGTCCCAGGCCAAACTGGCCAACCTGGGCATCGACCCGGCCTGGATATTCTCCCTGATTCAGCATCAGAATGTGGTTTCCAATGCCGGTAATATGCTGGTTGAAGGGCGTTCCATCCGCATTCATCCCACCGGCGAGTTCAATAACGTTCAAGAACTGGAACAACTGATCATCAGCCCACCGGGCAGCACACAACTGGTTCGACTCGGTGATATTGCTACTGTTCGCCGGGACTTCGATGAAACACCGGATACACTTTATTATTCCAACGGTCGCCAGGCCCTGTCACTGGGTATCTCATTCGCATCCGGGGTTAATGTGGTGGATGCAGGCGACGCTGTTCGTCACCGTATTGATGAGCTTAAGTCTGAGCAACCGGTTGGTATTGAGCTGACTAAAGTATACGACCAACCCGCAACCGTTTCGGAATCCGTCAATGGCTTCCTGATCAATCTGCTGGAATCGATTGCCATTGTTATTGTCGTATTGCTGCTGGCCATGGGCGTACGTTCAGGCCTGCTGATGGGTGCCGTTCTGCTGTTGACCATACTCGGTACGTTCATTGTTATGAAGGCCATCGGCATCGAGCTCCAGCTGGTCTCTCTGGGTGCCCTGATCATTGCCCTTGGCATGCTGGTTGATAACGCCATTGTAGTGACAGAAGGCATTCAGGTCGGCATACAACGGGGCCTCACCCGGTTGCAGGCCGCAAAGCAGGTCGTCAGCCAAAACCAGTGGCCACTGCTGGGTGCCACCGTGATTGCCATTATGGCATTCGCCCCCATCGGCCTCTCTGATGATGCTACGGGTGAGTTCTGTCTTTCGTTGTTCCAGGTGCTGTTGATATCCCTGTTCCTCAGCTGGATCACAGCGATCACCCTGACACCCTTCTTCTGCAACATGCTGTTTAAGAAAGATGAGCTTGCCCGGCAAACGGCGGGTGAAGCAATAGATCCTTACAAAGGGGCGCTGTTCACCCTGTATAAACAACTGCTCGGGTTCTCTCTGGTGCACCGACCCATGACCATCGGCTTGACGGTTCTGGCACTGGTACTGGCCATCCTGGGTTTTGGCTCGGTGAAAAATGTCTTTTTCCCACCATCCAACACACCGATGTTCTTTGTGGATTTCTGGATGCCCGAGGGCAGCGATATTCGCGCTACCGAAGCAAGAGTAGAGGAGTTTGAGCAGCTGGTAATGACGCTACCCGGGGTAAAAAATGTAACCACGGTGATTGGTCAGGGAGCACAACGTTTTATTCTCCCTTACATGCCGGAAAAGCAATACAGCAGTTTTGGCCAGCTGATTATCGAAACAGATAATCTGGACGCCATTACCCCGCTAATTCCAACATTGGAAACCCGTCTTACCGAAGACTTTGGTGATGTCGAGTACCGGGTCAAATACTTACAGAATGGCCCCTCAGCTGCCGCAGAAATTGAAGCCCGTTTCTATGGAGAGGATCCGGAAGTATTACGATCACTGGCGGTGCAGGCCATAAATGTACTGCGTGAGGAGCCGATGGCTACTCATATACGACATGGTTGGCGTAATCAGGTCAGCCTGGTTCGGCCCCATCTGGACGAAGCCAGCGCCCGCCGCAGCGGCATATCCAAACAGGCACTGGACGATGCTCTACTGGTTAACTTCACTGGCCGTCAGGTTGGGGTCTACCGGGAAGGCAGCCAGTTAATGCCATTGATTGTCCGCTCTCCGGAATCCGAGCGACTGAATGCCGACAGTATCACTGACCTGCAGGTGTGGAGTGCAGACCATAACAGTTATGTGCCCATCACCCAGGCCATTTCCAGCTTTGATACGGAATGGGAAAACCCGTTGATCATCCGCAGGGATCGTAAGCGCATGCTTTCTGTAATGGATGACCCGGAACTGCTGAGTGATGAAACCGCTGATAGCGTTTTCCGTAAGGTACGTACCAGGATCGAAGCCATTCCACTGCCCGATGGCTACCAACTGGAATGGGGCGGTGCCTATGAACTCTCTTCTGATGCAGAGAGTGCTGTATTTGCCTCTATTCCGCTGGGTTATCTGGGGATGTTCCTGATTACAGTACTCCTGTTTAACACCATACGACAACCTATCGCTATCTGGTGTACCGTTCCGCTGGCGTTAATTGGTGTTGTGGCCGGGCTGCTGGCACTGAACGCACCGTTCAGTTTTATGGCACTGCTGGGACTGCTCAGCCTGTCTGGCATGATTATCAAGAACGGTATCGTTCTGGTTGAGCAGATCAAACTGGAGCTGGAGGAAGGCCGGGAAGAACATGAAGCCATTTTTCATGCCTCAGTCAGCCGTCTGCGTCCTGTCTGTATGGCTGCCCTGACCACCATGCTGGGGATGATTCCACTGCTGTTTGATGCCTTTTTCAAATCCATGGCCGTGACCATTATCTTCGGCCTGGGCTTTGCTACCGTACTGACACTGATCGTACTGCCGGTGATCTACTCCCTGCTGTACAAAATCAGCTTTAAAGGATTCGATTACCGCACTATTGCGTCCTGATCGATACAGATGTCGGCTTCTGACTGAAGCCGACTTATCCCGCTGCTTCTTTCTGTTACTTCCCGGAAGGTGGCTTCAGGTTATAACTCAAACTCTGGTATTCCGGTTCGACAATGCCAAGCCGACGATTGATCACCACGGTTAAACGGAAGAACAGATTACAGAGCATATTGCCAAACCGAGGTAACTCCCCCGGTACGTCAATGCCATGAGCGTCCACCTTGACCAGCGATCTGACCGCCTTCTTGGAGAGTGAGCGACAACTGTGCAGTAACTGTACCGGTCGACCGCCCCTGGGCAGGACAAAACCGTGCAACTGCCCCTGAATCTCTTTCTGGTATTGGTCAAAGTAACCGGCCAGCCACTGAATCTGCTCTTCAAATATCGCCTGCTATCCCCGAACCGAGCCATTCATGTGAAAAATTCTGGGCTGCAGTTGATCCAGAAAATCATAGATATCAGCAAACCGCTCATCCCCTTCCAGCTCAGTGATAACGCCACCGAGGGTGGCACACAGCTCATCGGTGATGATTTCATAATCACACAGCGGGGAGTCTTCACAGATAAATGGGTAGCAAAGTTCGCGGATATCACCGGAGTGCTTCAATGTCATGGCAAATCCTGTTTATTGCAGAGATAATCTCGTTCCCACGGTCCCCCGTGGGAATGCATACGGGAGCTAGCAAACACTGCAGAGCTTATTGATAGTTCGGTCTGCATTCCCACGGGGGACCGTGGGAACGAGGTCACAGTTGCGGGGACCAAATAAAGGTTGCGAATATACCGCGTGGTTCCGGATTGTAGTCAAGAGTCGTTTGATAATCTTTATCAAACGCATTCACCAATTTCGCTTCTACCTTGACAGTTGACGTTACCTGCATTGCTGCCCGTAAGTCCAAAAAGCCGTAACCGGGAGCTTTGTCTCCTCCCCAATGGGTCGTTTGACCTCTAGCTGTGAAGTCGCCACCTACAGTAAATTGGCCAAACTGCCGATTCAGATTGACATTAAACTCTTGTCTAGCACGCTTCAATAAAATATCCCCAGTTGTCAGATCTTTGGGATCCAGGAAAGTTATGTTAGAGACCAGGTCCCAGCCGAAGATATTTCCACCGAGTGACAGTTCAACTCCTCGGATACGCGACTTATCGACATTAGATTTTTGATAAATAGTATTGCCCCCTGTCGTATTGCCAATGCCTTTATTAACAATAAGATTATCAATATTGTTTTCGAATACGGACACTGACCAGTAAGCAGAGGCTAGATCCCCTCTAAGCTCCAGCTCATAGCTCTCTGATTGTTCGGGTTTCAAGTTCTGATTACTTAAATATATATCACCACTTCCACTTTCAGGTGCATAGAGTTCGGCCATAGTTGGCGCACGATAAGCAGTTCCGTAGGAAGCAATTAATTTCATGTCATGGGGTAAAGGAAAACCCCAAGCGATATTTCCAGTTGTATGTGCACCATAGGCATCATTATCATCAGTGCGCAGACCAACTATAAGATCACTCCACCCAAAATCTGACTGATTTTGTACAAAAACTGCCTTGTTGTTGCGAGAGGTGATGTTTTCACCGGAATCAGGCTCGATATAGACATTTCCATCATCAACATCATCCTTGTGATAATCAGCACCTGCTGTTAGCAACTGAGTATCACTCCAAGCAACATCATTAATCCAGGCAAAGGTTTTTCGGTTTGTTTTGAACTTGCCTGTACTGGAAATAGCCCCCGTATCTGCATTTTTTATCAAGTTGTCATTGTCATCAACAGAGTAACCTGTTTCAAAGCGAGTATTCCACACATCATTGACCGGAAGACGATAATTTAACTGATAAATCGTATTGCTGAATTCGGTATATGCTTCTGTAGCATCCCACGCATCATATTCAGACTTTCCCTGATTATGAACAATAGAAAAACCAGCCTCAGAATTATTTTCAAAACTGTGACGTACATTGATAGAGGCAGATTTATTTCTATAGGCATCATCATCATCATAACCATCTGCATCTACAGGAACATATCGATCAAAGCCCTGAGTTTCAAAAAAACTGGTGTTGACATTAAAGCTGGTATTCTCAACCTTCCCGCCATAATTTAGATCAGCATTACCGGTAGTACGACTTCCTCCACCAACTTTGACAGTCAATCTCGGATCACCGCTGCCTCTACGAGTAAAAATCTGAATAACACCACCAATTGCATCAGCACCGTAGAGGCTGGATTTTGGGCCACGGACAATTTCAATTCTTTCAATCTGATCAGGATCCAGATAAGGAATAGATGGCATGCCCCCGGTTACATCATTGATTCGCACACCATCTACCAATACCAGAGTATGATTTGAGTTTGTGCCTCTCAAAAAAATGGAGGTTGATGAGCCATGCCCCCCATTTTCCGTAATCTGAAGCCCTGGAGTAGTTCGTAAAAGTTCTGTAACACTTTGCGTCTGACTACGCTCA
This sequence comes from Endozoicomonas sp. SCSIO W0465, assembly GCF_023716865.1. Taxonomy (NCBI): domain Bacteria; kingdom Pseudomonadati; phylum Pseudomonadota; class Gammaproteobacteria; order Oceanospirillales; family Endozoicomonadaceae; genus Endozoicomonas; species Endozoicomonas sp. SCSIO W0465. Next base: position 5,690,523 of record NZ_CP092417.1, read on the forward strand.
ATCTGCTCCCGATCAATCACCGTCACAGGCGCCAGCGTCTCATCAACAGTTTGAGCGGTCCTTGCTGCGGTAACAACAATCTCCTCCAATTCATAAACTTCTTCTGCCTGAGTAACAGAACTCATCATGGACATTGCCACAGCAACAGAAAGCCCGGTGCGTACAAAAACAGAACGCTGATTAAACGACATTTAATTTATATCCTTATCTAAGCGGATGGTCTTGATAATTTGCAGGAGCCTGCTTTCTCAGAACGGGTTCAGAATGGGCTCTCATCATAGGGTTTTTCTGGGAAACTACATATCCGGAATGCTTTGTTGCTGAGCGCACAGCTTGTAACTGGCGACAGATCATCTCTGCTCCGTCAAGAATCCTCGGCGTCGGTCTGGCAATCAGATCACTGGGTACCGAAAACAGTTGATGACGCTCTACCGCCTGCAGGTTTTGCCACTGGCTCCAGTAGTCCAGCAGCGCTTTGCGGGTCTCCGGCGTATCCCCTTTGGGATTGGAACCAATGATCACCTGCGGGTTACGACTGATCAGGGACTCAATGCCCACTCTCGGGGTACGTTCTGCCAGCTCACCATAGATATTGCGACCACCACAGAGGGTGATCACATCATTAATGGCCAGCCCGTTACCCACTGTCATCAGCGGCGTACGCCAGATCTCAAAAAACACCGACAATGGCCGCTGTTCACTGTATTGCCGACGAAGTCCGGCCAGCCGCTGTTGAAAGGCAGCGACCGTTTTTCTGGCCTGTTCAGTGGTTCCGGCAATCGTTCCCAGCCCGAGCAAGGCCTGCTCGATACCGGCAAAGTTGACTGCATTGACATGGAAGGTATTAACCCCCAGGGATTCCAGCTGCTGGATCACCGTCGGAGAATCCCCTCCCTTCCAGATCACCACCAGATCCGGCGACATGCCAACAATAGCTTCTACATTGATATTGGGGTAACCACCGACCCTGGGCAGTCTAAAGACATTTGTCGGATAATCACTGTGCTGGTCCACAGCAATCACACGATCGCCCGCACCGGCAGCAAATAACAACTCAGTGGAGCCCGGCGACAGGCTGATAATTCTGGGCGAACGGGTACTCAGACAGACGGGGCGGCCACTCATGTCGGTCACACAGTTCGGGCTGTCAGATTCGCTGGCCTGAGCGGTGCTGAAAGGCAGTAAAACGCCATCGACCAGCGCTATAGCCATGACCAGCATTAACCGGGACAGTCTGCTCTTCAGTATCTTGTAGGGTACAGAATGTGTTTTCATGGTGTCCCTGAGTCACAACCAATACTCAGGGCGGCACACGCGGCCACAGCACTTTCTCAGCAAAAGCGCCGTGTAGCAGGAGATGTGTTCCCAGCCGCCAGGTTACCCGCCCGGTTTGAGCCTGCATACAGGCTACTTTTCTAGGGCTTTGCAAAGGCAGGTTTCCTGACTCTGGCGTCGTCGTTCTCAGCAGCCTTCCCGGGCATTACCCAGTGACATCATTATTGCTGAAACTCTTCCATTACAGTTGCGGGTACAGTCAGGGTTTTTCACCCTGTTCCCTCTTTTGACCCATTGCCTTTATCTGCGATGGATGATCAAAAGCGTCGTGATTTATACCAATCACTGACATACCCCTTACAAAGTCTCGCAATATTAATCAAACATTCGTTTTAAATCACTAGGGAATTGCCGATTTCTGGCGCTTATTTTTGATCATGATCGTCGGTTCTGCTTTTCTCCGACGCTTGCCAGAGCACTTCACCCTCATCCCGGAGTGCACAATGACGACCCAGAACGTACATCAGATCGGAGAGACGATTCACAAATTTCAGCAACGGTTCATTGATCTTTTCACCACTTTCCTGAAGAGCCTGGTTTAATTCGATGATATGCCGCTCCGCCCGGCGGGATACGGTTCGAGCCATGTGGCAATAACAGGCAGACTGCCCACCGCCCGGCAGCGTGAAGTTTTTCAGTGGCGGTAATGGCTCATTAAGCTGGTCAATCAGAGCCTCAATCCTTTGGGTATGGGCTTCCTGAATGAGCTGATATCCCGGCATGGCCAGCTCCCCGCCTACATCAAACAGCCGATGCTGGATATCCTGAATCTGTTGCAACTGATTTTCAGTGACTTCATTACCTTGCTTCAGGGAGTGGATCAGCACACCCAGCCAACTGTTGGTTTCATCCACAGAACCAATGGCATGAAGCCTCGGGTGAGACTTCGCCAGTTGCTGGCCATCACCAATACGGGTCATGCCCTTGTCGCCAGTTCGGGTGTAGATATGGGTCAGCCGGTAGCCTTTTCTTTCCGTCATGTCTTAGGGCCTGTTGTGGTTTTGTTGCGAGCCGGCGGCTCAGAAAAACGTCATACTGCATTCAGTCCCCCATAACGGCACCTTCCCGTCGTGGATCTGCCGCTCCCTCCAGACCGGACGCCTTTATCACAATGGCATGCAGGCTGCTGTTAAGATCACGGACAGAAACCTTATACCCCATCGCTTTAAGAGGCTTGACAAGTGCTTCCGCGTCAGTTCCAGCCTCCAGTTCATAATGGCCATGCATATTGATTCGGTGAGATAAACTAACGGCCTCATTCACGGGTAACTGCCAGTCAAGATGAGCAATGATCGTTTTGGCTACATGAACAATGATACGGCTGCCACCAGCTGAGCCAAGCAACATATAGGGCTGACCATCACGTAACACGATAGTGGGAGACATAGAGGACATTGGCCGTTTCCCCGGCGCTATGCGATTGGCAACCGGCTTGCCATCAATGAATGGCCTGAAGGAAAAATCTGTCATGGAATTATTCAATAGAAAACCACGAACCATCAGGCGTGAACCAAAAGCATTCTCTACGCTGGATGTCATCGCCACGGCATTGCCATCGCCATCAACAATGCTGATATGGGTAGTTGCCGGGAGTTCCAATGCTTCACCGGGAGCATGGCTTACCTGATCAACACCGGGCGGCAAGCCCGGGGCAACTGCCTGCAAGGGCCTTCCAGTGTGAAGCAGCTGGCTTCGCCCAAGAAGATAGGACTTATCCAGCAACCCCTTGGGCACATTCACAAAGTCTGGATCAGCAATATACTGTCCACGATCGGCAAAGGCCAGGCGTGTTGCATCGCCAATCAGTTGCCAGCTATCGGGATTGTCCTTACCCAGTTCAGACAGCTTGTGGTGATCCAGCAACCCAAGCATCTGTCCCACGGTCAGTCCACCTGAACTTGGCGGTCCCATTCCACAGACCTGATACTCCCGGTAATCCATACAGACCGGATCACGCTCTTTAACCTCATAATGCCTCAGGTCACTCATACTCAGGAGGCCGGGATTATCGGTTACTGAGTTCACCGTTGTGACAATATCGCGACCAATCTCTCCCTGATAGAAAGGATCAATCCCACGACGGGCAATGAGAGACAGAGTATTGGCAAATGGCCGGTTTTTCAGCAGATCACCTTCCTGAACAGGACGTCCTCCGGGATAAAAGTAGTTTTTCGTGGTTTCATACCGACTCAGACGTGCCTGATCCATGGCAACAAGCCTGGCCAGTCTTGGTGACACAATGAACCCTTCCTGAGCCAGTTTTATCGCTGGCTTGAACAACGTTTGCCAGGCAAGTTTCCCGTGCTTTTGATGCACCTCGTACATCAATTTAAGAAGACCCGGGGTCGCCACAGAGTGCCCGCCCACCACCGCATCATAAAAGGTCAGGGGCTTCCCGTTTTTATCAAGAAAGTGATCTGGCTTTGCCAACGCCGGTGCATTCTCACGACCTTCCCAGGTTGATAGCTGCCCGGCGTTCTTATCAAAATAAACGACTAATCCGACTCCCCCGATACCTGAAGACTGAGGTTCGACCAGGTTCAGCACCAATTGAGTGGCGATGACAGCATCAATCGCAGAACCGCCCTGTTTGAGGATGTCATAACCGGCCCTCGCCGCATAGGGGTTTGCTGCAGCCACCATATAGCTGGATGCCTTCACCAGTTCCTGTTCCGTATTCCCGGTGCCGGGCTCCGGCGCAATCTCTCCCGGAGGAATGGTGTCAGCCAGCACGAAATGAACGTGTATCCAGAAGATGCCTGCAACAATCCATGTTATTCGTTTACCCACGCTTCATCCTCTCTTTCATTTCTCAGGTGTGAACCCGGTGCGCTGATTGATAATGAAATAATAAGCTTCCGAAGAACCCTGCCATTACCACCTTACGAATATCAGTGATATCACATTGTAGACTGCAGGAATACAGCTAAAGAAGCCAGCAAATTCCGAGCGTTCAATTTGCTGGAGCGTCAGAAGGTTGTGAGTAAAGCTGGAGATCAAACAACCGGTTCCGGGGCGTTTTCCCGCTCAGTAACATACCGGTACAGATCTTGATAGACCTCCCACAAATGAGAACCAAAAAGTGGATCAGACATCTGTTTAAGATCATTATCAACCAGCACCAGATCTTCAACAGTCAATAAGGACTGCATCGCCGGAATCATAAACTGATTTTCCAGCTCCATATGCTCCCGCTGCAATTCACTATAGAGCGCGTATTCAGCCACCAGAAGATTGATAGGAACAACCTGGTCAGAGGCAACGGTATTGAAAGCCTCCACAAGCTTCTGGGTCATTGCCGTAATCTGCCGGTGTTGATCCTCAATCATATCAAACTGTATCCGCTCTTCTTTACTGGCCAGACGGGGACGAAGCCGGGCCATCAACCGGGATTCCAGAGGGTGGTGAAATGCATCCGGATAGTTGTGCATATAATCCAGCGCTTCAATGATAATGTTCAGCCGGGGATTGTGCTCACTGCCTTCCCGATAGCCAGATACTTCATAATCCAGGTAGTCCAGCAACCTTGCCATATGCTGATGGTCTTTGATGATCCGGTCAATCACTGTTGTCATATAGCATCCCCCTCGGATATTTATTCTTGAATACTCGTTTTTATAGTCTCGGTTTTTATAGACCCGATTTTTTAGGCCTGGCTCTTTTTGAGTATTGATACAAATGACTTTTGCCCGATTGTAGAGAATACCATGAATTATTTTTCATGAAATTGACAGATGACAACGGTAATCGCTAATTTACACAGCCTTGCAAAACACTTTCACACCAAGACGCCCTTTTTATGTCCTGCATCAACAAATAGAGCCATACCGAACGGTAAGCTTCCATGTTCATGGTCATTGGCTCGGAGGTTACTGTGCCGAACCCCCTGTACATGCTTGAGTACCTCGAATACGCCGGCGTTGATATTAAGCCTCTCATTGATGAGAAAGCCATTAAAAAAGAGTATATGAGACAGATATATCGTGTGGACTCGCGCGATAAAATTCTCGATAGCAAGGGCAAAGTGGTTGGCAAATCCAGTAGCCCACGACACTTGCATTGATACTCCCAAGAATCAGTATCCCTTCTGCGGGCAGTGTTTCACTCACTGCTCTCTTTATTAGCGACAATAATCAATTTAAAATGCCGGCAAATCAGCTATTCCGAGGATTCCAATGCCTTACGCTCGAGAACTGAAAAAAGGCCAGATTGTAGACATTGAAGGCCAGTATTATCAGGTTCGTCAGGTTGAGGCGAAAAGCCCATCTGCCCGCGGCGCCCAGACCTTGTACAAGATTCGTTTCAGTGCGGTTCCCGGCGGCCAGAAACTTGAACAGACACTGACCGGGGATATTCTTCTCGCCGATGTGAACCTGCACAGAAGAGCGGTAACTCTTCTCTACCGTGAAGGTAATGAGTGTACTTTCATGGATTCTGAGGATTATTCCCAGTACCTCGTCAATGCCAGCTCTATTGAGGATCAGCTTCTCTATATCGCTGACAATATGGAAGGCCTGACAGCCCTTCTGGTTGATGGCCAGCTGCTGGCGATTGACTTGCCTGCATCCGTTGCGCTGGAAATCGTCGATACCGCGCCCGGCATAAAAGGCGCATCGGCAGCAGCAAGAACAAAGCCAGCCCGGGTCAGCACAGGCCTTGAGGTTCAGGTCCCAGAGTACCTGAGTAACGGTGAAGTCATTAAAATCAACACGGAAACAGGGAAATTCATGTCCCGCGCCTGACGTTGAAGAGTTTCCGGAGCCCCTCCGGAAACCTTATGCAAAATATAAGAAAAACTTTCATTCAACAGCCTGGTTAAAACACCCGAAATAATATATCAAATCGAAATATAATACCTTTGTTTAAGTTATTTCTGATCATTAGAAACCTAGTATGTAAACATACATTTAAAAACTCTTGGTTTACGCAATACGTTTTATAAGTTTCAAATCAATAAAAATTATCCAATCAATATCAAAAAATCAGAACTTTCTTTTGGACAGACCAATGAACACAAGTTAAACAAACCCAATCAAGGAAGTAGGCTATGACATTAGGAAATATTGCTCACTGCATTTTTCGAACAATTTGTTTCCCTATGGCTGTGGGTTTTATTTCCTGCTTATCCGCTGATCAGTCCGCTATGATGGTATCGAATTACAGCCCCCTGTTTTCTAACAATGCTTCTTCCCCCGATTATTATGTTGATCAAGTACCCACTTATCATACTGAAGACAAAAAACCGAAATTTATTTTCAGACAGAATAAAGAGATAAATGAACGGCGCATTAGCTCATTCATTTACAAGACCATTGATGACCCGAACAAAGTCCAAAACCAGGTTGCAGCTACCGCCATAGTATACGGACTGGACAGTATAGGGCTTGGAGAATCAGTCAGAGAGGGTCTCTATTTTATCAAGAAAAATACCCGTTACTCGTTCGGCCACTGTGGAGAGCTTCGTTTAAAGACCAATAGCATTACTGCAGGCAATTGCTTATCGGACGGCGGCTCTGTTGAACTGAATTCAAATTACAATTTGAACGCTGTCCAGCTACAGTTTAAATGGTCCCTGTAAGTAAACAGTGGTGGTGTCGCTGTCATTAACAAGTGCTAGAATGCCTGCAGCATCAAACCTAATGGTAATCATCATTGAACACCCGCAAACTGTACGCTCAATATTCCCGTCAAATTGAATTATTCTCCCCCTGGCAACTGACAGCGTTGGCCACCGCAGTAACTGAGAGAGCCTGGCCCAACTTTGCTCTTTTTTCAGAGCTTGCCGAATTTGGTCAGCCTGTCGAGGTCAGGCACTGTCTGAACCTGCTCTGGGACTATACGGCCGGACTTCAATCGGCAAAAAACTTTGAACGTCTGCTTGAACGACTGGATGAAAACACGCCAGTCCCTGAAGATTTTGATATGTTTGGTGTTCAGCCAGCACTGGACTTTTCGGTTAGCCTCAACTGCGCTATCCACTGCGCTATGAAAGCATCGGTTGACGAAGCTGCCAGTGCATTGACGGTGTCACTCAGCACGATTGGCAAGTTCATTAAATACACCGAAGCGGCAGAGCTGAAAGGGACAGAACTGACGCAGTATATTGAGGAGCATGAACTGTTTGAGATTCAATGTCGGTTTATCAGGGAGTTAATTAGCATGATCGGTCGGCAAAAAAACCCGCTAAAGAATTTACCAAAACGCTTCGGCTGCTTTCTGCCAACGATGGTGTTAGTCAACTGGGGATCAGTCTTGAGTAAGTTCAGTTGACCGGTATTCACCTCTACCTGGTAAATACCGGTTGCCCTCATACCTGATTACTTCACATTGGAAATGATATCCCTGAGCAGGGAATAGATCTTCTGCTGGGCGTTGGACATGGCCTCATAGTTTTGATTATACGTCTGCATCGCCCTTTGCAACTGCACGGTCTGTAGTTGACTGTTGCCATTGAGATTATCACGTGCATTAATCAGGCTCTTCTTCAAAGCGCCCCACTCTTCAGGGTTCAGCAGACCATTACCACTGGCATCCGGATAGGTAATCCTCAAAATATTACCCAGAAGCTCTTTCTCCTTCTGGGTGAGAAACGGTGTGGTGCTGTCAAACTCATTACTGCTTGACTGCCTGAACGCCAGCTTGCGGGCAAAATACCCTGAAACCTGGCTACTGGAATCATTAGGGTCAGTAGCACTTATTGCCTGGGTACCCCGGCCATCATACTCCCACTGATGCATACCTCCGGCCTCAAACAGGATGTGGCCATCGTGATTGTTGATATCCAGGCTATGCCGATTGTTCGGACGGGACGGGTCCTCCTCAGCCTCGGCCACTGCCGCATACTTATCATAGGAGAATCCCGGCAGAGTACTGGAGGCAGAGATTGACTCTATATTAATGTCTCCTTCATTCTCTGCAAAATCGATGTATGCTTTGAATCTTTCTGCTGATTGGCTCATCACGCGTTCAAAAAAACCATCAAGACTCTCTCCGTTAACCATTCGGTAGTTATACGATCGGGTATAAGTTTCATTTACCCCATCAGTATCCTCCAGCGTCAAGTTGAGGGTATAGCCATTAGCCTGCAACTCTCTTTCAAGCCCCTTCCTTTGTTCAGGGGTAAGGTTCATTTTTGCTACGTCAGATTTCACTCGTAACGTATAATCATTAGTGAATGTCTTGATACTTCCATAATCGTCAGAGTCATAGAAATTCCGGCTTTCACTGATACTTTTGGATGAAATGGAACTGGTTGTTTTGCTGGTCGCCGGTACCACTTCCTGATAACTGTACCCGGGAAGTTTAATATAGGTATCGATATACTCTATATCTATTGCGCCTTCCTCGTCATTGACATAGTTGCGGAAATCCACTTTGGAGCGATCAACGGCACGTTCAATAAATTGGTAGAGTGTTTCATTGGCGTAGGGCTGATAGGTAAACGTTTTATTATAATAATCATCCGAATTATCCGATTCACCGAGATGCCAGTAAATGTCCATCCCGCCGTCAGCTTCAATCTGGGCCAGGATAGCCGCCTGCTCCGCTGGGGACTTTTTCTTAATGGGCCCCTCCCACATGGAGAGTATTCTGCCTGCATGGGTACCATCGATGGTGTTGTAATCATCAGAACCATCATATTCCCCAGCGGTAAACAGATCGAGTCGAGCAACGTTTACCGTTTGCGTGGTTGTCGTCGCCACAGATGATACCGGATCAGTTGGACTCTCAACGGTAGGGGCTCCGATGCTTATTGCCCCTTCATCATTGACATTACTGATTTGCATTCCCTGATTATCTCTGGTGATGACAATCCTGGTTATATCCGCCAACCCTCCGGAAAAGTCTGCGGAGTTGAATGCCGTATCCGGGGCTCCGGCCTTAAAGGTAATCTCAGTACCATCATCCAATATGTAAGTCATGTCATTCATCACAGGAATGCCGACTTCCAGTGCATCCACCGTGGTTCCCGCTGGCACAGGTATCAATGTACGGTTCTGGTAGATTAACTGATTACCATCACTGTCAAGCAGAGTGAACGTATTTCCACCATTACCATCCGGTTTGAAGTTCACCCCGTAACCATTATCAAGCACAATACTGTTACCATTAACCTGCCAGGTCGGGGATGAATAATGCGTTGTTCCATACTCAGCAACATTAGCCTTACCAATCAACGTATTAACGGCTTCTACATACTGATTACTTTTATCAATTTCATCAATAATTCTTCGAACTTCTGAGTCCAGCATTTCTCCACGCTCAAGATAAACGGCAGCAATGAAATCCTGCTGACTCATATCTGCTGGATTTAGAGTTTTTACATCATTATTCGTGGTAACGCCATTAACGTTATTCATGCTGTTCTCATCCCTGAAAAGCAGTTATTTTTTTATCCCGATCCGTTTAAGGCCTATACATATCCCGAGCGTTTTTTAATGGTACTTGCTTTCTTCACTTTGCGTTGACTGAGCAGGCTGCTGGCACTACTGAGCTCTTTGCGCTTGGCCGATGCTTCGTCAACCATATTATTTTTAAACTCTTTGTGAAAATTGAGCAGTTCTTCCCTGGCTTTCTGCTTTTGGCGAGAGGTCCAGTAATCACTATTGATAAAAGCACGTAACTTTTGCCGGTCCATTCCACCATTTTTCATAAACGCTTCCTGTTTATCCAGCAACAGTTTCGCCTCGCGAACGGCAGCCTTTGATGCTTCAGAAGCCAGATAGTTGGATTTTTGTAATTTGGTAATATCTACCAGCCTGAGTTTAAGCGACATACCTCCCCCCGGATAACTTATGACCAGATCATTTTGAAACTCTCTGGATACCTATATCGGTCTGGGAACAAATCTGTGTAGGGTCTGTTGACGCTTCAGGATTGCAAAGCCTCATTAAGAAGCATTAACCGGGGGAAGTTGTATCGTGATGGTATTCGATATTGGCGACTCAACAGTAAAGTGCCTACAATATCGGCAAACAAGAAGGTTGGCGAAAAGTCCGGAGGCTCTATGGATATTGCTGAGTTAGAAACCTTAATGCTGCAGGTCTTAATCAGCGGGCTGGTTTTATTTATGGCCTTTATTGTTTATGACCTGGCCAAAAAATCCAATGCGGGAAGATGGGGTACATTTGTACTCTTTGGAGCTCTTGGCCTTGGTGTCATGGGTTTCCTGATCAAAACCTTTCTTGTCAGGATGATTGCTTAACCCCGATATTTCATAAACGTACTCCCGCTCTCGCTTCGTCCTTTGCCGCTCTAAGGGAGGATCGCAGCAAACGACAGATTACCAGTTGCTTCGTGGTTATGTCATTCCGGTTATGACATCTTTAGCTATAAATAGCCTAGCCAGGACATCCAGGCACTCCCCAAACCCAGCCAAACCAACAGGTATAACGAACTCATTATCAACCCTGCTTTCCACCAGGTGAAAAGTGATACATAACCAGCACCATAAAGAATGGGAGCCGGTCCATTCCCGTAATGGGTAACCACAGCACAAATGTTGCTCATATAGGCAAGCATAAGGGCTCCTCCCAGTGGGGGAACACCAGCACTGAGCATGATCAACAGAAAACCGGCATACATGGCACTGATCTGCGCTGTCGAAGCGGCAAAGAAATAATGGAAAAAGTAGTACAGTCCACAAACGGTGATCATCGCCAACCAGGCGGGCAAATCGCCAAACAGGACTCCAACCTGGTCACTGACATAGTTCACTACGCCATAGGCACTGAGGTAATGGGCCATGGTTATAAATGCCCCAAACCAGATCATGGTATCCCAAGCCCCCTTATTACCGCGAACATCATCCCAGTCCAGTACACCACTCAGGAGCAGAGTGCAGACCCCCACCATAGCTACCAGTGTCGCTGAAAGACCAAACTGGCGACCAAATATCCAAAGCATAAGAAGAAACAGGAATGTACCGGCCATAATCCATTCATTCCTTGTTAAAGCGCCCAGGCGATGGAGTTCATCCTTTGCCACCTTGACGGCCATAGGGGTTTCTTTCAAGTCAGGAGGGATAATGCGATACAGACAAAGTGGCATCAAGAGAAGACAGACAATACCGGGTAACAATGCCCCCAATGCCCACATAGCCCAGCTCAACTCAATACCTTGAGTACCGGCAAGCTTGACTACCAGCGGATTACCCGCCATGGCAGTCAGAAACATGGTGCTGGTAATAGCATTCGCATGGAAGACAATCATTATCAGAAAGGCCCCCATCCTGCTTGCGGTCGCTCCCGGTTTACTGTCATAAACCGTGGCAATGGATTGCATAATAGGGTACACCACGGCACCGGCGCGAGCGGTAGTGCTGGGCATTGCAGGGGCCAGCAGCATATCCGTCAGGGTCAGGCCATAACCCAGAGTCAGGGTTTTCCTTCCCATGATGCGCATGAAGCAATAGGCAATTCTGAGCCCAAGCCCGGTTTTTATAAACCCCTGAGAGATGAAAAACGCCAGCACCACCAGCCAGGTAACAGGATCACCATAGCCTGCCATTGCTTGCTTGAGTGTCACCGTTTCGGTCAGTCCCAGGGCGGTCACCCCCATGAGCGTAATTGCAGACATCGGCATCGGGGTAATCATCACCCCCAACAGGGTGCTGATAAAAATAATCAGCATATGCCAACCCTGCAGTTCCAGACCTTCCGGAGTCGGGAGCAACCAGAGAATTACTCCGAATAGCAATGGTGTTAAAAAACTGAAAACGGATTTCCAATCAGTTGCCCGTTGCCGAGGCTGTTCACAGCTTACTGGTGGTGTACTCACACAAACCTCTTTTCAAATATGGCTACGGCCACAGTCTAGTCGACAGGTTCTCCAGCATTTATAATTCTGACTTTTCTCATCAGTGATTACCCATGCATGCTTCTGTTATACGCCCTTCCCAAAAAAGCCGATTACTGCTTTTTAATAAACCCTACGGTGTGCTAACCCAGTTTACCGATCAGGAAGGGCGGCAAACGCTGAAGGATTTCATCAACATTCCCGGCATCTATCCTGCAGGCAGGCTGGATCGGGACAGCGAAGGGTTATTACTGCTGACGAATAATGGCCAGTTGCAAAACCTGATTGCTTCACCAAAGCACAAGATGCCCAAAACATACTGGGTTCAGGTTGAGGGAATCCCGGACTCTCAAGCCTTAGACCATCTTCGTACCAGAATAGTTCTAAACGATGGCCCCATCCTCCCGGCCCAGGCAGAAATTATTGTTTCTCCTGATGTCTGGCGCAGAGAGCCCCCTATACGGGAAAGAAAGTCGATTCCTGAGTGCTGGATTCAATTAACAATAAAGGAGGGTAGAAACCGTCAGGTAAGAAGGATGACGGCTGCGATCGGCCATCCAACACTCAGACTGATTCGCTGCCAGATAGGGCCATGGGCAATTGACGACCTCCAGCCAGGCCATTGGCGGGAGTTGGAAATTCCTGCTTCACTGAAAGACAAACTTAATAAAAACAGATCCAACCGTGTAAAGTGGAAAACATCAGAAAAGCACCGTTACTGGAAGAAATAATTCTTCAACACTACTTACCGGTCAGCAGAGCGGCATTAGCCATAACCCTGACAACGGTCACCATTTTGTCGCTATTACCCGTCAATAATTTCAGTGGTATGGATCTGAGATTCTGGAGGCTACCGGTTGCTGCTGACAAAATAGCACACTGCATTGCTTTTCTGGTTATTTCCGGTCTGATTGATGGCTTTTGTTATCAGGACAGTTTCAACCTGAAAAAAGCGTCTATCGCAGTGTTATACGGTATCTGGATTGAGGGCCTGCAATCCCTTACCGACTATCGCCACCTCTCGTTCTGGGATATGGTCGCCAACTGCATTGGCATTGGTATTTACTGGTTATTGATTCCTGCTTTTAAAATAACGCCTGTGTTAAGAGTTCGCTGGCAGTATAAAGAGAGACTCTCTGAAAAAATAACACCCGATCCCTGAAGCTAACCGGGCTCACCTCCACACCCATAATGTGATTAAATTACCTGACTCAGGAAAACCCGCAAACGTTCATTTTCCGGCGCGTCAAAAAAAACGTCTGGCTCACTGTCAACCAGTAATTCACCGCCATCCATAAACAGAACCCGATCAGCCACTTCACGGGCAAACCCCATCTCATGAGTCACCACCACCATGGTTATCCCTTCTCTGGCCAGCTGTTTCATAACATCCAGCACTTCTCCAACCATTTCCGGATCCAGCGCACTGGTGGGTTCATCAAACAACATAATCCGCGGCTGCATCGCCAGCGCCCTGGCGATGGCAACACGCTGTTGCTGTCCACCCGAGAGCTGCGGAGGAAAGCTGACAGCCTTATCCAACAACCCTACTTTCAGGAGAAGGGATTTTGCCCGCTCTTCGGCTTCAGCACGGCTGATCCCGCGAACCTTCATCGGGGCCAGACAGATATTGTCCATCACTGACAGATGAGGGAACAGATTAAACGACTGGAACACCATGCCCACCTCTTCCCGGAGCTTATTCACATCCCCGGGGGTGGTCAGTGAGATATCATCAACAACAATCTCACCGTCATTAATGGTTTCCAGCTGGTTAAGGGTTCTCAGGAAAGTCGACTTGCCGGAGCCGCTGGGGCCAATGACCACGACGACCTCTCCCTCCCGGATAGTCTGATTAATATTCTTCAGGGCATGCACCCCGTTGGGATAGACCTTCTCAACTCCGGTGGCCTGGATAATCCCCGCTGTGGATAAAGTGTCATCAGCAGATAAAGAGGCATCAGCAGATAAAGAGGCATCTGCGGATGCGGATGCGGATGCGGATGCGGATAAAGAGCCTTCTGCGGATAAAGAACCTTTTGCAGATACAAAGCCTTCAGTCTCTGACAGCATATCTCACCTCCAAACGACGAACCAGCCAGGAAAGTGTGGCGGTCAGAATCAGGTACAACAAGGCAACACTGAACCATACTTCAAATGGGCTGAATGTCACACTCACTACTTCCCTTCCTGCCTTGGTAAGGTCGGTGAGAGAGATAACGGATACCAGTGAAGAGTCCTTGATCAAGTTGATAAACTGGCCTGCCAGCGGTGGAAGCACCCTCTTGAACGCCTGGGGCAGAATGATATAGCGCATGGTCATCCCACGGCTCATCCCCAAACTTCGCCCTGCCTCCATTTGCCCCCGGCTGATTGATTCGATACCAGCACGGATGATTTCTGCCACATAAGCCCCGGTGAATACTGACAGCGCGACCACCCCTGCGGTGAATCGCTCCAGATCCATAACGGTGCCGATAAAGAAATAGACAATAAAGATTTGCACCAGCAGGGGCGTTCCCCTTACCAGCTCGACATAAACGGTAGCAAGGTGCCGCAGTGCCGGATTTGGGGATATCCGCGCCAGGCCTGCCAGTGCCCCAAGAAGAATCGCAAAAACAATGGACACCAGTGAAAGCTTGATAGTCATCCAGAGCCCGTTGGCTAACGGCCCTGGCTGCCAGTAATAGTTAACCGCCAACAGATCACCCTCGAAGATCAGATCACCATCCCCGATAGCTATTTCCTGATACCCGGTAACCGTAACACGCTCACGGCCATCAATATCACTGACGAGTGTCAGCTCTGCTCTTTCGTTATTTTCCTTACTTAACTCAATAGTGCCATCAAACTCCGCACGAAGTTCATCGCGGGCCTGATAAACAAGGCTCTATTTTGATTACGAACTGCTCTACAGTGAAAACTGACTGTAGGTCACGAAAAACAAGGATTGGGCAACATTACCGGACAATATGCTGACAACCTTTGTAGATAAAGGGCTTCAGCAATGTTCAACCCAGTAGCAGTCTGAAATCCTACAAGAGCCTAAATTTTTTCCGACACGTTCCCGGAGGGAAGCACTGTTCCTTTGGGCTTGAAAGTTCATATGTAACATCCTTGTTTACGGCTGTACGACTTGAATCCGGTAATCCCCGGGCTCAGGCCTTCCTGACGAATAGGCCAGAGGTTTAATGCACTGGATTCACGGTGGGCGGGACAACAGAAACCGCAATATGAGGAAGGACAACAAAATCTTCATCGCTTACGGAATGAGCTTAGGCGGGAATCAGAGGGGAATTTTCGCGGGCTATAGAAAGATGACTGTGAACGGATGAATTGACGATTTTCTGTTATGGGCGGTGGTGGGCTGATTTTTTTTCCAGTCACTTTTATAGTCTGCATAACATTTGGTAATGCACGATTATTTTTTGACAGGGCTGGTAATTGGCACAATAGTTACCGGATGATTTTGTATGCGCCGGTTCACTCCTGCTCCTTCTGGTAACGCTTTTCTCTTATGATTTCCAACCCTCCCCAACATATCGCCATCATTATGGATGGTAATAATCGCTGGGCCCGGCGCAGTCTGCTGCCAGCGCTTTCCGGCCATCGTGCGGCTATTAATACGGTGCGGGATGTGATCAAACGGTGTCGGGAGCTGGGTATTCCCTGGCTAACCCTGTTTGCCTTTTCCAGTGAAAACTGGCGGCGCCCGGCGGATGAGGTCAGCGGCCTGATGCAGCTGTTGCTTAATGCCCTGGAGAAGGAGGCTGGGAAACTGGAGCAGCACGATATCTGCCTGAAAATTATTGGTGACTGTTCAGCGTTAAGCCCGCAGATTCAGGCCGCCATTGGGCGTTGTGAAGCCAAAACCGCTAAATGCAGGGCGATGACACTGATGGTGGCGGTAAATTATGGCGGCCAGTGGGATCTTACTCGTGCTTTCAGAAGGTTGGCGGCGGTGGTTAAGGCTGAGGATCTTGAGCCGGAGAGTATTCAGCCCGGACAGATTGAGGAATACCTGGCTACGGAGGATGCACCACCGGTGGATTTGCTGATTCGTACCAGCGGTGAAAAGCGGATCAGTAACTTTTTGTTGTGGCAGTGTGCTTATGCGGAGTTTTACTTCTGTGACACGTTGTGGCCCGATTTTACGGCTCAGGATCTTGATGGGGCTATTGCTGATTTTCAGGGGCGGGAGCGGCGGTTTGGGCGGAGTGAGTAACGGGAGTGTGGTTAAGGATTTGTTTTTTGATTCACCACAAAGGCTCAAAGGACACAGAGAAAAGCATTTTTATCTTTGCTTCCTCTGTGTTCTCTAATAGAGTCACCGTCTTGCAGAACGTGCTGGTAACCGGCAGCTACCCACAGCTTTTCGTTGATATTGTATGCTTGCTCAAAACCAACAGTAACTGCAGGGCCTTTATTGTCGAGATCGTCACCCAGCTTGATGCCGTCGATTTCGGCCAGAACCGTCAGGCCGCCACGCTCGGTGGTCGCAAAGGTGTGACCTACTTCGATGGTTGAGGTAGCACGGGAACCGCTGAAATCCGGGTTACTGTGGTGCTGAACGTTACCGGTAATGCCTCTTACCGGAAATATAACTTCTTTTTATGCAGCCTTTGGATTGCTGCTATATACTTCCTGTATATAGCTTCAAGGTGGCGACTGATATGGCTCAAGGTACTGTTTTTGAAAATAATCGGACTCAGGCAGTCCGGTTACCGGCGGAGACCCGTTTTCCCGGTGGTGTTAAAAAGGTCAATGTCAGGGTACGGGGGCAGGACAGGATATTATCTCCGGTGGGTAAGGGCTGGGATTCCTTTTTTAATATCAATCCTGAAGACGGCGTTACCGATGACTTTATGACCGAAAGGGCTTCACAGGAACAGCGGGAGCGGGAGTCACTTTGATGTTGAAATACATGCTGGATACTGACACTTGTATTTATGTGATTAACTGAAGTTACGCAGCTAACAGCTCTCTCAGCTGCCCCAACGAAGCTTTCAGCCCTGCCATATAGATTTTGGCTCTGAGCTGAAAGTGATTCAGATTTACTTTCAATGACAGTACTTCCAACCTGAAGGCTGAGTAAATTGAAAGAAAGATATGATTACTCTGTGTTCTCACAGTATGTGCCGGTGACTTGGCCATTGACGCATTCGATTTCAGCGTTTTATGGAAGACCTCGACTTTCCACCGTTTCTCGTAGATTGCCTTGAGAGTCTCGGCATCACAGTCAAGATCGCTGCAAACCAGATAGAGAATGCCTGTGCTTCCGTCTTTGTTTTTAAAGACCTGACGGTATAGCAGAACAGGGAAATCGACACCTGCTATCCACCCTTGTACAGGCTTATCTTCTGAAAAATCAACAGTATCTATACGCTGTGAACGGCCTTGTAATTTGTCGTCCAGACTGAGGGATACCTTGCGGTTTGACTTCATCGCCATCAGGAAATGTTTATTACAGTCGTGTCGAATAAACATCATATTGTCGTTTGAGCAAAACCAGCTATCTGCAAGGACATAGCGGAACATAAGCTGGTTATGGCAGCAAATCATCAGCATCTCCCGCATCATTTCATTTTTGGTTTGCTCTGCATATCGTCTTACCTTTTTTGTCTTCAAGTCGGTGTACAGGATGGTTTTCTCGATCAATTTATAGGCGACAGGAATCGACGCATCTCCGGCATGGTAGTGTGCATTGAGCAGATTTATACCTTTCACGGTGCGATTTTTTGTATGATCAAAATGCCAGGTGTTCAGGGCATTCTCTTTGCTGAACTGCTTTTCCTGAATCGTATCGTCAAAGATCAAAACCCCATCACTGCACTCAACCTGTCGCACGACGGGTTTAACGTAAAGCCATAAGTCACGACTGGTAAACTCATTGTTTGAAAGCAATCGGGTGAATTGGTCATGACTGTAGACATTATCCAAAAGCTCTGACACTCCCGTTGCAGTGGTCTTCCCAGACGACGACAACAGGTAGTCAGAATAAAGTTCTATGAGATCATTTTTCATGCCACCAATAATGGCTGATTTTCAGCAAGGTGCGTAACTTGAGTGATTAAAAACCGTCCGGCTGTTGTTGGTGCTATATTCAATCGGAATGACGGACTGATTGCCATCAGTGCAATCACCTTGTCAGAGCTGATCCACGGTGTTGAAAAAAGCAGCAACATCAAAAAGAACCGGGATAATGTTGAGGATTTTGTCAGTCGGCTTGAGGTTCTTGATTATTCCCCGAAGGCTTCAGCTCATTACGGTGATATCCGGTCTGACCTTGAGCGTCGGGGGGAGGTGATTGGTGTGAATGACCTGCATATTGCCGCCCACTGCCGAAGTGAAGGTCTGGTACTAGTGACCAATAATACCCGTGAGTTTAAACGGGTGGACAGCCTGCGAATTGAAAACTGGGTAGAGGATTCGCTTTCCTGAATTCTGAGCGTTAACCATGCCAGCGCAATGCGGCCAGCGGGGCATGAGCAGCACTGTAAGCTAGCGAGAATTGGCTGTCTGCAGAAAGACCACTGATGGCAGCATCCTTCAGTTTGGTTTCAGCGGCACGAACCATGCCTGCAAATTCCTGTGCGTCTGGTGGTTCCGGCTTGAGCTTGTTTATTTTTACCAGGTTATCCAGTTCTTTCATTGTTTGTCACCTGTCGTGGGAGCCGTGGCCAGCCAGAGTTTGGGCTGTTCCATCACCCGGGTGATAAAACTCTGTTTCTCGTTTTTTCGCTGTTGAAACTCATAGGGGGTGAGCAGGGTAGGGTTAATGATTCGGCCCAGTTGCTGTTCTGCGGATTCGAGCCTTTCCATGATGTCGCCATAACTCAGGTTGTGCCCTACCAGCATGACATCAATATCACTGCCTGAATGTTCTTCACCCTTTGCCACAGAGCCATAGATAAAGGCCAGTTCACACTGCCCGAGCAAAGGTTCCAAAGCGGTTTTGACGACACCCTGAAGACCAAAGGTTTTTCGGGTAATGGCTTTCAACTCTTCGAAAACAGGGTTGTCAGGATTCGCCTGATAGTGTTTCTGGTTTCCTTGTTGATAACTGTTTAGCAGACCGGCTTCGGTCATTTTCTTTATTTCACGTACCACAGCCCCTTTGCCGACACCGGCCATACGAGCGACTTCGTTCAGGTAAAATGAGCCGTCGGGCTTGCCGTAAAACAGTGTCAGCAGCCGCTGCTGGGTTTTGGTAAACAATGCGGAGGCGATATCAGGCACAGGTGGTTATTCTTTATTCAGTCTCATTATGGGTACTATAGGTCTCATTTTGGGACTTTTCAAGACGTTCCGAGAAAGAAGGGCAGCTGGTTATAGGGTTGTTCTGGATTCCATGCCATGTTTACAAAACCGAATTATATCGGCATAAAATCAGTGTATGTTGATGCTATCGACATATCACCTTTTAATGTCAGCATTCAGATACTGGTTTATGAAAGGACATGGAAGTTCGAGTCTTCACACGGGCACCAATCCTCAGCAAAAAACAAGACTTTTCATTCTGGCTTGTTGGTATGAGCGGTATCTGATTTGCGTTATCTGTTGATCGCTCTATAATTGTATTACGATGTAATACGGCGTTATACAATTATAAGGAGTGACAACCATGGCAATGATCGCGAAACCGGTAAGGTTTGAGGAAAAACAGCTGGAGCAGTTAAGCCAGTTGGCCCGGCAAGAGGATAGGGATGTTTCCTGGCTGATCCGGCGGGCGGTTCAGGAGATGCTTGATGCCCGTGACTGGCAGCTGAAGAAAACCGAAGCGACTATCGCAGCGGTTGAGGCCGGTGAGATGGAGACCATTCCCCATGATGAAGTGGTCAGGAGGCTGAAGGAAAGGGGTAGGCTGTCTTGATTGAATGGAGTTCAGCCGCGCTTGAACAGCTGGAAGCGCACTGCGAGTTTATAGACAATCATGTTGAGGGAATCGCGTCTGAGGATGTTGTGGTTGAGATTGTTGATACAATTGCCAGTCTGGAACGGTTTCCGAAAATGGGTCGGCGGATTAAAAACAATATCTATAAATTAACCGCAGTCTCTTCCAGGTACATCATTCACTACACCATTGGTAATACGGTAAGAATTGAAGGTATCTATCATTACCGGCAAAATCGCGACAGGCCATAGTAAATACAGCTTACTTAACCCCCCAGTGTTATTTTTATGTCCGTCGCAAATCGGTTGTCAGGGCATCACCACCAAAATAATAAATTTGATGATTCCCTGCATGGTAGTTGGTTGTTGTCGTTTATATGCCTGTTTTATTGCCATTTTGCAGGGTAATCAGAAGGCGGTTTTTCAGGGGCTTTTACAGGTTGGCTGATCGAAAGTAAGGGGTTGCAACAGAAATAGCCTTTAGAAGAAGATTGATATGTGAAGATCAAAATTTCTGAAGGATCAGACATGTCTGCAACCCCATCACTACGTCCTATGTTCGCATTTCCTGGCTGGGTAATCGAGCGAATTGATATTGACTGGAATATCAAACATGCCTTTGTCCATCTCCGTCGGGATGGCCGTATACAACACGTCAGATGTAGTAAATGCGAAACACCTATGGGGCAGATGAAGACAAAAGATCGAAGTGTTCAGGATCTGCCACTGGGGACTCTTCAGGTAAATCTTCTCTTCACTGCATTTCAAGGACGTTGCTCCCATTGCGGTAATATAGAAACAGTCACGCCTCCAGGGCTCGCACCTAAAGCCCAGGCAACAGAGCGACTTAAAAGGCATGTCAGCCATCTATGCCGTTACATGCCATGTGATAAGGTTCCTGAGTTCATTGCTATCTCTGGTGGCACGGCGCGTCGCTGGGATAAAGAGATGCTCATGAAGATGCTGCCTGCACCAAAGCGGGACGGTATCCGTGCCCTGCTTATCGATGAAAAATCCATTGGTAAGGGGCATCATTATTTAACCGTTGCTCTGAATGCCGATACTGGTGAAACGCTGTTTCTTGGAGAAGGCAAACGGAAAGAAGTTCTGGACCAGTTCCTTTCCAGTCTGACGGAAGAGCAAAAAGCAAGCATTGAATGCGTTGGTATTGACCGCGGAGGAAGCTATCAGGCTTCACCTTAATTCCCGCTTAAGAATGGATAGCTGATCGGATACTCTGTACCAGAAGCAAATTTGTACAGTTTTCATACAGGGTCGATAAAATGCTATCCAAATCAGCTCGTATTCATGGTGCAACCTGTGTGTTTTGCGTTCAATTATCACCCTTTAGGTAAAGCAGGGCTCCACAGCACTCTGTGTTATTCGTCAAGTCGGCAATCTTGGACTAATCAGCTGCAAATCGGCGGAGGCTTCATGTCCAGCCTGTTGCTGATCTCCAACAGCCATCCAAGATCTGCAGCCGTTTTGACGAACCACAATGTCCACTTTTTACCGCTATAGGTTAACCGGCCCACTGACCGGATCACTTTCCTGATCAGCGGGCGAATACCATGTCTTCTCTCTTTCTCTGGCAAAGCCTTGTACTGCAAAGCTCTCAGTAAAATCTGTGCCATTTGACCACAGGCGTAAAAAGCCTGATTGGCGTGAAATGAGCGACAGGGTGGATGGTGCAAATCCAGATCAATCAGTGGACCTTTCTGGGCATTCTCCTGCCCCTGCTTCTCCCGGTGGCGACGCACCAGTTCTGCCAACGGCAGATCAGAGCGGCTGACCAGTATCACTGAGTAGCGGGGCACTGCCAGCCACTGTTTTCCGTCATGCCAGCGGCGGGTCACGACATACGTCTGCTGACGGTTCCACCCGGCAGGCTGGTGATAAGACAGGATCGCCTCTTCTGTGTTGTCACTACGGATAGGCGTCCAGGCACTTTTGGGTAAACCCTCAATACAATCGAGTACTGGACGGCAGTAGTTGTCATTGGTGACGCTGATAGAGAAGTCCCACGGACGGGCTTCAAACCATTCCACAACCTGTTTTCTGTAGTAGGCATTGTCCATTCTGGCCCAAACGGGGATGTCGTCACTCACCAAAGACACGACATCATTCTCAAGCTGCTCTTGCCAGCCATAACAAACGTCAGAAGCCCCTGGGTTGAGGCGGGCACTGGCCCACAGGTGCCCGATAAAAATACTGTGGAGCCAGTACTGCCGACTGCCGCTGTAGCCGACTTTAGCTTCCTGAAACAGATGGCCATCCACCTCAATCTCCGTTCCATCAAGAAAGATCGGAAGGTAACTTTTCTCCTTAACGACGTGTTCAATAACATCGGGGGCTACCTGTCGGCAGAGATCACGAATAACGCCGTACAACGCCTTCACAGAATCGGCCTTGAACCGGGAAAGATACTCTCCCATTCGCCTTGAGCCTCTGACATCTTCGAGGCCAAGCAGACTGACGGTTGGCGTGTCTTTTTGCAGAATATCCATATCAGAAAGGTGTCCGTTACCCGCACAGAAGTTGTAAATCAGTCCCAGCAGGCTGTCTTTATCATCACAACCTCGGTTACGTTTTTTGAGCTGGATATGGGTTGATAACTGCTCAGGCAATTTGAAACGACGGGCAAGGCGGGCGATAAAAAGAGCCCCAGCCATACCGGTTAGTTTAGCGTCAGTGAATTCGATCTCGATTTTTTCAGGCTTGGGAATTATCATCGTACTGCGTCCCTGTGTTGCACCTCGCAGGTGCTTCGTTGTTTGCACAGATATTTTACCTGAACAGCACAGAGGGCGCTCCTTCCAGCCGACACAGCCTTTCATTTTCAAATCATTAAGCGGGACTTAAGGGCTTCAGTGAAAGAGCATCTGCCAAACGCAGATATTGTATACGACAAGTTCCATATTATTGCCAATTACAACGATGTGATTGACCAAATCAGGCGCAGGGAGTGGCGACAGGCAGAAGCAGAGGATAAGCCATTTATCAAGGGGCAACGTTTTAACCTGTTCAGGAATCCAGAGAATTTAACGCCAAAACGGAAAAGCAATCTGAAGGAATTGTTAGCCATGAATGAGGACCTCAATCAAGCATATATCCTGAAAGATATGCTTAAGCAGCTATGGACGTATACATATAAAGCCTGCGCCAGCAAATGCCTGGACAACTGGATAGCACTTGCCAAAGAAACAGGGATAGCCGAGTTAAAGAAGTTCGCCAAGGGGTTAGACAAAGCTAGAGAAGGGTTACTGTCATACTGTCAGCATCGTATAACCAGCGCGAAAATCGAAGCCTTCAATGGGGTTATTAAACGGATCATCTATAAAGCGTGCGGCTACAATGACCTTGATTACCTATATCTGAAAATTAGACAGGAGGCTCTGAAATGATCAGCCAACCTGTAAAAGGGCCATTTATGAGGACTTAAGTTCTGGTGATAAACAGAACACTGGGCGGAACGGACTATCAGCAGAATCCGTTCTTCGTGCGGCACTCCTGAAACAGTATTTGAATTGTGATTATGACTACTTGTCGTTTGTTTTGATGGACTCCATGCTCTTTCGAGACTTTTGTCGCCTCGAACCAAACCAGCGCCCCAGTCGCTCCAGTTTGCATGGGCTCATCAGCCTTCTTACTGCATCTACATGGGAACGGATTAATAACTGTCAGCTAATGACCGCTAAAGATCAGGGTATTGAAAAAGGGCGCACTGTGGCTATTGACAGCACAGTCACCGAATCGGATATCAAACCTCCTTGCGACAGTGATCTTTTAGCCAGTTCCGTTAAAGAAATTTGTCGGCTGCTGGAACGGGGACAAACACTGACAGCGACACCGCTTTATGAATATACCCATCACAACCGAGCCGTAAAAGATGCGGCCAGAAAATGCATCTACGCTGGCAAAGAAGAGCGGCATCAGCATTATAAAAAACTGCTGGTAACTATTCAGCACTGAGCAAAGGCATATTACAGTAATTCCGAACAGCTCTATGAAGTGATTGATATATGTCCATTCCCTGTTTTCTGGCAGACGACAAATAGCTGCGAATCCGTGCAAACATAGAACCACCGTCTGCACTCCTGAAGCAGCCTGAGATTTTCTGCTTTAACTTGGCCATTCGAACATCCCGCTCACTGCCATTGTTATCGAAGGGAATGGTAAAATCTGACATGAAGCGCAGTGTCTCAGCCTTGAACTCAGTGAGTCGTTTGAAGAGATTGTAAGCTTTAGTATTCTTGACTTTCTTGCGCTTAAGCTCCTCTCGTTGCTTCTCCATATAGACGACTTCTTTCATTAGAGCCCGCTGAAGCAACCGGTCATAAATCTTCTCGATTCGTTCACAGACAACACTTGGCATCTGTAGCATACCTATGGTCTTAAAGCCCTTGCAGTAATGCCAGGAAAGCCTCAGTAGCTTCATCAATCGCAACGCCAGTTGATTGCTGTCCCTATCAACAACACCCAAAAGCTCCCTCAGGTGATGGGCATTGCAAAGTACGTGAGTTGCCGCATATGCAAAATAGGATTTCCAATGATCATGAACCAGAACGCCTGCAAATGTTAGCAGTATGCCCATCGTGTCCATGGCCTCACGACCTCGCTTTTCAGAATCGGGTAAGGGCCGGTCTTTCTCCAGCCCTCCCCACAGCACCCGGCATGCGGGTCCGCACCGGGCGGTTCAACGATGATGGTGAAACCTGATCCATAAGTCTTTCAATGAAACAAGCCCAATTTTCGCGAGGTAACTGTTATTCAGTGCCTGTTGTACCGCATAGGTTTTACTCAGACGGTAATACCCTTTGCTGCTGGCTGCGATCTTGGCGGCGTTAATTTTATCAACGCCTAACCTGACCAGATTCTTAAAACGGGTTTTCGGCTTGCGCCATTGCTTCAGAAAGCAGCAACGGATTCGCCGACGTATCCATTGATCCAGCAGGGGAATTGGTCGGTGATATTCCGATAACCGGAAATACCCCATCCAACCCCGGATATATTGTGCCAATTTGCGTAACCGATGTTGCATTGAGACACCCCAGCGACGACTGGTCAACTTGAGTATCCGGTATTTGAATCGGTCCAGACACTTCTGGGCCCAGCGAACTTTCTTCCCTGTGAAGGTGAAACTCAGGAATTCGCTTTCTGTTGCTTTCACAACTTTACTTTTCCGGGAGTTAATCTTCAGTTTCAATTTGCGTTCAATGAATTGGGTAATGCTGTGCATCACCCGATCCCCTGCACGCTGACTTTTGACGAGAATCACAAAATCATCACAGTATCTTGCAAAGCAATGACCCCGATATTCAAGCTCCTTGTCGAGTTCGTCGAGGACCACACATTAGACAGCAAGGGTGATAAAGGCCCACCCTGTGGCATGCCAACCCTGGTCGGGTAGACATTGCCCTCAATCATGACACCGGAGCGCAGGTAGCTACCAATCAGTTTCAGAAGGCGTTTGTCGCGGACCTTACGGGAGACCCTCGACATCAAAACGTCGTGATTAACCGTATCAAAGAATTTACTCAGATCAACGTCAACAGCGTAATGAAGCCCCCGGTTGATCAACTGCTTAACCTGACGGACTCCGTCGTGTGCTGACCGTCCCGGTCGGTAGCCGAAGCTGTTTGGAGAGAAACCCGGATCAAAGACAGGGGTCAGCACCTGCACAATGGCCTGCTGTATGACCCTATCCATCACGGTAGGGATTCCCAGCAAACGCTCACCGCCGTCCGGCTTTTCTATAACATGTCGGCGCACGGGTGATGGCTGGTAGGTTCCGTCCAATAAGGCTTGACGCACTGAAGGCCAATGCTGTTTGGCAAAGTCTGGATAAGCTTCAATAGTGACTCCATCAATACCCGGAGCACCCTTGTTGCTTTTGACCTGTTTCCATGCACTTGCCAGATTAGCCGGTTCAAGTACGCAATTTAGTAGATCATGGTTCAAAGCTGGTTAAAGATTCTGTCGCCAAGTACGGTGAGTCGCCGGACGGCTGCATCGCCTTGAGGGAATCAGTCTCCTCTTTGTCGTCGATGTTCGGCCCTTCGCTAACGACTTCCCATCCGTTAATGGCTTCTGTCGTACAGCTACTATGGCCTCTGCTGACTTCTGTCCAATCACCACGCGGAGTTACCTCTGCTGGCGCTATTGGTTGCCATCGGGTTTGCTCGAACAGGATGATGAGACCTGTTCGCCGAGCCTGTTGTAACCAGTGGCTGAGAACTGGGAATTACCAATCGCATGTTGAACAGATCTCCCCGGATAAGGACATGAACTTTCAGTGCACAACCGCCGCATTTACCGTGTCTCACGAACCATAGGGCTTTGTGATCCTTGGCTCACTCGCCCAGAGACTCAGCCTTATATGCGATTTCTGTACGTCGGCTCGCACCTTTGCACTCAGACTGCCTCCGCACAGCCCCTCGCGGGACTGCACTTGCCTTAAGCTAGTGGTTGTCATCAGCAGGCGTCTTTACCGCCAGTCAGATGTAGGTTCTCCCACAGGGGACTTTCACCCCATCAGTTCATGCCCATGCCGGGCGTACCAAGTAGTAGAGCGTCCATTGTTCATCCCGCATAACGTGTAGCCAGTGCAAAGAGCCCTCGGCCCGCATACCCGTTTCATCGGCTCCGGCAACAGGACGATTCCCGCAAGGCGTCACGAATAACCTCTTCAGTAGAAGCCAGATTTTCATAGGTTCTGGCCACAAAATTGGCGACAGTGCCTGCACTTACACTCATTTTATAGAGAGTATTAAAATACTCTGACACGCGCTTAAAAGGCAGGAAAATGGTATTGGTTAAGATAGACGGCCATAGCCTGTGTGGCTGAGCCCATATTGTGCGGCAGCGGTAACACCTTCCGGGAATTCAGCCTGATTCCGACAACCACAAGTGCAGATTTTTACTTCAGCTCTATGGGCCGTTACTTCAAATTCACCGGTCTCCCTGGTTCAAAACACCTGTCGTTCAATATATTTGACCGGCTCACTATCAAGAAGAGACGCCTGACATTTATTGCATTCTTTAACCGGAAGGTACTCAATATAGTCAGGGATATCGACCGTTTAAGACAAGTGCCCTGATGCCCTTTCTTTCCACCGGCTTTATTACCAGAAGACTGTCTCAGACTTTTAGGATTGGGTTTTTCATCCGATGGATCGGTACCTTATCGCGGAAAGGTCGTCAGAATGATCTGGAGAATTACTGTTTTTACAAGGTTTTTGATAACCATCAGACGATGGCGGCTTGCTGCTGTTTTGACTGTTCTTGCCAACCTTTTCTTCCAATTCTCGACATCGCTCTTCCAGACAGGCAACTCTCATCCGCAGCTCTGCATTCTCTTTCAAGAGAATCTCAGCCGACATAGTTGCGGGTAGTTCTGGAATCATGCTGGCGAATATTGTGGAAAAATGGTGCTTAAGAGGATGGTATAAAAATCAGAAAATTCCAGATTTATGTGGGGGTGCTGAACAGTTACAACTGCTGCAGTTGACCCGAAAATCCCGGAAGGTACTTATCGAAGCTACTGTCACGCTAGCAAACGCCCGTCAGCAGGGGCAGTGTCTCCTGGCTGATGATGCCGACAAGTGGCAGGCCGATGTGGATCACCTGTTACCCCTGGTGGATGCAATAGTCTCCCAGACAGAGCGCAGGGTCTCTAAGGGTGAAAAGGTGCCAGCCCAGGAAAAAGTGGTTAGCCTGTATGAACCCCATACGGATATCATCGTAAAAGACAGGCGGCAAGTACAGTATGGCCATAAACTGAACCTGGTTCAGGGAAAAAGTCGATTGATCCTGGACCTGGTTATTGAGGAAGGTAACCCAGCGGATTCGGACCAATTCATTCCGATGATGGAAAGACAAAAAGAAATTTATGGTCGTGTACCTCGCCAGACAAGCGGTGACGGCGGATACGCGTGTCGCGCTAATTTGGAAAAAGCCAAGGCCATGGGAATCAGCGATGTAGCTTTTAATCCTTAAGTCCCGCTTAATGATTTGAAAATGAAAGGCTGTGTCGGCTGGAAGGAGCGCCCTCTGTGCTGTTCAGGTAAAATATCTGTGCAAACAACGAAGCACCTGCGAGGTGCAACACAGGGACGCAGTACGATGATAATTCCCAAGCCTGAAAAAATCGAGATCGAATTCACTGACGCTAAACTAACCGGTATGGCTGGGGCTCTTTTTATCGCCCGCCTTGCCCGTCGTTTCAAATTGCCTGAGCAGTTATCAACCCATATCCAGCTCAAAAAACGTAACCGAGGTTGTGATGATAAAGACAGCCTGCTGGGACTGATTTACAACTTCTGTGCGGGTAACGGACACCTTTCTGATATGGATATTCTGCAAAAAGACAGGCCAACCGTCAGTCTGCTTGGCCTCGAAGATGTCAGAGGCTCAAGGCGAATGGGAGAGTACCTTTCCCGGTTCAAGGCCGATTCTGTGAAGGCGTTGTACGGCGTTATCGTGATCTCTGCCGACAGGTAGCCCCCGATGTTATTGAACACGTCGTTAAGGAGAAAAGTTACCTTCCGATCTTTCTTGATGGAACGGAGATTGAGGTGGATGGCCATCTGTTTCAGGAAGCTAAAGTCGGCTACAGCGGCAGTCGGCAGTACTGGCTCCACAGTATTTTTATCGGGCACCTGTGGGCCAGTGCCCGCCTCAACCCGGGGGCTTCTGACGTTTGTTATGGCTGGCAAGAGCAGCTTGAGAATGATGTCGTGCCTTTGGTGAGTGACGACATCCCCGTTTGGGCCAGAATGGACAATGCCTACTACAGAAAACAGATTGTGGAATGGTTTGAAGCCCGTCCGTGGGACTTCTCTATCAGCGTCACCAATGACAACTACTGCCGTCCAGTACTCGATTGTATTGAGGGTTTACCCAAAAGTGCCTGGACGCCTATCCGCAGTGACAACACAGAAGAGGCGATCCTGTCTTATCACCAGCCTGCCGGGTGGAACCGTCAGCAGACGTATGTCGTGACCCGCCGCTGGCATGACGGAAAACAGTGGCTGGCAGTGCCCCGCTACTCAGTGATACTGGTCAGCCGCTCTGATCTGCCGTTGGCAGAACTGGTGCGTCGCCACGGGAGAAGCAGGGGCAGGAGAATGCCCAGAAAGGTCCACTGATTGATCTGGATTTGCACCATCCACCCTGTCGCTCATTTCACGCCAATCAGGCTTTTTACGCCTGTGGTCAAATGGCACAGATTTTACTGAGAGCTTTGCAGTACAAGGCTTTGCCAGAGAAAGAGAGAAGACATGGTATTCGCCCGCTGATCAGGAAAGTGATCCGGTCAGTGGGCCGGTTAACCTATAGCGGTAAAAAGTGGACATTGTGGTTCGTCAAAACGGCTGCAGATCTTGGATGGCTGTTGGAGATCAGCAACAGGCTGGACATGAAGCCTCCGCCGATTTGCAGCTGATCAGTCCAAGATTGCCGACTTGACGAATAACACAGAGTGCTGTGGAGCCCTGCTTTACCTAAAGGGTGATAATTGAACGCAAAACACACAGGTTGCACCATGAATACGAGCTGATTTGGATAGCATTTTATCGACCCTGTATGAAAACTGTACAAATTTGCTTCTGGTACAGAGTATCCGATCAGCTATCCATTCTTAAGCGGGAATTAAGGGTATTTATTCTTAGGCAGAGAGTGAGTATTTGGTGTTCTTATTACCAAGCCCCGAAACAATCGTTACCGACTTCGGCAATCACTCAATGAATGAGCACAGACTACGTATTTACCGCAATTAAATAATTGATCTACGTCAACAAAACTGAGTTAGCAATAAGAATGAAGCCAATGTTATTTGAACCAAAAACGGCAGAAGCCATAGCGGCAT
The DNA here is from genome assembly GCF_023716865.1 of Endozoicomonas sp. SCSIO W0465. Classification (NCBI taxonomy): domain Bacteria; kingdom Pseudomonadati; phylum Pseudomonadota; class Gammaproteobacteria; order Oceanospirillales; family Endozoicomonadaceae; genus Endozoicomonas; species Endozoicomonas sp. SCSIO W0465. The sequence goes on from NZ_CP092417.1 coordinate 5,720,416, forward strand.
TTACGGCTAAGTTACCGTTAATGGTTGAATCAGCTAAACTCCCATAAAATCTACGTTGTAGGGGAGTGATATGCAATCTGAACTCTTCCAGAATTTTATTGATTCCATTTCAACATTAACCAGTGAACAGCGAGACATTCTTAACAACTCGCTCCTTAGTACTCAAATAGAGGTTACCGAGGTAGTAGAAACCACTGACTCTGAACCTGTTTACAGTGAATCTATACCCAATAACGATAATGCAACACCTGACGTAGAAAAGAGCATACTTGCCCAATTTGCCGAAAACCCCAGGTGCCCCAAATGCAAAAGCCATAGCGTTGGTCGCTGGGGCATACGAAATGGCCGACAGCGCTACCACTGCAAGACTTGCGACTCAACGTTTAACGCCTTTAGTGGAACGCCTTTGGCAAGGCTCAGGCACCCTGAAAAATGGAACAAGTACCTCGCAGGTATGACTCACTCTATGGTCTTGCGACCAGCTGCTGCTGAGAATGCCATTGACTTGAAAACTGCGTTCCGCTGGCGTCACCGCTTTCTTGAAGTGATTAATAATGATCAAGCAGAAGAGCTTTGTGGCATTACTGAGCTTGATGAAACATTTTTCCGTGAATCCTTCAAAGGGCAAAGAGAAGGCCTTCCACGGCCAACCCGAAAGCGGGGTAATGATCCCAACAAAGCCCGAAAAGTCCCGGTAATGGTGGCTCGGGACCGTAATCGAAATACCGTTGACGGTGTATTAGAAAACGAAAGTGCTAATGAATTGTGCAGGCATTTAAATGGCCGCATATCGATACAGGCCACGGTCTGTGCGGATGCACACCTCGCTCACGAAAAACTTGCTGACAAGCTTGGATTTGTCTTCAAGGAGCTGGTGACATCAGCAGGTCAACATGTTGTTGAAGGCATCTACCACATCCAGACTGTAAATTCTTATCACAGTCATTTAAAACGCTGGATTGGCGGCGTATTCCAAGGGGTTGCAACTCGTTACCTTCCCCATTATCTGGCCTGGAGGCGAGAACTGACGGCAGCAAAAAAATTAACTGTTGGCCGGTTGATCAGCAGAATTACTGAACATTGGTGCTTCCAACCATTAACGGTAACTTAGCCGGCATTTACCCTGTCGGACCATCACCAGGTATTCTTCCGGGATGTTGATGTGTTTCTGGATTACCTGGTGAAAAATCCGGTTCAGGTTTCGAAAAGCAAGAACCTGCCTCCGGTTAAATGGGCTGAGCCACTGAACGGTTTGCTCTCCAGTCCCGAAGTACTGACCTTGAAACGACCAATGACAACTAATTATGCCCGGCTCATGGGGCTCTTATTGCTGAGTCGCAGTTCGGGGCTGGCCACCCTTCGACCAGATAGCAGGGGAAATACAGTACTTCATATCAACGAGGCGCTTTACCAGCATTGGCAGGGCATGAATGGTATGGAACGATATTTTTCCCTGCTGGAAGCGTGGATTAATCGGGGTTATGCCATCAGTGTCGGGGAGCGCATCAGCTCGATTGATGATCGCTTTCTGCCCGGCTTTATGATGATGTACGGCGAGACCGATCTATGGCGAGGCAAAGCGGCCAGGGATCCGGGCTTCTGGTTACGCAGGGGTAAGGCGTTCAACCTGACCATTCTCAAAATGGCCGGGATGGCTGAATTTCAGCTTGAGGATAGCAACCGGGAAATCCATTTCCTGAAATTAACGCCCTGGGGGCAGTTGTTTTTAAACGCCTGTCGGCGAGGGTTTATCGACTCGCTGAAAGACGATGAATATGAAGACGACTATGAACACATCAATCTGCTGCCCGCGATAAAAGCAATTCGGCCAGATGTTCAAAAAAACCTGGAACTACCGGAGCCGATGATTGCTGCCAGTTATGTCCTGTCCGTTGCTTTGGGGAGTCAGTGCACCCGTACACTGAAAGTATCCGCTGACATCCTGCTTGAAGATCTGGCAGAAGCCATCCTTGACGCCTTTGACTTTGATTGTGACCACCTTTACCACTTTCAGTATCTGAGCCCATTTGGTGCCGACCGGATGATTGGTCATCCTGCAGTGGATTTCTGCGATGCCTGCGTGACTGAAACCCGGCTGCGTCAACTTGAGCCGGTTCCCGGAATGAAGATCACCTTTGTCTTTGATTATGGTGATAACTGGGAGTTTGACATCGTGGTCATGCACGGCAGTGAGGAGAGTACGCCTGATATCCAGGTGATCGAACGTAAAGGTGAAGCGCCGGAGCAGTATCCGGAATATGAGGATTTTGATTGATCAATATTTAACCAGCTATTCTTACCCCGCCTGTCTGAAAGGCTGCCTTTATTCCCTAACCGTTTATCCACAATCTTTTCCACACAAATTCCGGATAACTGAAACAGGGGGTAATAATTCGACAGGCACGTACTGCAACGGGTTATAACGAACTACTGACAGTGTAAACACAACCTGCCAACAACTTATCCACAGACTTATTCTGGAAAAAGTGAGGGCGCGTGTTTATTCTGGGGCTCATTCAAAGAGGAAGCCCGACTCTCAAACATCCGTTGAAATCATTTTTGCCAAGGTATGACCCAATGCCCGATATCCAGAGTTGAAGAAAAGACAGGATGATATTGACCGGGAGATTCGCAAGCTGAAACGACGTATCAACGCTCTGGAGAAAGAGCGGTTGTCACTTTCAGTTCCTGATCAGTAATAACAGGATTTGCAATGCTTCGAATCTGTCTTACATTTGATTCTGGTGTCGGCGAACAATGATCTGGAGGCGGTAGTGAAAATCCCCCAAACCATAAAGAACAATGTTGCGAATATTATTGACAGGTTCAACAATGAGAATGGTTGTAAGTATCAGGAAAGATACCGGGGGGAATATCTGTATCTCGATAAAATTGACACCCATGGACCTGGACAGGTTTGCCGGTTGAAGTTCAACGGCGGAGAAGATGACTGGTCTTTTGCGATTTATAAATACTCCTCTGAACGATACGACAGTGAGGAAATATTCTTTCCCGGTGAAGAGTACGTGAATGGAACAGTAGAAGGTGCATTAAAGGCGGGACTGCTGGCGTACCCACCTTATTAACCAGGGATATGTGTCGGGTTTTCATGCGGGAACCCACCAATCCTATGGGTGAAAGTCCACGGGAAATTCATGAAGACCCACAGCCCGCCAGTACCTGGGAGAGGTAGTGGATACTCTTAAGGTAGACATTAAGCCCCACCCACCGCACAAAGGCCTAATCTTGTACGCCCTGAACAACCATCCCGTGCAGGGTGTTCTCGTTTCGCATTATTTCCCCAGAAGTCCAGTAGCTTTTTAATGCATGAGACCAATGACTTTCCTGCATTCATCAACGATGAAATCACATTACCAAACAGGTGAGTCCCACTTTTCATCACCTTGTGCGTCGAGATTTCCTCAATGCTCCCACTTTCACAGAGGTTCGCCTGTGCAGCATGGGCAAGGTACCTTTTCAACGTCACAACCACAAAGGACATCAGAATCAGGCTAAACACCAGTGTCGCTGATTTGGTGTTAAAACGATGCCACCCTGAATAGGATTTGATCTCTTTGAAAATCAGCTCTATCTGCCACCGTAGACGATAGGCCTGGAGCACATCACTCAAGGTGAACTCCACCCGGTTCAGGTTGGTCACAACGAAAACCCACTTCTGTTTTTTGTCATTCCAGCGGACAACCAAGCGGAATGGCCAGGCTTTGAATCCCGGCCATTCTACATCCAGGTCGAGGCACTGGTCTTTGGGGAAGCCAGACAGTACATCCTTCAGTTTTTGTCCTTTGTAGCGATTGAGATTCTTGCCATCCTCCCGTACCGCGCTGAGTATCGTCGGGTTGATACTCTGAGGTGCCTTGCAGATAAAAGAACCCTCCCTGTCATCAATAGCGGCAAAGAGTTCCAGCTCAAAATAACCGGCATCCATTAGCATCAGGATATAGGCCATGGATGTTGGCAGTGGTGGCAGACAGTCTCTTTCTGAACGGGTATCTTCAGTCAGCTGCACCCGCACCAGGTTGTTGGTGAGAAGATCCATTGTCGTATGAAGCTCGACGGCAGCAGGACTGACCGTTGAGAACCTGCCGGGAAATGCTTCTTTCAGGGCATCATAGACAGCTTGTGACGAACCGTCCTGAATCAGAATGTGCTCAAACTCTGAAAATGGACTGTCTTCATCAAACGCCATGACTTTGCGGGAAAATATTTCCAGACACTGCACCCATAGCCACAGGATAAGAGTAGGCAGCGCGTCCTTTTTAGCTTGATTTGCCCAAGAACGATAAGAGACATTCAGCCCCGTCAACTCGTTAAATTTACGGTGTAGATCCGCCTGGGTATCGCAGTTTCCATCACCAGCGAGGGCATCGATCAGTGAGAGGATAAAATCCAAAGGACGGATATCTCGCTGTCGTATAGTAAAACCAAGCTGTTCCGCCATACTTAGGAGTTCTGACCGGTCGAAACAGGTCAACAGTTTTTTTCAACTAATCTACTATTTGCAGTACTCATCTTGTTCAGCCATTGATAATGGTTTCGAAGCTTTATTGTGGCTGTTCAAGGTGGGTTCTGCCGCCGGAAACGAACCTTTTTTGAGCTTAATGTCTACCCTAAGAGGCTCAGCATCGGTAACGCTATACGACACATCATCCAGAGTAAGATGGCTGGAGAATTGAGTGGTCATCGTTATTACTCTCCCTGATCCAAAAGCCTGTCGATCATGACATGGCTTGGCGTCTTAATAAATGATAGTAATAACGGTTATCGGCAGGGTCACCTGTTTAGAATACAGGGTTGATAAACGCCGGCTGAATAAACGTCAACCGGCAATTGATTTATGGATCAGAAAAAGCCCAGGGGATTGATATCGTAACTTACCAGCAGGTTTTTCGTCTGCTGGTAATGCTCCGGTGCTTCGGCTTCGTCTTTAAAGGTGGCAGCGACTCCCGACGAATACACGTCAGAGGACCTAACCTGAAAACCGGTGTATTCATAATGTGTCAAAAGCTATCTTCTGTGCTTTAGCACCATGGGCAATCGCTTTAAACAAACTGTCCCAGCTATCAATCATCAACGTGAGAAAGAAACTGGTGATCTTTCTCCATAATCGCTTGCGTGTAGGCTTCTTTGGCTTATTTAAAGCCTGTTGAAATTTTGGACAAGCCAGTTCCTGTATCTGATCAACCAGGAATGCCAGAAAAGTGAGGTAGGCGAAATTCGTAGCCAGATGTTTTTCGCCATGACCGTAATTGTGCTCAAGTTGATAGCCTTGATTTTTCAGGGTATTAAACGTTTAATTTTCAATGCGCCATCTACAACGACCTCCTCGCATTACGGATTCAACGGTATCATCTGTTAATTCGTAACTATTCAGCACCCAGCAAAGGCATATTGCTGTAATTCTGAACAGCTCTAAGTAGTGACTGGTATATATCCATACCCTGTTTTCTAGCTGACGACAGATAGCTCCGAATCCGTGCAAAAAAAGCACCTCCGTCCGCACTCCTGAAGCAGCCTGAGATTTTCCGCTTTAACTTGGCCATGCGAATATCCCGTTCACTACCATTGTTGTCGAAGGGGATTGTAAAATCAGACATGAACCGCAGTGTTTCAGTTTTGAACTCAATGAGTCGTTTGAAGAGGTTGTAGGCTTTGGTATTTTTGACTTTCTTACGGCCGAGCTCTTGCCGCTGTTTCTCCATATAGGTAGGCGACTTTTTTCGTTAATGCCCGCTGAAGTAAGCGGTCATAAATCTTCTCAATACGTTCATGGATAACACCCGGCATTTGTAGCATACCGATGGTCTTAAAGCCCTTGAAATAATGCCAGGAAAGCCTGAGCAATTTCATCAGACGTAACGCCAGTTGATTGCCGTCCCGGTCAACAATGCCCAAAAGCTCCCTCAGGTGATGGGCATTGCAAAGAACGTGAACTGCCGCATATGAAAAGTAGGATTTCCAATGATCATGAACCAGAACGCCGACAAATGTAAGTAGTATGCCCATCGCATCCATGGCTTCACGACCCCGCTTTTCAGCCAGGTAGTAAAGTGTCCATTGGTCATCCCGCATAACGTGTAACCAATAAAGAGAGCCTTCGGCAAAGAGAGCCTTCGGCCCGCATGCCAGTTTCATCGACTCCGGCAACTGCCGTTTCCTGCAAGGCGTCACGAATGACATCCTCAGTAGAGGCCAGGTTTTCATGGGTCCTGGCCACAAAATTGGCTACCGTTCCAACGCTGACACTCATCTTATAGAGCGTATTAAAATACTCTGACACACGCTTATACGGTACGAAATTATATTGGTTAAGATAGACGGCCACAGCCTGAGTAGCTGGGCCATATTGCACGGCTGCAGTTACACCTTCGGGAAATTTAGCCTGATTTTTGCAACCACATGTGCAGATTTTGACCTCAGATTTATAGGCAGTTACTTCAAATTCACCAAGCTTTCCTGGCTCAAACACCTGTCGCTCAATATATGACCGACTCCTTATCAAGGAGAGAAACCTGACATTTATGGCATTCTTTAACCTGAAGGAACTCAATATAATTAGGGTTATCGACCTGCTTGAGGCAAGTTCCCTGATGCCCTTTCTGTCCACCGGATTTATTGTCGGAAGACTGTCTCAGACTTTTTGGATTGGGTTTGTCATTATTTGATGCATCAGCACCTTCATCGGTATCGGCGGGATTATCTGTGGAATCACTGCTTTTACAAGGTTTTTGGTAACCATCAGACGATGGTGGCTTACTGCTGTTTTGACTGTTCTTGCTAACCCTTTCTTCCAATTGGGTGAAAGTCTCATATTGATCACACCCACAGGCCTTGAGCTACAGCAAACAGACGTAACACCAAATTTTTCAAACTGAATGGAGAGCAGCCAAACACAGCTATGATTCTAACAGCAAACAAAGAGTCAACTGTGAGAGGCCGCTCCGATGGAAGTATGTCAGCCACTAACCAAAGTCGCCAATGATTCCTGTCCTGCTATTGACCAACTGCAGCAAAAACTGACCCTCCTTCGTCAGTCCAATAATCCAATCCAGCATTTTGAGGATCATGAAAACGAGATTCACTCCCTCTTTATTCAGGCGGAGCGAGAAATACTGGCAGAAGAACTGCAAAAATTAGACATCAATAAAGCTTCTATCGAAGTGAATGGGGTCGTGTATCACCAGGCATTACGCAGCTATCAAACCTACCAGTCAGCAGCAGGACCTGTCCGGGTATTGCGCAGCCTCTACCGCAATGCCGGGGATAAGTGCATTGTCCCTTTAGAGCTCAAGGCTGGCGTTGTAGAAGGCTACTGGTTACCAAAGGCTGCGAAGCAAGCAGCATGGATGGTTGCCCAGTTGCCGCCCGCGGACGTAAAAAGCTTACTCGATCTAATGGGGAATATGTCACCCTCAACCAGCTCTCTGGCACGTCTTCCCAAAAAACTCAACGAACAATGGGAGCAGCACCTTGACCCTTTCGAGACCCTTCTCGCGGAGAATCTCACAGTACCGCCTGACGCGGTGACGGTAGCTGCTTCCCTTGACGGTGTGATGCTACCAATGAAAGACGGCAAGCGTCAGGAGAAACGTGAAAAGAGTGTTGCTGATGGCAAACGTACCCGAGGGCCAGCAGGTTGTCAGGAGGCCAGTTGTGGAACACTGTCGTTTTACGATGACCAGGGAGATCGCCTCTCTACGATCAGGATGGGACGAATGCCTGAAAGCAAGAAAGCGACATTGAAAAAATCCCTTTCAAACCTTCTGGATAAGGTGCTTCAGCAAAAGCCAAATCTGACTCTGGTCAAAGTGGCAGATGGAGCCCGGGACAATTGGACATACTTCACCAAAGAGCTACCGGAGGGAGAAGAAATTGTTGATTATTACCATGCGGCAGAACACCTGAAGAAGGCATTTGACCTGGCTTACGGTGAAAATAGCGCGAAGTCCAAAGAGAAATTCAGCACCTACCGACATATCCTGAAGGAGGAGCCGGGTGGGGTTGAAAAAATAATCAAGGCACTGGCTTACCAGCATAGCAAGCATCCCCGCCGATCGAAATTAAAGACAGAGTTAAAGTACTTCAGAAAAAACCGGTTACGGATGAATTATGCAGAACACCTGTCGCGCAACCTGCCCATAGGCTCAGGGGTCATTGAGGCGTCCTGTAAAACGCTGGTTACACAGCGAATGAAGTGTTCGGGAATGCGTTGGCGGTGTCCCGGGGGGCAAGGCATTCTGACACTCAGGTCACTAATTCAAAGTGGTTGGTTCGACTGTGGCTGGATGCTGCTGTCGGTAACGTACCGGGCTAAGGTAAATATGGTCAGTGATAATGTGATTCCATTTTCATCAGGGAAGGGTGATCTTGAACGTTAGTACTCATCAATATGAGACTTTCACCCAATTGAAACGAATATTCTGATAAAGCTACTGAGCCAGAATGAAGACCATGATCAGGTGATTTGATTGAAGTCACGTTACTGAAGTGATCCATTAAATTACTGAGTTACTGAATTGCAGTTACTGGCTGTAGTTTCTTATAAAAGTTCCTCCTTTGAACACCCATTCAATATTTATAGCAAACAAACATAAAAAATTGCTATGACTATTAATTATTTACTGTTTGCCTGTCTGGAGGACAGCAACAAATATCTTCTTACCTTGTATTGATTTATGACTATTATAGGTAACACTGCCTGCAGGCATAACCTGTGTTATGCAACCTGAAGAAACCTTTTACCGCTTCTGGCATTTTTTGCAGTGCTCTCATTTTGCTGCGAATGAAATCTATAAAGTCAGCTTTGGTCTTCAAAGCGGTTTTTCCAAGCTTTTCTTTCAGGTGATTCCAGACCTGTTCATCAGGATTCAGCTCCGGGGAATAGCTTGGCAGCAAGTGTAGGCCCAGCAACTTCGGCTCTTGTTCTACGTAATCTTTCGTATACTTCGCTCGGTGTGCAGGATGTCCATCAGTGATTATGATCACTGGCTTATCAACGCTGCGAACCAGTGACTTTAGATATTTAACAAACATAAACCGATCCATTTTCCCGGTGAATGTCTTGTACCTCAGGCAACCTTCTGAACTCACAACTGAAATAAGGTTTAACCGATGCCTGGAGCCTGTTGTTTTTACAACTGGGGTTAGACCTTTTATGCCCCAGGTTCGACCACGGTGACACTCGGATTTTGCTGTAGATTCTTCAAGAAAGAAGATGATTGCATCTTGCTCTTCTGCCTGCTGGAGTATCGCCGGGTAACGGACGTTCAGCCATTCTTCTACTTTCTTTTATCCTGTTCCCACGCTCCCCAGCGAGGCTTTTGTGGAGAGAAGCCCAAGCGTTTCAAGAGCCTGGCAACTCCAGAAGGAACGTATTTAACCTGAAAGGTCTTTTCAATCAGAGTGGTGATGATTTGGCTCGTCCACAGTGACGTCTGGTAACCATAATCAATAGGAGTTCGAGTTCTCAGTAATATCTTAAGCTGCTGTTCCTGCTCTTGCGATAGCCTGGGCTTGGGTCCAGTTTTACCTGTCCGGGTTTTCAGGCCATCCCAGCCTTCTTGGTTATAACGATCAATCCATTGATAGACGATTTTTCTTGAGGTGCCATACTTTCGAGCAAGATTTGTAGGATTCATGCCAGAATGCCAGTCTTTTATGGCTTTGAATCGAATTTCTTCCCTGATGGAATCGGAAAGTCTGCGTCCGTCAATGTTGTTCATTACTACCTCATTTATAAGGTAGCGGATAATACCATACGTCAATAGTTACCTATAATTGTCGCAGATCAACAATATGTACTCAAAAAGCCGTACTTGATCCACACGACAACCATTGCGCAGCACTCTCGATTTTCTGAGCCAATCTCGGGAATGTTCCGCTACCTGTAAGCCTATCTGTTAAATAGTGCCAGAATGAAAGCCCATATTGTCGACAGGTTTTCTTGAGGCTTGCAAAGGTGTCTCTGCTCCGTCGGCCGCTCTCACTTTTGGTGCCACCACTGATTTTACGCCGTTTGACGTGTTCTCTTATCTGGCTTTCGCTGAGGTTGTTATGAAGAGGCAGTACCGGGTTATCCAGAACCATCAACAATTCCTGTTCAATTACAGCAAGACCTGCCAGCGCTTCCTGTAGACCTGAGCAACCGGTTTGTGTCTGGATCAGACTTTTGAAAGCGACTCTTATCTCTGCTGCCTTCTCACCCGAAGGAGATTCTCTAAAGGCCTTTAGATCCCGGTAAATGTTCCAGAACCAGCTCAGGCACCAGTATTGGGCATTGACCTGCTGGCGATTGACCGGAATAACTTTCTCCATTGGCCTGGCAGCGTGTACCCAGCACTGGGCATGGGCAAATACATTGAACTGACCGGCTCCGTCGCTGAATGTCACCAGATTGAACCCGTGGCTGATCAGGCTTCCGTATAACATGGCTTCACTGGCTCTTTGGCGATTCCTGGAGCCTGTGAGACCGATGTCGTTCATAAAGGCTTTCCAGGCTTTCTCACTCAGGAAGTGGACATCCTGATATTGCGCCAGTACACGCTGCCATTTCTTTGCGAATTTATGCTCCCTGAGATAGCCGATGGCTTCTGCATTCAGCACATAGGTCCGGTACGGGCGATGCAGTAATGCCAGGAAATTTTCCCTGCTTTTGCTCTCTGTGGTACCGAACCAGGTAAACAACTCATTGGTAATGACAGTACAGTAACCGTTTTGTCCTTGATGTCTCGCCCCGGTGTCGTCTGTCTGCAGGTAACGGGAACAACGGATGCCTGTCGCCAGTAGATCGTCTTTTTCCTGGTGGAATGATTCGTGGCCTTTGGTAATCAGGTTACTGAGCTCCCCTGACGAGATAGAAACACCTATATCCCATAGAAACTCCAGTAGCTGTGGCTGTGTTACGCCACAGGCGAAATACTGATGCAAAATGAATGCTCGGAGTTGCGGGCCGAAATGATGACCATTAAGAGCGCTCGGCGGGAGACCGCTGATGACTTTACCGTCGGGAGTCACCCACTTCTCAAGCCAGTAACAGATCGTTTTGGAGTGAAGCTCCAGCTCCTGCACATAAAACGCATCCCGCCCATGACCTGACTCTTGATCACATCTCTCCAGCGCTGAACTGCCGGGCTATCTGCCAGGTTTTTACCCGATCCTGCAATTTCGCCCAGCCTTCCCATACCACTAACCAGCCGGGCTGCCCTGTATGCTTTGAATCACCCCAACCACCAAGCCGAGCAATCGTTTGAAGCAGCCAAGTGACTGTTGGCGGCTTATCGGGCAACGCTTTTTTTTTCATAGGTTAGCCAGAGAACCTGCCATTCATCATCACTGACCACCTCATTCGCGAGTGTTTTTTTCACTCCAAAGCTTTCTGTCTTTGTGCTGCCTGTCATTCGGTAACATTAATGCTTCACGGATTTGCATTAGTCTGACAGCGACAAACATTAATATGACCGCAAGTCGTTCAATGTTATCCGGAGATTGCAGGACGAAGCCTTTCTACTCCTGCTCCCGATTTCCAAGCCTTATGGAACTCTTCTATTCGCCATCGGAGCTCGTAAAATCGAATGATAGAGCGACAGTCTTCGAATGTTTCAATATCTTCAGTTGTCCAATAGTACCCAGTGCAAACGGTCTTCGGAGTCATGCCAATCTCTTCAGCCGACACAATATTCATAGTTACCGGTTCCGGCCTGCCGCCTGGCCTTTGCGGCGCCTGTATTGTCATCTTCTTTCTTTTGACCTGCAGCGTTGCCTTTCGTTCTTTCTACCTCCTTTTTGAGGAACCACTATCGTATTATTTCCCCAACACTTCAGTCTGAGCTAAGGAATCAATAATAAAGAGTTCGCATCCACCAGGATTCTGTTTTGTGTAGCTCTTACAACAAACCGCTGTCGGTTATCCAGTTTGTAGTGCATATATTCGTATATATCCGCCTCCCGGTCGCAAACACTGATGATGTCAGGCATTTTACCCCCCATCCTTTGTTCTGTGTTTTCAGAGGCTCTTTGCCACTTAAAGCTTTCCTTTCCCTCGTAAGGTAGCTGACGACGTTGGTTCTTTTTCCCCCGCTGAACGTCCTCTCTAACCCATCGTCTCTTGATCAATAAGCCCAATGCTTCGCTCTGTATCCGCATCAACCAAGAAGACAGATGGACGTGGAATCCTCTGGTTTTAGAGCCTTCAGGACCTCCAAGATCACCAAGCTCGGATCTGACAGCATGTTTATAACCCAGGGTTGTTGTATCTTCGAGAGCCAGAAGTAGGCGAGACTGTCTCGCTATTTTGGCAGTTGCCTGAAAGCCTGCCTCAGCTATTGCTTCAGGCTTTACGGCCTCATTCTCAATCAGCCGGTAAGCTCCAGTTACCAGTGCGGTATAACCTTCGCATGAAGATGACAAAGAATTACCGGTATGAGCTGAAAGCTCGGCAGCAACTTTGACAAGTCGTTTTGTACGTCGAGTATCACCCAAATCAGCACATCCAAAAGTTAGTTCTGACCATGGTTTAGGAGAAAGTGGAAGCATGACCTGTTTTATCAGTGAGAAATGATAGAACAAGGTAGCTATTTGTGATCAAGAGACAGGCCCATGACGAGTAGAACCTTCTGGAATGGAATCCGGAGCGATCACGGCTTCTTCAGTAACAGGTGGTTTATCCGGTTTAGTGCTTTGTCGTTTAGTATGGTGGTTGGGTTTATCGACATCACTTTTTCCATCAGATAGTTCGGAGTCATCAGACTCTGGTTCTTCATCTGACTCATGATCGTGACTCTGTGAGTCATCATTATTATTACCGCTATCGTCGTGCTTATCAGATGGTTTGGTGTTTGGCTTTATATCGGGCTTTGGGTTCAGCTTTTTCAAGCGAGTGATTTCGTTTTCCAGAATCTTTATCCGTTCCTGGAGCTGAACAATGTGTTCCTGCTGCTGAGTTATGAAGGTAAGCAGCTTTTCAGTAGAAAGGTTATCAAGCGATGTATTCATGAACCTGAAAGGTAGACTGTAGAGACGGTATTTTCCTCAAAATATTAGTTTTTGAGTACATACCTTACCTTCTGATTGCTCACCGTTCTCTCAGGGTAAGACAGGTTATCTCTTGATGAATTGAAGGTACCGCCTCTTTGCAATGCCAGCTTGCTTTGCAGCTTCTTCTTTGTTAAGGCTTTGTTTAATAACTCTATTGTAAGTTTGTGTATAGATTTTTTGCCCCTCAACGTAAATGGGATCTTTACGAAGTTCCCTTTGGCGTTTTCTTTTGCGCTCCCTTTCGCGCTCTGCATAATCAGGATCGTTATGGTAGCGCTCCCTTTGGTACTTTCTTTGGTTCTCTCTTTCCCGCTCTGCGTGATCGAAATCATTCTTGTAACGCTCCGTTCTGCGTCGCCTTCGGCGCTCTGCATAATCGGGATTGTTATGGTAGTACTCCCTTTGGTACTTTCTCTGGTACTTTCTTCGGTACTCCCTTCGTCGCCCTACGTAGTCAGAATCCTCACGACAATCCTCACGACAACCCTGACTTGGGCACTTAACCAAAGCGTTACCATCAATTTCTTCGGCCTGGGGCCTTTGGTCCAGGTTTAGGGGATTAACTACAGTTGCTGGTCGTAAAGCTTGTGGGTGAGTGGATTCGACAGAAAGATTGATTAACTGATCATCCGGATTCAAATGACTCACTATTGTTGGCGCACTGATTTCAGGCTCACTCCCCGGTAAGCATACCTGCAGAATAAAAGGCATGTCTGGAATTGATGACTGCGTATCATTTACGGGTCCATTTTCAGGGTTCCAGGGTATATATTCATCAAGTATGGATTCTGATATGTTAGGAATATCAGCACCGATAAAGTCATTTGTACCGGAAAGTGTTAGATGTTCAATATCAAGGTCGTTCAATGAGTTAAAAGAATCAGCATTATCTTTGGGTGTAACTGATTGGTTATGGTAAACAGAAGAAGAGTCCACCGTCTGAACAGACATTCCATTATACGTAACTTGTTGCTCACTGAGTCCAAATCTGTGCGTTTGCCCTAATGAATCAGATAATCCCAAACAATGATCAGATAAAGCAAGATCGAATAACGGCAACTTGGTTGAGGGTTCCATTGAATTATTCAATTATTGAATTGCAGCTTAAGACCACTCCTTCATTATAAAGTTCCTTCCTGACAAAACCCACACACCCTGTCATGGACTATGTCAATGGGTTTGTTTAGCTGTACTAATTTCCCAGTTTATTGAACTTGCCTATAAAAAAATGGTCTAAACACTGTATTGGACAGTTGATTCCGGTGTTTGTCAACATAGTTGTCGCCTCAACTTAAGCGGCTTTGCTTAGTTGATCATCAGCAGGTCTGTCGGGATTCAACCAGACTTCATCAGCCAGATCCCAGTTCCTTGTTGACCTCTTTCCCCAGCGCTCTGGGTGACGTTCTTTGGCTTGTTCATAAACCTTTCTGCGGTTAGCCATAAGCACCTTGGTTTCACCACGATGCCTTTGCCCGGGTGTCAGAAATTTCAGCCCACTGTGCTTGTGCTCTTCGTTGTACCATTGGGCAAAACCATGCACCCAGCTACGTGCTGCTTCAAGATCAGCAAATGGCGTGCGCGGATAACCAGGGCGGTATTTCAGGGTTCTGAATATGGCCTCGGAAAAGGGGTTATCATCACTGACCCGGGGACGACTGAATGAGCTCACGACCCCAAGACGCTGCAGTGTTGACAGCATAGTGCCACCCTTCATGGGACTACCATTATCTGAGTGCAGAACCAGTGGCCACTCCAAGGCTGCAATTCCCTGTTTGATACAGGCTTTAGTGATCATTTCTGATGCATGCTCAGCTGATTCGGTTTCATGAATTTCCCATGTAACAATCATACGACTAAAGATGTCTATCACCAGGTACAGGTAATAAAACTGCCCCCGTATCGGAGAGCGCAGATAGGTAATATCCCAGGACCAGACCTGGTTGGGTCCGGTAGCACACCAGGACGTTGGCTTATACCTGTTTGGCTTGGCAGCACTGCCCCGATGATGCTGTTGCCCTGTTTCCTCCAACACCCGGTAAAATGTCCTTTCAGACCCCATATAGAGACCTTCATCTAACAATGTGGGCACAATCTGGCTGGGCGGAAGGCTTTTGAACCGCTCGCTGTTACAGACGTCAACAATCGCCTGTCGCTCAGCTTCAGAAAACTTGTTAACCGGTTCTGGCCTGTCAGCATTTTTGCGATTATCTGCGCGCACGTCATCACCCTGCATCCAGCGTTGTACAGTTCTTTCTGTAAGACCAAGGGCTTTGCAGGCTTTTGACTGACGAGCCCCATCTTTAACTGCCTGTTTAATCAGGCTAACAGCATTTTGTCGATCCGGGAGAGAGACTAATCGTCCTCTGGCGCCCCCCAGATCTCTTGGGCCTTTTTTGTGAGTACCAGCAAGGCAGCAGTTTCTGCTAACGCCTTGTCCTTGCGATTGAGTTCACGCTCAAGCTTTTTGATGGTTTTCTTATCTTTTTTGTGTTCGTCAGACAGCGCCTTACGCTGTTTTGACTGACTTTCAGGCTGGACAGAAACACTGTTAATAAAGGCAGCCTTCCACTGCTGAATTTGTTCAGCAAACAGACCTTTTTTACGACAGTATTCAGCCATTTCTGCTTCATTTAACGCAGCCGTTTCAATGATTACGGCTAACTTGTTTTCAGTTGTCCATTGATCTGGATTCTTTCCGTCGCCCGGCACAGGCACTCCTTTAGATACTGCTTTCTTTCGCCAAGTGTACAGGGTCACATCAGAGATACCAGTCTCACGTACCAACTGCGAAACTGGCACATTATTGGGTGGCATCATCTTCTGAATGATGGACTCTTTGAACTCTTCTGAATAGCGGGCCATTGATTACTCATAGACCGCCCCCTGTTGAGATTTCTAATTTCAGGAGAGGCGACAACTATGCTGACACAGGGGGCATTGACCATGAATATAGGCCGAATCTCAGATCTCATCAGTAATGACACCTGCTTTGAGATGATCCGTGAGAACCGCTGGCCAGATGGCACTGTTCTCTGTCCGCACTGTGATTCTGAGAATGTCAAAAAGAATGGACACGACAATGTGCAGGTAGAGTGCCAGCACTTACTGTAAGTCCTGTAAGCGCTACTTCGATGACCTGACAAATACGGTTTTCGCAGGACACCACCGACCACTCAAAGTCTGGATTGCCTGTCTCTATTTAATGGGGCTGAACGTCTCCAACAGCCAGATAGCTCAGGAACTTGATCTGTGTGTCAGTGATGCACACCATATGACCACAGTCTTACGAAATGGTGTTGTTGACCGAAAGCCAGAAGTGATTCTTGATGGCGAAGTTGAATTCGACGAGGTCTACATTGTAGCTGGTCACAAGGGACACCCTGAAGCATTAAAAAAATCTGGATCGTCCACCGAGAAAAAGAAGGCTTAAAGGCGCTCCGGGCCGTGGGACTCTGGAAAAAGACAAACCGCCGGTATTGGGAATGATTCAAAGGGGAGGTCAGGTCATTATCAACATGCTGTCGAACGTATACCGATGAATACAACATCTATGATGACCTTGAAAGCTGGGGCTTCAGACATAAAACGGTCTGTCACGGCAAAGGTGAGTATGCTCGTGATGATGACAAAGACGGTATTTACGAGGTGCATGTTAATACTATGGAGGGGTTTTGGTCACTTCTACGCTCGTGGCTAAGGCCTCACAGGGGAATATCCCAAGAGGCTTTACCCCTTTACCTTGGCTTTTTTGAGTGGCTCTATTTTGATTACGAACTGCTCTACAGTGAAAACTGACTGTAGGTCACGAAAAACAAGGATTGAGCAACATTACCGGACAATATGCTGACAACCTTTGTAGATAAAGGGCTTCAGCAATGTTCAACCCAGTAGCAGTCTGAAATCCTACAAGAGCCTTTTGAGTTTTTGCATAATATTGGCCGAAGAGGCAAAAGTCTTCTTCAGCCCTTAGTCAACTTGCTGGTTACATAGCAGTCTGGAATTGGAAAAGAGCCTACCCCTTTACCTTGGCTTTTTTGAGTTTTTGCATAATATTGGCCGAAGAGGCAAAAGTCTTCTTCAGCCCTTAGTCAACTTGCTGGTTACATAGCAGTCTGGAATTGGAAAAGAGCCTCTTCTGATTCGCATTTTGTGATTCGCATATTTTTCGGTCAAACAATCTGTGTGATTACAGATTGATTTATTGTCATTTAAAACAACAGGTTAACCATTCAGTTGATTTTCTGCATATACGAACTAACTTATACTGTATAAAAAAACAGTATTAAGTAGGACTTATATTAGATTGTTCTCGTCCAAAAACACAACCAATTGAAAACTGTAGATTTTATCCTGAAAAATTAAGTGGAGCCCTACTGCTATCTGGCGACTAAACTTCCCAAGAGCAAGAAACATAAGGGATTGCCAAAAACAGAGGACTCCAAATGCGCAAAAAACGCAACCCGCAGTGTAGTATGGAACTCCATTACGTACCTCATGAAATCTGCTCCCAGCTTTCCGGTATCTCGCAATGGCTTGACGCCCATCCACAGTTCAATGACTGGATTTATGAGGACTTAAGTTCTGGTGATAAACAGAACACTGGGCGGAACGGACTATCAGCAGAATCCGTTCTTCGTGCGGCACTCCTGAAACAGTATTTGAATTGTGATTATGACTACTTGTCGTTTGTTTTGATGGACTCCATGCTCTTTCGAGACTTTTGTCGCCTCGAACCAAACCAGCGCCCCAGTCGCTCCAGTTTGCATGGGCTCATCAGCCTTCTTACTGCATCTACATGGGAACGGATTAATAACTGTCAGCTAATGACCGCTAAAGATCAGGGTATTGAAAAAGGGCGCACTGTGGCTATTGACAGCACAGTCACCGAATCGGATATCAAACCTCCTTGCGACAGTGATCTTTTAGCCAGTTCCGTTAAAGAAATTTGTCGGCTGCTGGAACGGGGACAAACACTGACAGCGACACCGCTTTATGAATATACCCATCACAACCGAGCCGTAAAAGATGCGGCCAGAAAATGCATCTACGCTGGCAAAGAAGAGCGGCATCAGCATTATAAAAAACTGCTGCAGTTGACCCGAAAATCCCGGAAGGTACTTATCGAAGCTACTGTCACGCTAGCAAACGCCCGTCAGCAGGGGCAGTGTCTCCTGGCTGATGATGCCGACAAGTGGCAGGCCGATGTGGATCACCTGTTACCCCTGGTGGATGCAATAGTCTCCCAGACAGAGCGCAGGGTCTTTAAGGGTGAAAAGGTGCCAGCCCAGGAAAAAGTGGTTAGCCTGTATGAACCCCATACGGATATCATCGTAAAAGACAGGCGGCAAGTACAGTATGGCCATAAACTGAACCTGGTTCAGGGAAAAAGTCGATTGATCCTGGACCTGGTTATTGAGGAAGGTAACCCAGCGGATTCGGACCAATTCATTCCGATGATGGAAAGACAAAAAGAAATTTATGGTCGTGTACCTCGCCAGACAAGCGGTGACGGCGGATACGCGTGTCGCGCTAATTTGGAAAAAGCCAAGGCCATGGGAATCAGCGATGTAGCTTTTAATAAGAAGCGCGGACTTGAAGTCGAAGAGATGACTAAAAGTCAGTATGTGTATAAAACGCTCTTTCGCTTCCGGGCAGGTATTGAAGCGGGAATTTCGTGGCTAAAGAGATGTTTTGGGCTATCACGTTGCCACTGCAAGGGTTCTGAGCGTTTTGATTCTCATTGCTGGTTATCGGTGGTCTGTTACAACCTGGTGATTCTGGCCAGACACCCGGCACCATCCTGATAGCCACCTCCACGCTACATGAAAGTACCTTTCCAGCATGGTGGGAGGATGTTTTCTGCCTGCTTTTCGCGTTTTTCTCCAATATCCGTCCCAGATTAGAGAAAAAAAGGGAAGAGTTTTTGCGGCTCTCTGGAATTTCAGGAAATATCAAAACGCACGTACAATCTAATTATGATTGCCTGATGCGTTTTTGGACGAGAACTAGATTACAAGAACGTTTTCAAATTGCCATTCGGTCTGCCGGTTATTCTCTGTCCACCGAGCGCAGCTACTGGGACTGGACTAAACGCTTTATAAAATTTCATAAAATGCGCCATCCCGATTTATTAACTGGCGATGATGTTCGTGATTTTCTCACCCACCTGGTAATGAAAAAGCACGTTGCTGTCAGTACTCAGCAGCAGGCATTGAGTGCCCTGGTCTTTTTGTACAAACAAGTACTCGGGCGCGACAGCTTAACGATTAATGACTGGCTAAAAGCAAAACGCCCCAAAAAACTTCCTGTTGTGTTGTCGGTTACGGAAGCTACCTCTGTTTTGTCTTATCTCAAAGGGACACCGTTATTAGTCGCCCAGTTAATGTACGGTGCCGGTCTTCGGCTGAAGGAAGCTCTCCGTCTCAGGGTTCAGGATGTTGATTTTGGGCGTATGGAAATTACCGTTCGCCATGGTAAGGGTGGAAAAGACAGAATGACTTTGTTGCCCAAGGTGTCGGTTGAAGCATTACGGGCTCAGATTGAATCATCCAGGTTGCTGCACCAAAAAGCACTTGAAGAAGGTACCTGCTTTGTTCACCTTCCACATGCATTGGCCAGAAAATACCCAAATGCTGGAAAAGCAGTTTTAAGTCCTGTTGATCGCGGATGAAAACCGAAAAACGTGGGCCAGATTTTGAATCCTGAGGAAATCGGGAAACCGGAGGTGGTTCTTGTATCTCGAAGGCATCCAAGACGAAAAGCCTATTCTTACATTCTTTCACTCGAATTTTGCAACCTGGTTTTCGGTTGTTTCAGCTTGCTGATACAGAACTATTTTGGCAGTTTTCAATGGAAATCTGGTTGTTTAGCGTCCAAAAGTCGTAAATGACACCAAGACCGAAAAAGCCAATGGTAAACAGATACAAAATTCCGGATATCCATTTCCCCAGGTACATACGGTGAACACCGAATACCCCAAGGAATGTCAGTAATATCCAGGCAACAGAGTAATCATACTGACCACTATGGAAACGAAGATCTGCTTCCCGATCCATTGCCGGGATAAGGAAAAGATCAATCAGCCAGCCAATACCAAAGAGACCAAGTGTGAATAACCAGATAGTGCCTGTTACGGGCTTGCCATAATAAAAACGGTGTGCCCCAAGAAACCCAAAAATCCAAAGAATATAACCGATAACTTTACTATGAGTGTCGTTCATTGTTAGCACCTGAACCATTGACTATGGTAATTGAAGAGCCTTAAGTCCGACAGGCTCCTTGACGGAGGGAACAAAATGATGCGAGACAAGTCTGATGTTTAAAACCCTATTTTCTCAACAGAAACAACAGGGTTTATGCTTCCCTTATCCGGAAGCTTAAATCAGAAAATGATAAAACCACTCCCTGAAGCACACCCACGCTACCGCCCCTCTATTCCATTTCCTAGAGTATTGAGGCAGTTATGATTTGTACGACAGTTTATGTGCAGCTGCATAGACAATAAATAGTACCATCGAACAGATTTCCGAGGTATTTTTTGCTCATGTTTTATTTATCACTGACAGCTGTCATGCATTATTGCAGATCCGGGGAGTCGGCATAGGGTCGTTTGCAGGCAAGGTAGAGGTCAGGCACAATGGTCTGTGCCGACCTTGGGAAAAAAATCTCATCAGAACGACTGAGAAGTTATTATGAAGTGCCCTGTGACCTCGACACAGTCGGGCCAATATAGCAATTATTACCAGCAGGGAATATTGCTGTTTTTAATATGATGAGCCTTGCTGGTCTACAATTCGTCGAATATGGCTTTTGCATTGCCAATATCGATCAGAAGTCCATCCAGTTTTTCAATACGCTTTTGATCCAACAATGCATTCAGCGTATCTTTTTCTAGAAGCACGACAGCTTCCTTCATTCCTTTGAAAACAGCGGTTATTTTGGGTTTGGCATCGGCTGGTGAAGTAACAGCACCCCTTTCAAAGTCTTCAACGATTCGGTGAAGCTTTTTTATGTCATTTGCTGTATTAACAAACTGACGGACGTTAACACGTTGCTCAATACTTTGATTTTCTAGCTCTTGTAAAAATGTTGATAATCCATCGATTTTTTGTTCTGCTGCCTGCAAACCGGTTAAGAGGGCCTTAAATTTTGCCATAGTGAATTCGTTTTGCTGTGGCTGATCCGACGCTGGTACTGAGTTAGCTATGCTGGCAGCTGACTGCGGCACACTGTCAACTGATCGTTCTCTGATGTAGGTTCCATCAGGCTCAGCACTTTGATTCCGAGCTTTAGATGATCCAAAAAGATAGGTTTTAACGGAAGCAAGTGCTGAAACAGTGCGATTAAATACCCTTCGAACTGAGTTAGTAACACAATCCAATGCTATTTTACAGGCTTCGGCTATGGATGAAGCGACACATAATATAGAGCTCATCGTTATCCCATTCGTCTTATATAAAATTCAATTCCCTGTTTAGAGTCCAGATTGAAACGAAAGTTCATTCTTGAGTTCACAGTCTAAAGCCTCGGATAACAGGGGATTGAACTAATAACTGATTATATGGTCAGAATAAATGAAAGCAAACTATCAACTATTTATCTGGCTGCGCTGATTCGGATGTTTTTTTATTGAATCATCCCATACATATCTGTCCACTACGATCCAATCGGCATCAATTTCATTTACTGTTCGGGCTATCTTCTAACAGAACAATCTTCTAATAGAACAACGTTCCGATTTATTTTCAAAGGAGAATGGCTTTGGATCTTAACCGTACCCCGTCATCCAGCACGCAAAATTCCAGCTTGAATCAACAGCCCGATGAGCGTCCGGCACCACCTGATGATGTTGCTATTCGCAGATTCTGCCATCGATGCGCTAAGTATATTGAGCACCCTCCTTTTATGGTCACCGATTGCTGTAACAGCACCTACCACGATATGTGCTCTATGACTCTGCCTGATCGTGATCTGGCAGCTTGTCCCGGCTGCAAGACCAAGCCTTTGAAATTTTCCAGAGATACTGAGTTTGCCAGGGAGGTCAATAAATACGACTGGAGCCTTTTGGAACCCACCCCTGGTGGTGCAATCCCTGGCGAGCATGATCTCCCCGCCCCAGTTCAGATTAGTAATAGCCGGGAACTAGCTGTTATTGGGGGAACGATGGCCTCCCCCCAAGAGCAGGCCGCACTTGCTTTGCCAGGGACAATTATTGAACCAGCGGCACATACTGCAGCATTGGCAGAAGTGCGAGAGGGTCTCGCCATCGAAGGTCAACTAGTAGCGGCTCAACAGAATATGGAACAGTTAGCCACTCAGCTTGGAAATCTGCTGCAAACTCAAATGGTACTGCATCCACGGCACCCGGATACTCCTTCAGATGCCCAGCCACCCCCCCGTCCCTCCGAAAGGCTAAATGTCAGTAAAATAACCAAGGCGTTTGAGCGGATGCTGGTTGAGATTCGTTCACCAGCTGATCTGGAGGCATTGAAAGGCCAGAGAGGTTATAACTCAAGTTACGCACCTTGCTGAAAATCAGCCATTATTGGTGGCATGAAAAATGATCTCATAGAACTTTATTCTGACTACCTGTTGTCGTCGTCTGGGAAGACCACTGCAACGGGAGTGTCAGAGCTTTTGGATAATGTCTACAGTCATGACCAATTCACCCGATTGCTTTCAAACAATGAGTTTACCAGTCGTGACTTATGGCTTTACGTTAAACCCGTCGTGCGACAGGTTGAGTGCAGTGATGGGGTTTTGATCTTTGACGATACGATTCAGGAAAAGCAGTTCAGCAAAGAGAATGCCCTGAACACCTGGCATTTTGATCATACAAAAAATCGCACCGTGAAAGGTATAAATCTGCTCAATGCACACTACCATGCCGGAGATGCGTCGATTCCTGTCGCCTATAAATTGATCGAGAAAACCATCCTGTACACCGACTTGAAGACAAAAAAGGTAAGACGATATGCAGAGCAAACCAAAAATGAAATGATGCGGGAGATGCTGATGATTTGCTGCCATAACCAGCTTATGTTCCGCTATGTCCTTGCAGATAGCTGGTTTTGCTCAAACGACAATATGATGTTTATTCGACACGACTGTAATAAACATTTCCTGATGGCGATGAAGTCAAACCGCAAGGTATCCCTCAGTCTGGACGACAAATTACAAGGCCGTTCACAGCGTATAGATACTGTTGATTTTTCAGAAGATAAGCCTGTACAAGGGTGGATAGCAGGTGTCGATTTCCCTGTTCTGCTATACCGTCAGGTCTTTAAAAACAAAGACGGAAGCACAGGCATTCTCTATCTGGTTTGCAGCGATCTTGACTGTGATGCCGAGACTCTCAAGGCAATCTACGAGAAACGGTGGAAAGTCGAGGTCTTCCATAAAACGCTGAAATCGAATGCGTCAATGGCCAAGTCACCGGCGCATACTGTGAGAACACAGAGTAATCATATCTTTCTTTCAATTTACTCAGCCTTCAGGTTGGAAGTATTGTCATTGAAAGTAAATCTGAATCACTTTCAGCTCAGAGCCAAAATCTATATGGCAGGGCTGAAAGCTTCGTTGGGGCAGCTGAGAGAGCTGTTAGCTGCGTAACTTCAGGTTATAACTTTATAGAGCAGATGATCAGCCAAGGTATAGTCCCTAAATGGCAAACAATCTGTAATGCTGAAGGCCAACTGCCCGGCATACAATTAATGATCGACAATCCAGAGGGTGCCGATGTTTTCTTTTCCGCCATGCAGCAGCGTCTCGATCGACTTGAGCCGGGCAATCCGTTTTTTCTTACATTCGTCTGTTCCCGCACGAATCCGTTAACAGGCCAGCCAGAGCAGGTTTCCCCGGTTATGCGCGTGTTTCGGCACCCATCTGACGGGAGTCTTATATTGTTGTTTACCTCTGAAGTGCCGACGAACAACAGCTCCCTCGGACGGCTGGCTTTCGGGAGCTTTGAAGGTGGCACCGAGCTGACCACCTATCTAAAGTTTCTGGCATTGAGCAGCGATGCGACCCAGGGAGTTTTTGTTGAACCAACCAGAAGGGGAGGCACCCCGGCAAAAGCGCTCGAAAGTATCGATATGCGAGCCTTTATCGAGCAATATCCTCCCCGTGATTTCAGTGGCGGCGAGGCAACCTCTGACCGGAAAATTCTACTCGCTGCGGCTCAGAGTCTGGGACTGCAACGTATCCGCAAGGAAGAAGCTAAAAATGTTGAATTGCTGTAACTATTCAGCACTGAGCAAAGGCATATTACAGTAATTCCGAACAGCTCTATGAAGTGATTGATATATGTCCATTCCCTGTTTTCTGGCAGACGACAAATAGCTGCGAATCCGTGCAAACATAGAACCACCGTCTGCACTCCTGAAGCAGCCTGAGATTTTCTGCTTTAACTTGGCCATTCGAACATCCCGCTCACTGCCATTGTTATCGAAGGGAATGGTAAAATCTGACATGAAGCGCAGTGTCTCAGCCTTGAACTCAGTGAGTCGTTTGAAGAGATTGTAAGCTTTAGTATTCTTGACTTTCTTGCGCTTAAGCTCCTCTCGTTGCTTCTCCATATAGACGACTTCTTTCATTAGAGCCCGCTGAAGCAACCGGTCATAAATCTTCTCGATTCGTTCACAGACAACACTTGGCATCTGTAGCATACCTATGGTCTTAAAGCCCTTGCAGTAATGCCAGGAAAGCCTCAGTAGCTTCATCAATCGCAACGCCAGTTGATTGCTGTCCCTATCAACAACACCCAAAAGCTCCCTCAGGTGATGGGCATTGCAAAGTACGTGAGTTGCCGCATATGCAAAATAGGATTTCCAATGATCATGAACCAGAACGCCTGCAAATGTTAGCAGTATGCCCATCGTGTCCATGGCCTCACGACCTCGCTTTTCAGACAAGTAGTAGAGCGTCCATTGTTCATCCCGCATAACGTGTAGCCAGTGCAAAGAGCCCTCGGCCCGCATACCCGTTTCATCGGCTCCGGCAACAGACGATTCCCGCAAGGCGTCACGAATAACCTCTTCAGTAGAAGCCAGATTTTCATAGGTTCTGGCCACAAAATTGGCGACAGTGCCTGCACTTACACTCATTTTATAGAGAGTATTAAAATACTCTGACACGCGCTTAAAAGGCAGGAAATGGTATTGGTTAAGATAGACGGCCATAGCCTGTGTGGCTGAGCCATATTGTGCGGCAGCGGTAACACCTTCCGGGAATTCAGCCTGATTCCGACAACCACAAGTGCAGATTTTTACTTCAGCTCTATGGGCCGTTACTTCAAATTCACCCGGTCTCCCTGGTTCAAACACCTGTCGTTCAATATATTTGACCGGCTCACTATCAAGAAGAGACGCCTGACATTTATTGCATTCTTTAACCGGAAGGTACTCAATATAGTCAGGGATATCGACCTGTTTAAGACAAGTGCCCTGATGCCCTTTCTTTCCACCGGCTTTATTACCAGAAGACTGTCTCAGACTTTTAGGATTGGGTTTTTCATCCGATGGATCGGTACCTTTATCTGCGGAAAGGTCGTCAGAATGATCTGGAGAATTACTGTTTTTACAAGGTTTTTGATAACCATCAGACGATGGCGGCTTGCTGCTGTTTTGACTGTTCTTGCCAACCTTTTCTTCCAATTCTCGACATCGCTCTTCCAGACAGGCAACTCTCATCCGCAGCTCTGCATTCTCTTTCAAGAGAATCTCAGCCGACATAGTTGCGGGTAGTTCTGGAATCATGCTGGCGAATATTGTGGAAAAATGGTGCTTAAGAGGATGGTATAAAAATCAGAAAATTCCAGATTTATGTGGGGGTGCTGAACAGTTACGAATTGCTGAAGAATATTACCGGTAGCGATATGCGCAGCTCCGAACTTACCAGTGAGCAGGTGGCTAGCCACCTGAGTGAACTTGGCTATACCCTGCTCAAAACGGAAATTATCGGCTTTCCCATATTGAAGCTTGGAGTTTCTTCTTATAGCCAGCTGGAGTCTGATGTGCGGATGATCCAATTGCAACGGCAAGTGGCTGATTCACTAGAGGAAATGTATCTTGGCATGGCGGCCGGTGGGCAAGGTTATATCCAGCTCCAGCTCGACCCGATCAAAGAGAATTCGCCTGAAGAAATTCTGCTTTTGGTCTGTGATAAGGACAAATTCTATCTGGTGAATATGAAAAACAAGTCGATATCGACTCAGTGCTCACCCAGTCTTCAGGATATAACTGACTACTGTGAAGTGTTTATGGCGGGATGTCGTATAAGGAAAGCAATAATTACCTCCTTTGTGCCGATTCAAATGAAAAAAACACTGGCTCGATAACTTGAGCTATAGGGGCTGCCATGGGTTTCATCCAGCCCGTGGCAGAACACAAGCCAGGAACTATTCAATAGGGGGAGGCGGGTGATATCAGGCCATCTGGTGTGATTGGCAAATAAACGTAAATCCCCGGAACCATGGCCAGTACTAAGGGTGATACTTTTTTTGGTGCGAGAGTGATTGAGTAAAAAGTGTCGCGAAGTATGGCCATGAACACTACCCTTTTTCATGCATATGGTTTTACCCGGTTTGAGTGTGACCATGTCAACAGCATGGTGATCCGAACAGGCATCCGGTAAGGGCAGGGTCATTCGATTCGGGAAACCGGGGTTAGAGTTACCGATGAATTGGAAGGTGTGCCTCAGGTGATCTGGCCGGGCTCCTGCTATTGGCCGGGACAGGTGAGTCAGCACGGACTCTGCAGCCAGTGCTGTGATGATGTACTTGCATAACGTCCACAGCGTGCCGCCTGTCTTGCCTGAGACAGGATGACTGCCCGTTTCCAGCGCTCCGGTAAGCGGGTATTCTGTGCCCTCTGCGGCATTCAGGCGTGTAATAACGGCATCCGTCAGGTCTTCAAAGTATCGAAACTCACTGACCGGTAATGTGTTCATGCACTGTTTTGCTTTTGCCAGGTGTGCCGGTGAAAGCCCGATCAGATTTCTCAGTGCGTAATCAATTTCTTCCCATGCGCTTTCGAGGTCCAGTGTTTGCCCTGAATCCGTAATGGTGATCGTTGTTGTGACGGCATCGAATCCCCTTTTTGTGATGGCCCTCGAATCAAGGCCGTCAACCGGGAAGTCGACAAGGGCTGCCCGGGAGTGTTGTATTTTGTTGCTGGCGGGCAGGGCATCACTGATTTCTCTGCCCTGAAAAGAGGCCCTGACTTCATCTTTACTTTCACCTTCATCGCTGCGGCGGGGGTTAAGAAATGGTGGAAGATACCCTGAGCTAATGTTGTTCATGTCATTGAGCCTCAATCACAGTGCTATCAATCAGTGCTCTCAATCGCTAAACCGCATGTTAAACATGCCCATTACCACTTTGTATGAGCGGTTGTATAAGCATGTGCAGGAGTGCGGAGGAGGGATTGTCGAGCAAAGTGGCAGAGAGTATAGGCATTTTCACAACGCTGTGATGCTGGCTCAGTGTAATCGTTAAAATCATGCCATTCCCTTTAAGAAAAGGAGTGACTAAAGATAATTATTGTTATTTTGCCAGCATGAAACACCTGCATGCACCTGCGAGCAGGGAACACAAACGGAACGCATGGTTAATGAAACGGTAGGTTCTGGCGGCAAGGCGTAGAGAGCCCGGCTTGAAGGTATCTGACCAATGACTTCCATATTCATTTCAAGTGCTGGCTTTATCAGCGTCCAGTTCATGTACCAGCAATCGGTTAGCAGCCGTAATACCCGATCCTTCACTTCATTACGTACCACCTTGAGCATAGCCACAGCAATTATCAGTTACCTCGTTCCCACGGTCCCGAGGGTGTCGCAAAACCCTGTGGACACTCTGGACATCTCGTTCCCATGCTCCGCGTGGGAATGCATACCGGTCCCGCCACAGATACCATACTCGCATGGAGCCCCCGAAAACCCTGTGGACACTCCGGACACCTCGTTCCCACGCGGAGCGTGGGAACGAGGTGTCCGGAGAGTTTTGCGACAGCCTCTCCCCCGTGGAAATGCAGACCTTCACTAATCGATCTTTCCCAGCTGCCGGGCATTAACCAATAACATCGATTGTAACTATTCAGCACTGAGCAAAGGCATATTACAGTAATTCCGAACAGCTCTATGAAGTGATTGATATATGTCCATTCCCTGTTTTCTGGCAGACGACAAATAGCTGCGAATCCGTGCAAACATAGAACCACCGTCTGCACTCCTGAAGCAGCCTGAGATTTTCTGCTTTAACTTGGCCATTCGAACATCCCGCTCACTGCCATTGTTATCGAAGGGAATGGTAAAATCTGACATGAAGCGCAGTGTCTCAGCCTTGAACTCAGTGAGTCGTTTGAAGAGATTGTAAGCTTTAGTATTCTTGACTTTCTTGCGCTTAAGCTCCTCTCGTTGCTTCTCCATATAGACGACTTCTTTCATTAGAGCCCGCTGAAGCAACCGGTCATAAATCTTCTCGATTCGTTCACAGACAACACTTGGCATCTGTAGCATACCTATGGTCTTAAAGCCCTTGCAGTAATGCCAGGAAAGCCTCAGTAGCTTCATCAATCGCAACGCCAGTTGATTGCTGTCCCTATCAACAACACCCAAAAGCTCCCTCAGGTGATGGGCATTGCAAAGTACGTGAGTTGCCGCATATGCAAAATAGGATTTCCAATGATCATGAACCAGAACGCCTGCAAATGTTAGCAGTATGCCCATCGTGTCCATGGCCTCACGACCTCGCTTTTCAGACAAGTAGTAGAGCGTCCATTGTTCATCCCGCATAACGTGTAGCCAGTGCAAAGAGCCCTCGGCCCGCATACCCGTTTCATCGGCTCCGGCAACAGACGATTCCCGCAAGGCGTCACGAATAACCTCTTCAGTAGAAGCCAGATTTTCATAGGTTCTGGCCACAAAATTGGCGACAGTGCCTGCACTTACACTCATTTTATAGAGAGTATTAAAATACTCTGACACGCGCTTAAAAGGCAGGAAATGGTATTGGTTAAGATAGACGGCCATAGCCTGTGTGGCTGAGCCATATTGTGCGGCAGCGGTAACACCTTCCGGGAATTCAGCCTGATTCCGACAACCACAAGTGCAGATTTTTACTTCAGCTCTATGGGCCGTTACTTCAAATTCACCCGGTCTCCCTGGTTCAAACACCTGTCGTTCAATATATTTGACCGGCTCACTATCAAGAAGAGACGCCTGACATTTATTGCATTCTTTAACCGGAAGGTACTCAATATAGTCAGGGATATCGACCTGTTTAAGACAAGTGCCCTGATGCCCTTTCTTTCCACCGGCTTTATTACCAGAAGACTGTCTCAGACTTTTAGGATTGGGTTTTTCATCCGATGGATCGGTACCTTTATCTGCGGAAAGGTCGTCAGAATGATCTGGAGAATTACTGTTTTTACAAGGTTTTTGATAACCATCAGACGATGGCGGCTTGCTGCTGTTTTGACTGTTCTTGCCAACCTTTTCTTCCAATTCTCGACATCGCTCTTCCAGACAGGCAACTCTCATCCGCAGCTCTGCATTCTCTTTCAAGAGAATCTCAGCCGACATAGTTGCGGGTAGTTCTGGAATCATGCTGGCGAATATTGTGGAAAAATGGTGCTTAAGAGGATGGTATAAAAATCAGAAAATTCCAGATTTATGTGGGGGTGCTGAACAGTTACCATCGATTTATTCTCCTGCCGCAGTTCCACGTATGCCTGAACAAGCTCCCGGATACTCGCCTTACCAAAATCCCGCTCCACACATATGTCAAAAATTGCCGGTGAACGCGAATAGGTTTTCCATTTCCAGCAGGAAGGTGGTTCGTTTTATTGAACTGCTGTTCTTTTTTTCAGTCCTATCGGTATTACTAATTTATTAACTCAAGTTACGCACCTTGCTGAAAATCAGCCATTATTGGTGGCATGAAAAATGATCTCATAGAACTTTATTCTGACTACCTGTTGTCGTCGTCTGGGAAGACCACTGCAACGGGAGTGTCAGAGCTTTTGGATAATGTCTACAGTCATGACCAATTCACCCGATTGCTTTCAAACAATGAGTTTACCAGTCGTGACTTATGGCTTTACGTTAAACCCGTCGTGCGACAGGTTGAGTGCAGTGATGGGGTTTTGATCTTTGACGATACGATTCAGGAAAAGCAGTTCAGCAAAGAGAATGCCCTGAACACCTGGCATTTTGATCATACAAAAAATCGCACCGTGAAAGGTATAACCGTCATTCAGCACCCGTATCAGGAATAAATTTCCTGATACGGTCGCCCAAGAATTGAAATAATAGTCAACTGCCTTTCTTGTAATCCAACCACATGCTTTTCATGTCCATCGACCAATAGCACGTTGATACCCTGAAAGCAGAAAAACACCCAACGCGCTGTCGGGTTTTGGCAGGGTTTCCGCTTCATGTCCGGGAAAAACCGACTCTGTCGTTTTAGCTCATGCCTAATTCGATGCTGAATCGCCGCATACACTAACAGACACAGCGTCATCACCATCAGCAAGGCTTCTATTCGTTCCGGTTTCTTTAAAAACAGCGAAGAAACCAGAAACTCCGGGCTCTTCAAAAACCGAAAGCCACGCTCTACTGACTGTTGTGATTTGTAAGTACTTAGCACTTCTGCTGTACTCAGCCGACTGTCGTCCAGATCATTCGTCGCCAGCACAAAGCAACCCAGAGAACACTCTGCATCTTTGCGACAGTCAACGGATACCCAAGGATATCCGCTCACATAATATTCAATACTGTCCGGTTTAGAGCCTTTCTCCGGACGACCTACCTTGGTATAGCAGGGTTTCTCAGTAATGACAGGTTCCGCCTGACAATAAATAGTTTTTGACTGCCATTCATCGAACGCACGCAATGCGTCGGTTTCACACTTGAAGGCTTTTTTGGCCAGTTTACTGGTCAGCGCTTCTGCTTCTTTCTCAGACTTCTTTAGCATTTTTTTCAGCAGTGTTTTTTGTTCGCTCTTTCGAGCCTGCTCGCTGCGGACCAGAATCCAGCGCTGGGAGACACCCGCATGATCTGACAGCATTTCATGACTCTCATAGCCCTCAGCACCCTCCACTGGTGTCATTTCACAAGAAGCGACACTGTCAATCAGTTCTCTGGCTTCTTTGATTTTTGACGGAACCCGGGTGATAAATTGCTGGCCCTGCTGATGAAGTATCTGTACGTTATCTGTTGTATAAAGTGCTGCATCACCAATCAGGTAGCGATTATTCAGGGCTTCCCGGTAGGATTTCAAATGGCTGCTGATGACTTTTTTAAAGTTTTTATTGTCGTTTACGTTGCCACTGGACGCTTTCATAAAAACGGGAGGCTCTTGTAGGATTTCAGACTGCTACTGGGTTGAACATTGCTGAAGCCCTTTATCTACAAAGGTTGTCAGCATATTGTCCGGTAATGTTGCTCAATCCTTGTTTTTCGTGACCTACAGTCAGTTTTCACTGTAGAGCAGTTCGTAATCAAAATAGAGCCAAACGGGAATACCGGCCTGATTTTCCGTCATCATCAGCAGTATTGCCTGGTTGAGCTCGGGTCGATGATCCCTGCTGTATCCACGACAGAGTTTGATACAGTGCATATCTTCTTCGTCGACGTCAGATTCGCTGTTATAAACGCCGTCCACATGCAAGCTTGTTGAGTCAAGGTTCAGAGCCTTGCACGGCAGTTTTAAGACATTCACTGCCTTGACAGCCAGCGATAAATAGACCTCACTTACATCCAGTTCAAAAAGCTGATCCAGGGCTCTGCCGAGTACACTGTCGTTAATGTGTTCGGGTTTAATACCGGGCCTGATGAGTTTATCCAGCGGTTTATCAGCATGAAACTCCGGGAACATATGAAGCGTGCGGGCAGTGAACCCAAGGCCGTTAAGCAGCATTGATACTACGGTTTCGCCAAAGGAAATATTCCGGTGTTCAGATTGGTTAGGAACCAGGGAATCCAGATGATTAGAGATACCGAGTTCTTTGCACATACCGGCAACCAAACCCATATGATCGATACGTTGAATGTGGAACTGATGAGGATGCATTGGACATGTTCATTCTGAGAATTTTTTACATTTTAGCCGGTGTAGGGAAATTCTCAGATTGAGTGCTGAATGACGGGTATAAATCTGCTCAATGCACACTACCATGCCGGAGATGCGTCGATTCCTGTCGCCTATAAATTGATCGAGAAAACCATCCTGTACACCGACTTGAAGACAAAAAAGGTAAGACGATATGCAGAGCAAACCAAAAATGAAATGATGCGGGAGATGCTGATGATTTGCTGCCATAACCAGCTTATGTTCCGCTATGTCCTTGCAGATAGCTGGTTTTGCTCAAACGACAATATGATGTTTATTCGACACGACTGTAATAAACATTTCCTGATGGCGATGAAGTCAAACCGCAAGGTATCCCTCAGTCTGGACGACAAATTACAAGGCCGTTCACAGCGTATAGATACTGTTGATTTTTCAGAAGATAAGCCTGTACAAGGGTGGATAGCAGGTGTCGATTTCCCTGTTCTGCTATACCGTCAGGTCTTTAAAAACAAAGACGAAGCACAGGCATTCTCTATCTGGTTTGCAGCGATCTTGACTGTGATGCCGAGACTCTCAAGGCAATCTACGAGAAACGGTGGAAAGTCGAGGTCTTCCATAAAACGCTGAAATCGAATGCGTCAATGGCCAAGTCACCGGCGCATACTGTGAGAACACAGAGTAATCATATCTTTCTTTCAATTTACTCAGCCTTCAGGTTGGAAGTATTGTCATTGAAAGTAAATCTGAATCACTTTCAGCTCAGAGCCAAAATCTATATGGCAGGGCTGAAAGCTTCGTTGGGGCAGCTGAGAGAGCTGTTAGCTGCGTAACTTCAGTTATTAATACCGGTTTTTTGGGCATGGATACTGTTGTCGGATCGCCTTTTCACATTCCTGCAGATACGAATGCGCCTGCAGAGCATAATATCTGTGTTATTTGTTTTGAGGCTTTTCCTGGTCGTACTGTGGCGCCCACGGTTGTCAAAACCCACTGTGGCCATCGCTACGACCTTGGCTGTCTTTCCAGGTGGTTCGACGAACAGCAAAAGAAGGAGGATATCGCCACACGGAGTTGTGCGTTCTGTCGGCAAGGGGCGTTGCCCCTGGTACGTGAGGCGGGTGCCCGCCTCTATGAAGATTCCCCTTACTGTGAGCCCTTGCCTTTGCAGGCCGCCCGTACAGGTGATCTCAAAACATTGCAGAGATTGTTGGTACTTGATCCAGAGATTGTCCGGCAGACGTTCCGGTCTGCCGTGTCCGGCAAGCGTATTAATCTTTTGTACATCGCTGCCCTGAAGGGTCACACTGAGTGCCTGAAAGCCCTGATCGACGCCGGGGCGGACCCCAGCGCCGGCCTGACTTCCGGCGTCACCCCGGCGTACATCGCTGTCCAGAACGGTTACACTGAGTGCCTGCAGGCCCTGATCGACGCCGGGGCGGACCCCAACGCCGCCCGGACTTCCGACGGCGCCACCCCGGCGTATATCGCTGCCCAGAACGGTCACACTGAGTGCCTGAGAGCCCTGATCGGCGCCGGGGCGGACCTCAACGCCGCCCGGACTTCCGACGGCGCCACCCCGGCGAACATTGCTGCCTGTAACGGTCACACTGAGTGCCTGAAAGCCCTGATCGACGCCGGAGCGGACCCCAACGCCGCCCTGACTTTCGACGGCACCACCCCGGCGTACATTGCTGCCCAGAACGGTCACACTGAGTGCCTGAAAGCCCTGATCGACGCCGGGACGGACCCCAACGCCGCCCTGGCTTCCGACGGCACCACCCCGGCGTACATCGCTGCCCAGAACGGTCACGCTGAGTGCCTGCAAGCCCTGATCGACGCCGGGGCGGACCCCAACGCCGCCCTGGCTTCCGGCGCCACCCCGGCGTACATCGCTGCCCAGAGCGGTCACACCGCGTGCCTGCAAGCCCTGATCGACGCCGGGGCAGACCCCAACGCAGCCCGGACTTCCGGCGCCACCCCGGCGTACATCGCTGCCCAGGAGGGTCACACTGAGTGCCTGCAAGCCCTGATCGACGCCGGGGCGGACCCCAACGCCGCCCTGACTTCCGACGGCGCCACCCCGGCGTACATCGCTGCCCAGAACGGTCACACTGAGTGCCTGCAAGCCCTGATCGACGCCGGGGCGGACCCCAACACCGCTCTGACTTCCGACGGCGCCACCCCGGCATACATCGCTGCCTGTAACGGTCACGCTGAGTGCCTGAAAGTCCTGATCGACGCCGGGGCGGACCCCAACACCGCCCGGACTTCCGACGGCGCCACCCCGGCATACATCGCTGCCTGTAACGGTCACACTGAGTGTCTGCAAGCCCTGATCGACGCCAGGGCAGACCTCAACGCCGCCCGGACTTCCGACGGCACCACCCC
Organism: Endozoicomonas sp. SCSIO W0465; assembly: GCF_023716865.1. NCBI lineage: Bacteria > Pseudomonadati > Pseudomonadota > Gammaproteobacteria > Oceanospirillales > Endozoicomonadaceae > Endozoicomonas > Endozoicomonas sp. SCSIO W0465. The sequence continues at coordinate 5,754,923 of NZ_CP092417.1, forward strand.
GGCGTTCATCGCTGCCCAGAACGGTCACACTGAGTGCCTTAAAGCCCTGATCAACGCCGGGGCGGCCCCCGACGGCGCCCTAACTTCCGACGGCGCCACCCCGGCGTACATCGCTGCCTGTAACGGTCACACTGAGTGCCTGCAAACCCTGATCGGCGCCGGGGCGGACCCCAATGCCGCCCGGACTTCCGGCGCCACCCCGGCGTTCATCGCTGCCCAGAATGGTTACACTGAGTGCCTGAAAGCCCTGATCGACGCCGGGGCGGACCCCAACGCTGCCCGGACTTCCGACGGCACCACCCCGGCGTACATCGCTGCCCAGGAGGGTCACGCTGAGTGCCTGAAAGCCCTGATCGACGCCGGGGTGGACCCCAGCGCCACCCGGACTTCCGATGGCACCACCCCGGCGTACATCGCTGCCTTTAACGGTCACGCTGAGTGCCTGAAAGTCCTGATCGACGCCAAGGCGGACCTTATCTACGTTACCGCCCCCTAGTCATAGCGCGGTAATATTACCTCGTTCCCACGGTCCAGAGTGTCCGCAGGGTTTTGCGATAACCTCTCCCCCATGGGAATGCATACTGTCCCTCCAATCCAGTGGCACTGACTTAAACTTAAAAGCCCCGTAAACAGCGGGATTGATATAGATTTTCCATTTCCAGCAGGAAGGTGGTTCGTTTTAGTGAACTATCGTTCTTTTTTTCAGTCTTATCGGTATTACTAATGGCTCTTTTCGTATTGCAGACTGCTGATTTCATAAATCAGGCTGGAATCCTCCTGTGGCAGGGCTTGGCAATATTTAGCCAGCAGTTTCCTGAAGGCATTGTATATCAAGGCCTTTGGCCAATTTTCATTGCAGAGCAGTCTGTAACCCGAAAAGAGCCTTACTAATTTATTAATACCGGTTTTTTGGGCATGGATACTGTTGTCGGATCGCCTTTTCACATTCCTGCAGATACGCATGCGCCTGCAGAACATAATATCTGTGTTATTTGTTTTGAGGCTTTTCCTGGTCGTACTGTGGCGCCCACGGTTGTCAAAACCCACTGCGACCATCGCTACGACCTTGGCTGTCTTTCCAGGTGGTTCGACGAACAGCAAAAGAAGGGTGTCGCCACACGGAGTTGTGCGTTCTGTCGGCAAGGGGCGTTGCCTCTGGTACGTGAGACGGGTGCCCGCCTCTATGAAGATTCCCCTTACTGTGAGCCCTTGCCTTTGCAGGCCGTCCGTACAGGTGATCTCAAGGCATTGCAGAGATTGTTGGTACTTGATTCAGAGATTGTCCGGCAGACGTTCCGGTCTGCCGTGTCCGGCGAGCGTATTAGTCTTTTGTTCATCGCTGCCCAGGAGGGTCACACTGCGTGCCTGAAAGCCCTGATCGACGCCGGGGCGGACCCCAACGCCGCCCTGACTTTCGGCGCCACCCCGGCGCACATCGCTGCCTGTAACGGTCACACGGAGTGCCTGAAAGCCCTGATCGACGCCAGGGCGGACCCCAACGCTGCCCTGACTTCCAACGGTACCACCCCGGCATACATCGCTGCCTGTAACGGTCACATTGAGTGCCTGAGAGCCCTGATCGACGCCGGGGCGGACCCCAACGCCGCCCGGACTTCCGACGGCGCCACCCCGGCGTTCATCGCTGCCCAGAACGGTCACACTGAGTGCCTGAGAGCCCTGATCGACGCCGGGGCGGACCCCAACGCTGCCCGGACTTCCGACGGCGCCACCCCGGCGTTCATCGCTGCCCAGAACGGTTACACTGAGTGCCTGAAAGCCCTGATCGATGCCGGGGCGGACCCCAACGCTGCCCGGACTTCCGGCGCCACCCCGGCGTACATCGCTGCCCAAAACGGTCACATTGAGTGCCTGAAAGCCCTGATCAACGCCAGGGCAGACCTCAACGCCGCCCGGACTTCCGACAGCACCACCCCGGTGTTCATCGCTGCCCAGAACGGTCACACTGAGTGCCTGAGAGCCCTGATCGGCGCCGGGGCGGACCTCAACGCCGGGCGGATTCCCGACGGCGCCACCCCGGCGTACATCGCTGCCTGTAACGGTCACATTGAGTGCCTGAGAGCCCTGATCGACGCCGGGCCGGACCTCCCTTAATTCCCGCTTAAGAATGGATAGCTGATCGGATACTCTGTACCAGAAGCAAATTTGTACAGTTTTCATACAGGGTCGATAAAATGCTATCCAAATCAGCTCGTATTCATGGTGCAACCTGTGTGTTTTGCGTTCAATTATCACCCTTTAGGTAAAGCAGGGCTCCACAGCACTCTGTGTTATTCGTCAAGTCGGCAATCTTGGACTGATCAGCTGCAAATCGGCGGAGGCTTCATGTCCAGCCTGTTGCTGATCTCCAACAGCCATCCAAGATCTGCAGCCGTTTTGACGAACCACAATGTCCACTTTTTACCGCTATAGGTTAACCGGCCCACTGACCGGATCACTTTCCTGATCAGCGGGCGAATACCATGTCTTCTCTCTTTCTCTGGCAAAGCCTTGTACTGCAAAGCTCTCAGTAAAATCTGTGCCATTTGACCACAGGCGTAAAAAGCCTGATTGGCGTGAAATGAGCGACAGGGTGGATGGTGCAAATCCAGATCAATCAGTGGACCTTTCTGGGCATTCTCCTGCCCCTGCTTCTCCCGGTGGCGACGCACCAGTTCTGCCAACGGCAGATCAGAGCGGCTGACCAGTATCACTGAGTAGCGGGGCACTGCCAGCCACTGTTTTCCGTCATGCCAGCGGCGGGTCACGACATACGTCTGCTGACGGTTCCACCCGGCAGGCTGGTGATAAGACAGGATCGCCTCTTCTGTGTTGTCACTGCGGATAGGCGTCCAGGCACTTTTGGGTAAACCCTCAATACAATCGAGTACTGGACGGCAGTAGTTGTCATTGGTGACGCTGATAGAGAAGTCCCACGGACGGGCTTCAAACCATTCCACAACCTGTTTTCTGTAGTAGGCATTGTCCATTCTGGCCCAAACGGGGATGTCGTCACTCACCAAAGGCACGACATCATTCTCAAGCTGCTCTTGCCAGCCATAACAAACGTCAGAAGCCCCCGGGTTGAGGCGGGCACTGGCCCACAGGTGCCCGATAAAAATACTGTGGAGCCAGTACTGCCGACTGCCGCTGTAGCCGACTTTAGCTTCCTGAAACAGATGGCCATCCACCTCAATCTCCGTTCCATCAAGAAAGATCGGAAGGTAACTTTTCTCCTTAACGACGTGTTCAATAACATCGGGGGCTACCTGTCGGCAGAGATCACGAATAACGCCGTACAACGCCTTCACAGAATCGGCCTTGAACCGGGAAAGATACTCTCCCATTCGCCTTGAGCCTCTGACATCTTCGAGGCCAAGCAGACTGACGGTTGGCCTGTCTTTTTGCAGAATATCCATATCAGAAAGGTGTCCGTTACCCGCACAGAAGTTGTAAATCAGTCCCAGCAGGCTGTCTTTATCATCACAACCTCGGTTACGTTTTTTGAGCTGGATATGGGTTGATAACTGCTCAGGCAATTTGAAACGACGGGCAAGGCGGGCGATAAAAAGAGCCCCAGCCATACCGGTTAGTTTAGCGTCAGTGAATTCGATCTCGATTTTTTCAGGCTTGGGAATTATCATCGTACTGCGTCCCTGTGTTGCTCCTCGCAGGTGCTTCGTTGTTTGCACAGATATTTTACCTGAACAGCACAGAGGGCGCTCCTTCCAGCCGACACAGCCTTTCATTTTCAAATCATTAAGCGGGACTTAAGGTAAATACCACCCAAATAATAATAAAAACGGCTTACGGCTTACGGCTGATGGATCAGCACTTGCAGCCTTGCTTTTGGCGAGGTGGTTTATTGTTACCTAGGAGGCTGTCCGAGAACTAGCTATTGAAAAAACGAAAGCTTCAGCATTTTCTTGGCTGATCAAATATTGACCTAAATTTAGCCTGTTTTGGGGTAAAAATTGCGTTTTTTACCCTTTTGCTTGCCTTTATGCTGCCATTTTAAGCCTTTTTGCTTCTTCAAGACGGATTGATCCCGTTGAAACCGATTTGACAATTTTTTTGAAATTATAAGCACTGCAGACCAGTGAAAATTCTCCAGCCACTTTTTCCTTACCCCGGACACTGAACCCTCTGAATCCTGAGTTCTTGATTTGGCCAAAAGGCGGTTCCGCAATCACCTTGCGACGCTCATAAACCGCTTTGGCCTCTTTGGTTTCCATTTTGCGGTTCATCGCCTGGCGTATGGCTTCGTGGCGGTCTGTGCGAATCACTTTCCCCGGGTCTTTGTTGTCACCACTGCACCTTTTACGTAACGGGCAATCCCGGCAGATATCTTTACTGACGCGGTAGCTTTTGTGTTTTGCTTTGCTAGCCGTGTTATAAATCAGCTTCTCACCGGCAGGGCAGGTAAAGCTGTCGTCTGCTTCATGGTAAATAAAATCCGCTTTGACAAACTTTCTGTCAGAGTCTTCCAGTCCCTCTGTTGCAGGCTTCTCCTGTCGATCCGTAGCCATGTAAGCGTCAATGTTCGCATCATCAAACGCTTGCAGGTTGGGCCCTGAGTAATAGCCATTATCCTCACTCATTTTGCCAATGGACGCGTTATCTGTTGCTTCTGCAATGGCTTCAAGTGCAGGCTTTACTTCCTGCTTGTCATTGGCATGCTGGCTGATGTGCTGGCCAACAATGATACCATTATCGCTGTCGACGCTGATCTGGGCGTTATAACTGTACTGATAGCCACTGCCTTTTTTACCCATGATCCTGGCATCATGATCAGCAAAGCTGATTTGCTTTTTGTCGTCTATCGGCTTATCGGGATTCAGGGCCTGTTCCCGTTCTTCAAGCGCTTTTTTGGCCTCCTGGATTTTCTCTAACCGTTCCTGCTTGAATTGCAAGTCTTCAGGAATGCTGTAGCCAGTCTCCTGCTGATAAGCATCGTCCTCTTCACTGTCACTGGTTTCGGCTTTTTTAATCAGGGCCTCAACTTCAGCCATTAATTCAGCTTCTTTGGCCTTAAGTCGTGCGTAGCTCATGGCCTTATGCTTTGATGAGTCGGCTTTGAATTTGGAACCATCAAGAGCGATGTGGCCCAGCGAGGCCATCTGTAGTTCCCGGGCGAGCAGCACGCTCTGTTTGAAACTGCTTTTAAAAAAGGTGGCCTGGTTTTTACGAAAGTCACTGAGCACCCGGAAATTTGGGCAGTGCTGTTTGGCGATATACATGAAAGCCAAGTCCTGATTGCAGCGCCGTTCAATCTCCCTGGAGCTGAACACACCATGGCTATAGGCATAGATCAGGATCGATATAATCAGTCGTGGGTGGTAGGCATTCTGGCCAAGATGGTGATACTGCTTTTCCACTTCAGAGGTGTCGATATGCTTGAAGATATCTTCAAAAACGAAGCAATCATGATCTGGTGGCAGCAGGTCGAAGATGTTCGATGGGAACATCAGGTGCTGGTCAAAATCAGCAGGGTTATCTTTGAATTTGATTGATGACATCCGTTTCGGCAACAACAAAGTGGGCAGAAGATGCCTGATTATACTTAATCAGGCTATTCTCGGACAGCCTCCTAGTTCTCGTCCAAAAACACAACCAATTGAAAACTGTAGATTTTATCCTGAAAAATTAAGTGGAGCCCTACTGCTATCTGGCGACTAAACTTCCCAAGAGCAAGAAACATAAGGGATTGCCAAAAACAGAGGACTCCAAATGCGCAAAAAACGCACCCGCAGTGTAGTATGGAACTCCATTACGTACCTCATGAAATCTGCTCCCAGCTTTCCGGTATCTCGCAATGGCTTGACGCCCATCCACAGTTCAATGACTGGATTTATGAGGACTTAAGTTCTGGTGATAAACAGAACACTGGGCGGAACGGACTATCAGCAGAATCCGTTCTTCGTGCGGCACTCCTGAAACAGTATTTGAATTGTGATTATGACTACTTGTCGTTTGTTTTGATGGACTCCATGCTCTTTCGAGACTTTTGTCGCCTCGAACCAAACCAGCGCCCCAGTCGCTCCAGTTTGCATGGGCTCATCAGCCTTCTTACTGCATTTACATGGGAACGGATTAATAACTGTCAGCTAATGACCACTAAAGATCAGGGTATTGAAAAAGGGCGCACTGTGGCTATTGACAGCACAGTCACCGAATCGGATATCAAACCTCCTTGCGACAGTGATCTTTTAGCCAGTTCCGTTAAAGAAATTTGTCGGCTGCTGGAACGGGGACAAACACTGACAGCGACACCGCTTTATGAATATACCCATCACAACCGAGCCGTAAAAGATGCGGCCAGAAAATGCATCTACGCTGGCAAAGAAGAGCGGCATCAGCATTATAAAAAACTGCTGCAGTTGACCCGAAAATCCCGGAAGGTACTTATCGAAGCTACTGTCACGCTAGCAAACGCCCGTCAGCAGGGGCAGTGTCTCCTGGCTGATGATGCCGACAAGTGGCAGGCCGATGTGGATCACCTGTTACCCCTGGTGGATGCAATAGTCTCCCAGACAGAGCGCAGGGTCTTTAAGGGTGAAAAGGTGCCAGCCCAGGAAAAAGTGGTTAGCCTGTATGAACCCCATACGGATATCATCGTAAAAGACAGGCGGCAAGTACAGTATGGCCATAAACTGAACCTGGTTCAGGGAAAAAGTCGATTGATCCTGGACCTGGTTATTGAGGAAGGTAACCCAGCGGATTCGGACCAATTCATTCCGATGATGGAAAGACAAAAAGAAATTTATGGTCGTGTACCTCGCCAAACAAGCGGTGACGGCGGATACGCGTGTCGCGCTAATTTGGAAAAAGCCAAGGCCATGGGAATCAGCGATGTAGCTTTTAATAAGAAGCGCGGACTTGAAGTCGAAGAGATGACTAAAAGAAAGTCAGTATGTGTATAAAACGCTCGTAACTATTCAGCACTGAGCAAAGGCATATTACAGTAATTCCGAACAGCTCTATGAAGTGATTGATATATGTCCATTCCCTGTTTTCTGGCAGACGACAAATAGCTGCGAATCCGTGCAAACATAGAACCACCGTCTGCACTCCTGAAGCAGCCTGAGATTTTCTGCTTTAACTTGGCCATTCGAACATCCCGCTCACTGCCATTGTTATCGAAGGGAATGGTAAAATCTGACATGAAGCGCAGTGTCTCAGCCTTGAACTCAGTGAGTCGTTTGAAGAGATTGTAAGCTTTAGTATTCTTGACTTTCTTGCGCTTAAGCTCCTCTCGTTGCTTCTCCATATAGACGACTTCTTTCATTAGAGCCCGCTGAAGCAACCGGTCATAAATCTTCTCGATTCGTTCACAGACAACACTTGGCATCTGTAGCATACCTATGGTCTTAAAGCCCTTGCAGTAATGCCAGGAAAGCCTCAGTAGCTTCATCAATCGCAACGCCAGTTGATTGCTGTCCCTATCAACAACACCCAAAAGCTCCCTCAGGTGATGGGCATTGCAAAGTACGTGAGTTGCCGCATATGCAAAATAGGATTTCCAATGATCATGAACCAGAACGCCTGCAAATGTTAGCAGTATGCCCATCGTGTCCATGGCCTCACGACCTCGCTTTTCAGACAAGTAGTAGAGCGTCCATTGTTCATCCCGCATAACGTGTAGCCAGTGCAAAGAGCCCTCGGCCCGCATACCCGTTTCATCGGCTCCGGCAACAGACGATTCCCGCAAGGCGTCACGAATAACCTCTTCAGTAGAAGCCAGATTTTCATAGGTTCTGGCCACAAAATTGGCGACAGTGCCTGCACTTACACTCATTTTATAGAGAGTATTAAAATACTCTGACACGCGCTTAAAAGGCAGGAAATGGTATTGGTTAAGATAGACGGCCATAGCCTGTGTGGCTGAGCCATATTGTGCGGCAGCGGTAACACCTTCCGGGAATTCAGCCTGATTCCGACAACCACAAGTGCAGATTTTTACTTCAGCTCTATGGGCCGTTACTTCAAATTCACCCGGTCTCCCTGGTTCAAACACCTGTCGTTCAATATATTTGACCGGCTCACTATCAAGAAGAGACGCCTGACATTTATTGCATTCTTTAACCGGAAGGTACTCAATATAGTCAGGGATATCGACCTGTTTAAGACAAGTGCCCTGATGCCCTTTCTTTCCACCGGCTTTATTACCAGAAGACTGTCTCAGACTTTTAGGATTGGGTTTTTCATCCGATGGATCGGTATCTTTATCTGCGGAAAGGTCGTCAGAATGATCTGGAGAATTACTGTTTTTACAAGGTTTTTGATAACCATCAGACGATGGCGGCTTGCTGCTGTTTTGACTGTTCTTGCCAACCTTTTCTTCCAATTCTCGACATCGCTCTTCCAGACAGGCAACTCTCATCCGCAGCTCTGCATTCTCTTTCAAGAGAATCTCAGCCGACATAGTTGCGGGTAGTTCTGGAATCATGCTGGCGAATATTGTGGAAAAATGGTGCTTAAGAGGATGGTATAAAAATCAGAAAATTCCAGATTTATGTGGGGGTGCTGAACAGTTACAAACGCTCTTTCGCTTCCGGGCAGGTATTGAAGCGGGAATTTCGTGGCTAAAGAGATGTTTTGGGCTATCACGTTGCCACTGCAAGGGTTCTGAGCGTTTTGATTCTCATTGCTGGTTATCGGTGGTCTGTTACAACCTGGTGATTCTGGCCAGACACCCGGCACCATCCTGATAGCCACCTCCACGCTACATGAAAGTACCTTTCCAGCATGGTGGGAGGATGTTTTCTGCCTGCTTTTCGCGTTTTTCTCCAGTATCCGTCCCAGATTAGAGAAAAAAAGGGAAGAGTTTTTGCGGCTCTCTGGAATTTCAGGAAATATCAAAACGCACGTACAATCTAATTATGATTGCCTGATGCGTTTTTGGACGAGAACTACCTACGGGAGAGTCAGCAGTGTATCCCGTATTCAGGCGGATAGGATAATACGTCACTGCCCGTAAAATAATAGCCTCAACCAACAGGCCAGGGTCTTGAGTTGAGAGAAACACTGCATCAGGGAAGAGGTGTTCAGGTATCACAGTGACGTGAACCAATGGAAGCCTCAAAAAACCAGGCTGGACGCACAGGAAACCCCAACGACACTGTTCGTTCTCTACGGCCTCGCTTTATGCGGGGTTTTTGTTATTGTATTTTTTGTCGTCCCATGAGCTTAAACAGGAAGAAAGGGCTAAGTTACCGTTAATGGTTGAATCAGCTAAACTCCCATAAAATCTACGTTGTAGGGGAGTGATATGCAATCTGAACTCTTCCAGAATTTTATTGATTCCATTTCAACATTAACCAGTGAACAGCGAGACATTCTTAACAACTCGCTCCTTAGTACTCAAATAGAGGTTACCGAGGTAGTAGAAACCACTGACTCTGAACCTGTTTACAGTGAATCTATACCCAATAACGATAATGCAACACCTGACGTAGAAAAGAGCATACTTGCCCAATTTGCCGAAAACCCCAGGTGCCCCAAATGCAAAAGCCATAGCGTTGGTCGCTGGGGCATACGAAATGGCCGACAGCGCTACCACTGCAAGACTTGCGACTCAACGTTTAACGCCTTTAGTGGAACGCCTTTGGCAAGGCTCAGGCACCCTGAAAAATGGAACAAGTACCTCGCAGGTATGACTCACTCTATGGTCTTGCGACCAGCTGCTGCTGAGAATGCCATTGACTTGAAAACTGCGTTCCGCTGGCGTCACCGCTTTCTTGAAGTGATTAATAATGATCAAGCAGAAGAGCTTTGTGGCATTACTGAGCTTGATGAAACATTTTTCCGTGAATCCTTCAAAGGGCAAAGAGAAGGCCTTCCACGGCCAACCCGAAAGCGGGGTAATGATCCCAACAAAGCCCGAAAAGTCCCGGTAATGGTGGCTCGGGACCGTAATCGAAATACCGTTGACGGTGTATTAGAAAACGAAAGTGCTAATGAATTGTGCAGGCATTTAAATGGCCGCATATCGATACAGGCCACGGTCTGTGCGGATGCACACCTCGCTCACGAAAAACTTGCTGACAAGCTTGGATTTGTCTTCAAGGAGCTGGTGACATCAGCAGGTCAACATGTTGTTGAAGGCATCTACCACATCCAGACTGTAAATTCTTATCACAGTCATTTAAAACGCTGGATTGGCGGCGTATTCCAAGGGGTTGCAACTCGTTACCTTCCCCATTATCTGGCCTGGAGGCGAGAACTGACGGCAGCAAAAAAATTAACTGTTGGCCGGTTGATCAGCAGAATTACTGAACATTGGTGCTTCCAACCATTAACGGTAACTTAGCCGGAAGAAAGCTTATCAAGCAGGGCATTGTTATTTGTTATGAGATGCCCTGATGGTTGATCAGAGTTGGGTAATTAAACCATTCCGCCGATTCCCTTGCGCCAGCCAGGCAATGCGGGCAAGTTGGTAGGCTCGCAGTTCTTTGTATAACGGGTGCTTTGGGTCCAGTTTCAGGTGAGTAATGGAATTAACCAGCATATTGTTGTTGACTTTTGCCGGTGGCTCACAGGCAAGAGCCAAACCACCCTCAACACCCAGGTAATGGGCGTTAACCACTTTTAGCCTGGTGTCTTTTTTCAGCTTAACATCCCTCTTATCGTCTGAGCGCAATGTGGCCAGTAGCGCTTTACCGGGAGTGACGGTCATGGGAAGGTGGGGTTTCAGGCGTTCTATAAGGTCAAGAACATAGTCCTGTTCTGATGGCTTCATGGTTGCGTTTCCTGTGGGGGAAAAGCAAAGTATCCTACTCTCTTTTTGCATTCAGTCCATTCCTACAGAGTTCTGTCTACCCAGATAAAATTATTCTGATCCAGCTTCTGCTCGCCACTCCAACGGTAAGCCACCAGTTTGCCGCCAGGCCTTGCGACACTGTAATCAACGCAGGCCACGCTGTCGCTCAAAGCCCCGGGATTACCGTCTATCCAGTAATGCCCAACAAACAGCGGCAGGCTTTTGAACCAGTCAATGGTCTCCCGGTGTCTATGAGAACCAAAGGGAAACTCGGCAATAAACTCAGCATGATCCCGGATATTTTTTCATTATGGTGGCGCAGGTAATCTCCGGTGTTATCGGGTATTGAGTAGCAGATGGCATTGAACTCATGATTGCCCATCACGGCAAGCGCGCTTTCCTGTTCTACCATTGAACGACAAATATCGACTGTTTTCCGATGCTGACCCTTGCCATCGATAAAATCCCCGACAAATATGGCTTTGCGTTCAGGGTGCTTATAAACCGTTCCCTGTCGTTGATAGCCAAGCTTCAGCAATAGAGCTTCAAGTTCATCAGCCCGGCCGTGGATATCTCCAATAATGTCGTACATTTTTATTCTTCTCGTTGGTAAATGGAGGTGTAAGATGGCGGATCAGCATCAGTCTGACGATAGAAAACCGATCAACTGATCATGATCCAGGCTAGGCTGTGCTGCCAGCCTGGAAGATGTTGTTCAATAAACTGATCCACAAGCTCCCTGGCCAGCATGCTGTGCTGAAAATCCTGATCACGAATACGCTTCAGTGATTGTTGATACTGCTTTTGATCCAACAGGCCTGCCCTGAATTGCTGTTTTAGTTTAGGCTTTTTTGCTGACAATTCAGCCTGAACAGCCTTGTACTCAGCAAGCTTTGAGAAAATCCCTTCGCTGCCATGCAACATAGCTTTCAGTGATTGACGCTTACCATCCAAAAGCAAAAGATCATTATAGAGTTCCGACAGCAGTTCTGAAGCTACCTGAACCCCAATTTCCAGAAAGTTACGACTGGCCCTGGCAAAGGTCGGTACATACCGGTGAGCACTGTACCCAGAGAACGGGGCAGTGATTTCAACGGATAAGCCTGCGCGGGAGAGGTCGGTGATTTTTCCGGAGACTGACTGACCATTGATGGTCATAGAGATAAGTTTTTCCATGTATATTCCTCTTTAGCGAGATTTATTAAGCGCCTGCAAGTGGGAGTAAATTGGCGCTGTTATTTTCAGGCTAATATATTCTGATTCATTGGTCAAAAATCAACCCCGGTTGATATATATGGCTACTCTCAGCTCTACCAACTCCTGCACCATTTGATGCAGAGTCGCTCTGTGTTGGGGAGGCACCTGTTCCTTACAGACAAAATGACCATCCTTTATCTCAAAAGGATCACTGTCTTTATTGGAGTAGAATTTAATGGGATTGCCCAACCAGTATTTATGCCAGGCTTTGCTATCGGCAGAGAGGGTTTGCTTATTATCAGGCAGATCTTTGGTGAACAGATCTGGCCGACGTTTCAGGTGGTGCCAGCTTTTTTCTGCCAGCTTCTCAGTGGTTGGTGGATTGTCAAAACCATCAAGGTCAAGGAATGCACTGAGCAGGATCATTTTAAAGGACTTGGTCATGGCGGTTTTCTCAACGGCGCTTCGAAGGAAATCACCATGGCGTGCCAGCACTTTTGTTTCCTCCTTTGTCAGATCCTGCTGGTTGCCAACCAGCTGAAACCAGCTGTTGTGCTGCTGGCTAACCCGGCTGAAGGGCATCTGAATTTCATTCAGGTAATGGTAGAATTCCGTAGCGGTTGGGCGATAATCAAGCAGGGTCTTTAATGACTGGTATTCATCTTCAATACTGTCTTTCTGTTGCCGGGCAAGCCGGTTTAATAAATCGATGACGGTGGGCTCATAATTAACAAAACAGCCATCCGCCAGTTCTGCACTCCCAGAGGCAATCTGCTTTGCCAGTTGTTTAAATGAGTGGCCATTGTGTAAAGCTACAGGCTTGATCAAAAAGGATTTGTGGTTACCGATGAAGTCAATGACCACCAGATGGGTTTTCTGGTGGTGCAGCCTCAGCCCCCGGCCTAACTGCTGTAAAAACAGTATCTTTGACTCCGTTGGACGCAGCATAAGTACGGTGTCAATCGCTGGAAGGTCTGTGCCTTCATTAAACAGGTCTACGGAAAACAGTACATCCAGTTCACCATGTTCCAGTTGCGAGAGCGCTTCATGCCTTCGAAGCTCTGAGCCATTATAAACGGCTTCTGCCCTGTATCCTGCGGCTTTAAATTCTGATGCCATAAACTCGGCATGTCTTTGGGAAATACAGAAGGCCAGTGTCCGCTGCTGTCGCTTTTCCTGCCAGTGGTTAAGGATATGCCTTGCCCTTTTTTTCGAGGCAAAGGCATGGGTGAGCTGGTCTATGGAAAATTTGCCGCTGCGCCAGGGGATCTCGTCGTAATCAACATGCTTGTCTTCGATGCCATAATAGTGGAATGGTGCGAGCAGGCCGCTATTGATGCCGATAATAAGGTTGCGTTCAAAGACCAGGTTGTTGTCGCAAAGGTTGAGGATATCCGCCTGGTCGGTTCGTTCTGGTGTTGCGGTCAGTCCTAACAGAAAGCCCGGGGAAAAGTGACTGAGGATATTTCTGTAGGTGGCAGCGTGCGCATGGTGAAACTCATCCACCACAATGTAGTCAAAGTGGTCACTGGCAAATTGCTTAAGATGGCTGTGGCGGCCAAGGGTCTGGACGGAAGGAGCAGGTCGGCATTCGCCGTCCGTTCCTTGCCATTATAAAAGCCAACATGGGCTTTGGGCCTGTCTCTTGATCACAAATAGCTAGTTCTCGTCCAAAAACACAACCAATTGAAAACTGTAGATTTTATCCTGAAAAATTAAGTGGAGCCCTACTGCTATCTGGCGACTAAACTTCCCAAGAGCAAGAAACATAAGGGATTGCCAAAAACAGAGGACTCCAAATGCGCAAAAAACGCAACCCGCAGTGTAGTATGGAACTCCATTACGTACCTCATGAAATCTGCTCCCAGCTTTCCGGTATCTCGCAATGGCTTGACGCCCATCCACAGTTCAATGACTGGATTTATGAGGACTTAAGTTCTGGTGATAAACAGAACACTGGGCGGAACGGACTATCAGCAGAATCCGTTCTTCGTGCGGCACTCCTGAAACAGTATTTGAATTGTGATTATGACTACTTGTCGTTTGTTTTGATGGACTCCATGCTCTTTCGAGACTTTTGTCGCCTCGAACCAAACCAGCGCCCCAGTCGCTCCAGTTTGCATGGGCTCATCAGCCTTCTTACTGCATCTACATGGGAACGGATTAATAACTGTCAGCTAATGACCGCTAAAGATCAGGGTATTGAAAAAGGGCGCACTGTGGCTATTGACAGCACAGTCACCGAATCGGATATCAAACCTCCTTGCGACAGTGATCTTTTAGCCAGTTCCGTTAAAGAAATTTGTCGGCTGCTGGAACGGGGACAAACACTGACAGCGACACCGCTTTATGAATATACCCATCACAACCGAGCCGTAAAAGATGCGGCCAGAAAGCATCTACGCTGGCAAAGAAGAGCGGCATCAGCATTATAAAAAACTGCTGCAGTTGACCCGAAAATCCCGGAAGGTACTTATCGAAGCTACTGTCACGCTAGCAAACGCCCGTCAGCAGGGGCAGTGTCTCCTGGCTGATGATGCCGACAAGTGGCAGGCCGATGTGGATCACCTGTTACCCCTGGTGGATGCAATAGTCTCCCAGACAGAGCGCAGGGTCTTTAAGGGTGAAAAGGTGCCAGCCCAGGAAAAAGTGGTTAGCCTGTATGAACCCCATACGGATATCATCGTAAAAGACAGGCGGCAAGTACAGTATGGCCATAAACTGAACCTGGTTCAGGGAAAAAGTCGATTGATCCTGGACCTGGTTATTGAGGAAGGTAACCCAGCGGATTCGGACCAATTCATTCCGATGATGGAAAGACAAAAAGAAATTTATGGTCGTGTACCTCGCCAGACAAGCGGTGACGGCGGATACGCGTGTCGCGCTAATTTGGAAAAAGCCAAGGCCATGGGAATCAGCGATGTAGCTTTTAATAAGAAGCGCGGACTTGAAGTCGAAGAGATGACTAAAAGTCAGTATGTGTATAAAACGCTCTTTCGCTTCCGGGCAGGTATTGAAGCGGGAATTTCGTGGCTAAAGAGATGTTTTGGGCTATCACGTTGCCACTGCAAGGGTTCTGAGCGTTTTGATTCTCATTGCTGGTTATCGGTGGTCTGTTACAACCTGGTGATTCTGGCCAGACACCCGGCACCATCCTGATAGCCACCTCCACGCTACATGAAAGTACCTTTCCAGCATGGTGGGAGGATGTTTTCTGCCTGCTTTTCGCGTTTTTCTCCAATATCCGTCCCAGATTAGAGAAAAAAAGGGAAGAGTTTTTGCGGCTCTCTGGAATTTCAGGAAATATCAAAACGCACGTACAATCTAATTATGATTGCCTGATGCGTTTTTGGACGAGAACTAGCTACCTTGTTCTATCATTTCTCGTAACTGTTCAGCACCCCCACATAAATCTGGAATTTTCTGATTGGCTCTTTTCCAATTCCAGACTGCTATGTAACCAGCAAGTTGACTAAGGGCTGAAGAAGACTTTTGCCTCTTCGGCCAATATTATGCAAAAACTCAAAAAAGCCAAGGTAAAGGGGTAAAGCCTCTTGGGATATTCCCCTGTGAGGCCTTAGCCACGAGCGTAGAAGTGACCAAAACCCCTCCATAGTATTAACATGCACCTCGTAAATACCGTCTTTGTCATCATCACGAGCATACTCACCTTTGCCGTGACAGACCGTTTTATGTCTGAAGCCCCAGCTTTCAAGGTCATCATAGATGTTGTATTCATCGGTATAAATCTGGCTCTGTGGGGCTACGTGTTTCTTGATAAATGGTTCGATTGTCGCCTTCTTAACGTTCGACAGCATGTTGATAATGACCTGACCTCCCCTTTGAATCATTCCCAATACCGGCGGTTTGTCTTTTTCAAGAGTCCCACGGCCCGGAGCGCCTTTAAGCCTTCTTTTTCTCGGTGGACGATCCAGATTTTTTTAATGCTTCAGGTGTCCCTTGTGACCAGCTACAATGTAGACCTCGTCGAATTCAACTTCGCCATCAAGAATCACTTCAGGCTTTCGGTCAACAACACCATTTCGTAAGACTGTGGTCATATGGTGTGCATCACTGACACACAGATCAAGTTCCTGAGCTATCTGGCTGTTGGAGACGTTCAGCCCCATTAAATAGAGACAGGCAATCCAGACTTTGAGTGGTCGGTGGTGTCCTGCGAAAACCGTATTTGTCAGGTCATCGAAGTAGCGCTTACAGGACTTACAGTAATAGTGCTGGCACTCTACCTGCACATTGTCGTGTCCATTCTTTTTGACATTCTCAGAATCACAGTGCGGACAGAGAACAGTGCCATCTGGCCAGCGGTTCTCACGGATCATCTCAAAGCAGGTGTCATTACTGATGAGATCTGAGATTCGGCCTATATTCATGGTCAATGCTGGCGATGGCTAATTATATCCACCAAGGATAGTTCAGCAGTTCGGAATTCGAAAAGAGCCTTCTGATTTTTATACCATCCTCTTAAGCACCATTTTTCCACAATATTCGCCAGCATGATTCCAGAACTACCCGCAACTATGTCGGCTGAGATTCTCTTGAAAGAGAATGCAGAGCTGCGGATGAGAGTTGCCTGTCTGGAAGAGCGATGTCGAGAATTGGAAGAAAAGGTTGGCAAGAACAGTCAAAACAGCAGCAAGCCGCCATCGTCTGATGGTTATCAAAAACCTTGTAAAAACAGTAATTCTCCAGATCATTCTGACGACCTTTCCGCAGATAAAGGTACCGATCCATCGGATGAAAAACCCAATCCTAAAAGTCTGAGACAGTCTTCTGGTAATAAAGCCGGTGGAAAGAAAGGGCATCAGGGCACTTGTCTTAAACAGGTCGATATCCCTGACTATATTGAGTACCTTCCGGTTAAAGAATGCAATAAATGTGGGGCTTTTACAGGTTGGCGGATGAAAAGTGAGGGGTTGCAACAGAAATAGCCTTCAGAGGAAGATTGATTTGTAAGGATCAAAACTTCTGAAGGATCAGACATGTCTGCAACCCCATCACTTCGTCCTATGTTCGCATTTCCTGGCTGGGTAATCGAGCGAATTGATATTGACTGGAATATCAAACATGCCTTTGTCCATCTCCGTCGGGATGGCCGTATACAACACGTCAGATGTAGTAAGTGCGAAACACCTATGGGGCAGATGAAGACAAACGATCGAAGCGTTCAGGATCTGCCACTGGGGACTCTTCAGGTAAATCTTCTCTTCACTGCATTTCAAGGGCGTTGCTCTCGTTGCGGTAATATAGAAACAGTCACGCCTCCGGGGCTTGCACCTAAAGCTCAAGCAACAGAGCGACTTAAAAGGCATGTCAGCCATCT
Organism: Endozoicomonas sp. SCSIO W0465; assembly: GCF_023716865.1. Lineage (NCBI taxonomy): Bacteria > Pseudomonadati > Pseudomonadota > Gammaproteobacteria > Oceanospirillales > Endozoicomonadaceae > Endozoicomonas > Endozoicomonas sp. SCSIO W0465. Next base: position 5,772,220 of record NZ_CP092417.1, read on the forward strand.
ATGCCGCTATATGCCATGTGACAAGGTTCCTGAATTCATTGCTATCTCTGGCGGCACCGCTCGTCGCTGGGATAAAGAGATGCTCATGAAGATGCTGCCTGCACCCAAGCGGGATGGTATTCGCGCTCTTCTTATCGATGAAAAATCCATTGGTAAGGGGCATCATTTTTTAACCGTTGCTCTGAATGCTGATACCGGTGAAACGCTGTTCCTTGGTGAAGGAAAAAAGAAAGAAGTTCTGGATCGGTTCCTTTCCAGTCTGACAGAAGAACAAAAAGCAAGCATTGAATGCGTTGGTATTGACCGTGGTGGAAGCTATCAGGCTTCAGTGAGAGAGCATCTGCCAAACGCCGATATTGTATACGACAAGTTTCATATTATTGCCAATTACAACGATGTGATTGACCAAATCAGGCGCAGGGAGTGGCGACAGGCAGAAGAAGAGGACAAGCCGTTTATCAAAGGGCAACGCTTTAACCTGTTCAGAAATCCTGAGAATTTAACACCAAAAGGGCAAAGTAATCTGAAGGAGTTGTTAGCCATGAATGAGGATCTCAATCAGGCATATATCCTGAAAGATATGCTAAAACAGCTATGGACGTACAAATATAAAGCCTGTGCCAGAAAGTGCCTGGACAACTGGATAGCACTTGCCAAAGAAACAGGGATATCCGAGTTAAAGAAGTTCGCCAAGGGGTTAGACAGAGCTAGAGAAGGGTTACTGTCATACTGCCAGCATCGTATAACCAGCGCGAAAATCGAAGCCTTCAATGGGGTTATCAAACGGATCATCTATAAAGCATGCGGTTACAATGACCTTGATTACCTATATTTGAAAATTAGACAGGAGGCTCTGAAATGATCAGCCAACCTGTAAAAGCCCCATAAATGTCAGGCGTCTCTTCTTGATACTCGACTTTAGAGTTTTAAGAGCACAATAGTTCCGGCGCATAATCTGCTAAAAGCAACCATCCCCAATGACGAAATTCGAGATGGTTGCCATGCTCACTTCAGATCATCAAGTAATCCTCAGGGAGCTCGCTTCATATACAACCTTTCTTGCTGGAGCGCTATCATCAACTGCAGTACCAACGTTCTGCGAACTGCTGTTCGGTTGCATGCTTTCAGCCGACGGCTTTGTTACACAGGCGTTGTTAACAATTGATTTTCATTGTGTGTGGAGCAGCTACCACCACTGGCTATCTCAGGGCAAGTGGCAATGGAAGAACTTGGCACGCCACTTGATCCGTCTGGTCTGCTCCAAAGCTCCTGAGAATCAACCTGTGGTCCTGGGGCTTGATGACTGGGTAATCGAACGGTTTTCCGACAAAGCCCCTGCTTGTCGTACACATCATCAACACAGCAAGAAACGCAATCGGCCGACGTACATCTGGGGGCAGTGTTGGGTTTCCCTGGCCATCATATTTGAGCGGGCTGCAGATGAAGTATTTACCGCCATACCGGTGATCTCATTTCCGACACCAGCTTCAGGTAACACCAGCAAACTGAAAATTGCCGTGGCCATGCTCAGGGTGGTACGCAATGAAGTGAAGGATCGAGTGCTACGCCTGCTAACCGATTGCTGGTATATGAACTGGACACTGATAAAGCCAGCTCTGGAAATGAACATAGAAGTTGTTGGTCAGATACCTTCAAATCGGGCCCTCTATGCTTTGCCGCCAGCACCCACCGTAAAGAAGCGAGGGCGCCCAAAAAAGTACGGCATCAAGATGACGACAGAACAGGTTAAGAAACTGCCGGAAGAAAAAGCAACAGTATGGATGTACGGCAAATTTCGCAAAATACGTTATCGTACCCTGATCTGTCGCGCCAGATTCCTTAAAGGTCGTGAAGTACGCGTCGTCTGGAGTCGCTTTGAAAATGACAAAGGTCTGACCGAAAGCAGAATATTCATCTCGACCAATCCGGAACTTGAGGGACTGGAGGTGCTTCGTGCCTATTCCCGGAGATGGCCGGTAGAGCCAATGTTTCACCAACTCAAACATGCTTTTGGCTGTTGCCATTTATGGCAGCAGAAATTGCGAACACTGCTTCGATGGATGCATTTGAAAATGGCAGGCTATGCATTATTGCAGTTATTAACCGTTTGTAAAAATCAGGCATGTCTGAATATTTCTCGGATACCCTGGAGAAGCCCGGATACAACCACTGCAGGCATGATGAAAATTGCTCTTTCAGGAATTATTCCGAGGTTCTCTATTCGCAAGGGCTGGAACAGATATAAGCAAAAATATGAGTTCAATTTTCGCGATCTGATCGACCAGTTAATACCGGATAATTCAGAAGCAGCATAACTAAAGGCTTTTAGGCAAAAAACGGAAGTAATAACGAACTTGGAAAAACAGTTCACTGATTTCGGCTTGCTTCACTATAAAAAGCTGACCGAATTATCGTTTTATACAGACTCTAAAGTCGAGCTAAAGGCTTTTAGGCAAAAAACGGAAGTAATAACGAACTTGGAAAAACAGTTCACTGATTTCGGCTTGCTTCACTATAAAAAGCTGACCGAATTATCGTTTTATACAGACTCTAAAGTCGAGGTTATTATGCTTGGTTGCCATAAATATTGAATGAGTTGATGAACTTTAATAAAGTATAGTGGTCCTATGCTAGGATTCAATAACTCAATAATTCAATGTCTGATCCATATATTTTCCCTCAGTACTTGATTTCAGGGTTTCAGGATCCGTTGGAAGCTCTTGCTTCAAGTAACAGGTCAAATTTAAATGGCAGGTTGCAGCCAGGAAGTTTAGCTTTTGGGCTGCCAATTGAAGTAGCTGTGCCAAGCAACTATGTTAATTACTCATCCTTTTTTGATCAAAGCTTTTATAACCCATTCACCGACTCCCGTTTTAAAAAAGTACCCGTCAGGGTTATATTTTCTCAACAGCATGATCAAAACGAGACGTCAGGTGTAGGGCAATCAACCTTACACAACTCATCAGTTTTTGATAACAATCTTCATCTATCTTTGGAAATTTCTAATCAGGATTGTATTGATCCTGTTTCCGGGCCAAGAGCATCTGTGGCGATTATTAAGTCTCAACTAGGAGGCTGTCCGAGAATAGCCTGATTAAGTATAATCAGGCATCTTCTGCCCACTTTGTTGTTGCCGAAACGGATGTCATCAATCAAATTCAAAGATAACCCTGCTGATTTTGACCAGCACCTGATGTTCCCATCGAACATCTTCGACCTGCTGCCACCAGATCATGATTGCTTCGTTTTTGAAGATATCTTCAAGCATATCGACACCTCTGAAGTGGAAAAGCAGTATCACCATCTTGGCCAGAATGCCTACCACCCACGACTGATTATATCGATCCTGATCTATGCCTATAGCCATGGTGTGTTCAGCTCCAGGGAGATTGAACGGCGCTGCAATCAGGACTTGGCTTTCATGTATATCGCCAAACAGCACTGCCCAAATTTCCGGGTGCTCAGTGACTTTCGTAAAAACCAGGCCACCTTTTTTAAAAGCAGTTTCAAACAGAGCGTGCTGCTCGCCCGGGAACTACAGATGGCCTCGCTGGGCCACATCGCTCTTGATGGTTCCAAATTCAAAGCCGACTCATCAAAGCATAAGGCCATGAGCTACGCACGACTTAAGGCCAAAGAAGCTGAATTAATGGCTGAAGTTGAGGCCCTGATTAAAAAAGCCGAAACCAGTGACAGTGAAGAGGACGATGCTTATCAGCAGGAGACTGGCTACAGCATTCCTGAAGACTTGCAATTCAAGCAGGAACGGTTAGAGAAAATCCAGGAGGCCAAAAAAGCGCTTGAAGAACGGGAACAGGCCCTGAATCCCGATAAGCCGATAGACGACAAAAAGCAAATCAGCTTTGCTGATCATGATGCCAGGATCATGGGTAAAAAAGGCAGTGGCTATCAGTACAGTTATAACGCCCAGATCAGCGTCGACAGCGATAATGGTATCATTGTTGGCCAGCACATCAGCCAGCATGCCAATGACAAGCAGGAAGTAAAGCCTGCACTTGAAGCCATTGCAGAAGCAACAGATAACGCGTCCATTGGCAAAATGAGTGAGGATAATGGCTATTACTCAGGGCCCAACCTGCAAGCGTTTGATGATGCGAACATTGACGCTTACATGGCTACGGATCGACAGGAGAAGCCTGCAACAGAGGGACTGGAAGACTCTGACAGAAAGTTTGTCAAAGCGGATTTTATTTACCATGAAGCAGACGACAGCTTTACCTGCCCTGCCGGTGAGAAGCTGATTTATAACACGGCTAGCAAAGCAAAACACAAAAGCTACCGCGTCAGTAAAGATATCTGCCGGGATTGCCCGTTACGTAAAAGGTGCAGTGGTGACAACAAAGACCCGGGGAAAGTGATTCGCACAGACCGCCACGAAGCCATACGCCAGGCGATGAACCGCAAAATGGAAACCAAAGAGGCCAAAGCGGTTCCTGATTACCACTGATCGTACGTCATGACACAGGGAAAGATAATTTAAGAATATACGTGCAGCTTTTCATTCTTTATGTCTATAACCCGGTAAAGAAATAATAGAACCTCTCCAGTATTACCGGTGGAGCAGGCATCATGACGGCTTGTTCTCCAGATTATCAACTAAATTCGGTTTCATAACCGCTCCGAACAAGCAAAGACCCACATCATCATTCGAAATAATGATATTAATACGTCAACTGACTTTCAATTATCGGTTGATGGCTAACCCGGTTTCCACTGGACGTCTGGCAGTTTGAGAAGTCGATCCGGCATCGGTGCTGTATTGACTGCAGCCCGACCTAGCCTTGAGATCATTGAAGGCATATCAAAACGCCGGTTAAACCGATAGTTGAACTCTGATAGATAACGGCCCAGATGCTTGGGGTCGAGCTTATGGTAAGTACCGGTAATCGCTGTTTTCACGTTTCCCAGCATGGTATTTACCCAGGTGAACAACTCATTCTCCATGGATGCATGCCCACCACCGGTAATGATGGCTGTGTGCTGGCATCCGGCATCTTCAATACCCCGGAAACAGGACAAGCCATCGCTGACGGCCCGGACACCCTTTTTCAGGGCATGTTCTGCCCACTCCTGAATGGTTTTTCGCCGGAAGTTATCAACGGCATTGAACTTCATGTAGATAGGGTGGTTATCAGCATCTGTCTGAACTGCGGCCACGAAGGGGGCTTTGTTCTCTGAGCCTCTGCCCCGGCGGCCTCCGTGGCGCTCTCCGCCCCAATAGGCGTCATCAATCTGAACAAAACCACTCAACTGCCAGCTGTTATCTCTTTCCATCATGACCTGCATGAGTTTGTGTTTCATGCGCAATGCGGCATTGTAGGAAATGCCAAGTTGTCGATGAAGCGTCAGGCAAGAAATCCCCGCTTTATTCTGGGTGACGAGATAGATACCCAGAAACCAGGTAGCTAGAGGCAGCTTTGTTGAGTCAAAGATAGTGTTACTGGTAAGCGAGGTTTGGCAACGGCAGCAATTGCACTGGAATTCAGCTTTCCGGTGAAGCTTGCAGAAACTGCGGGAGCCACACTTCGGGCATTGGAAGCCATCTGGCCAGCGCCAAGAGGACAGCGCGTTCTCACACTGCTCTTCACTGCCGTAATTAGCCAGAAATTGCATAATGCCAAGGCCTTTTTGGAACTGAATGGTGTTTTTACACATCAGTTTTACCTCCAAAACACATGACTATCGACGTTTATTATAGCAGCTGGCTCACGACGTAGGGTCGGTGGTAATCAGGAAGCGGTTTATGAGCGTCGCAAGGTGATTGCGGAACCGCCTTTTGGCCAAATCAAGAACTCAGGATTCAGAGGGTTCAGTGTCCGGGGTAAGGAAAAAGTGGCTGGAGAATTTTCACTGGTCTGCAGTGCTTATAATTTCAAAAAAATTGTCAAATCGGTTTCAACGGGATCAATCCGTCTTGAAGAAGCAAAAAGGCTTAAAATGGCAGCATAAAGGCAAGCAAAAGGGTAAAAAACGCAATTTTTACCCCAAAACAGGCTAAATTTAGGTCAATATTTGATCAGCCAAGAAAATGCTGAAGCTTTCGTTTTTTCAATAGCTAGTTCTCGTCCAAAAACACAACCAATTGAAAACTGTAGATTTTATCCTGAAAAATTAAGTGGAGCCCTACTGCTATCTGGCGACTAAACTTCCCAAGAGCAAGAAACATAAGGGATTGCCAAAAACAGAGGACTCCAAATGCGCAAAAAACGCAACCCGCAGTGTAGTATGGAACTCCATTACGTACCTCATGAAATCTGCTCCCAGCTTTCCGGTATCTCGCAATGGCTTGACGCCCATCCACAGTTCAATGACTGGATTTATGAGGACTTAAGTTCTGGTGATAAACAGAACACTGGGCGGAACGGACTATCAGCAGAATCCGTTCTTCGTGCGGCACTCCTGAAACAGTATTTGAATTGTGATTATGACTACTTGTCGTTTGTTTTGATGGACTCCATGCTCTTTCGAGACTTTTGTCGCCTCGAACCAAACCAGCGCCCCAGTCGCTCCAGTTTGCATGGGCTCATCAGCCTTCTTACTGCATCTACATGGGAACGGATTAATAACTGTCAGCTAATGACCGCTAAAGATCAGGGTATTGAAAAAGGGCGCACTGTGGCTATTGACAGCACAGTCACCGAATCGGATATCAAACCTCCTTGCGACAGTGATCTTTTAGCCAGTTCCGTTAAAGAAATTTGTCGGCTGCTGGAACGGGGACAAACACTGACAGCGACACCGCTTTATGAATATACCCATCACAACCGAGCCGTAAAAGATGCGGCCAGAAAATGCATCTACGCTGGCAAAGAAGAGCGGCATCAGCATTATAAAAAACTGCTGCAGTTGACCCGAAAATCCCGGAAGGTACTTATCGAAGCTACTGTCACGCTAGCAAACGCCCGTCAGCAGGGGCAGTGTCTCCTGGCTGATGATGCCGACAAGTGGCAGGCCGATGTGGATCACCTGTTACCCCTGGTGGATGCAATAGTCTCCCAGACAGAGCGCAGGGTCTTTAAGGGTGAAAAGGTGCCAGCCCAGGAAAAAGTGGTTAGCCTGTATGAACCCCATACGGATATCATCGTAAAAGACAGGCGGCAAGTACAGTATGGCCATAAACTGAACCTGGTTCAGGGAAAAAGTCGATTGATCCTGGACCTGGTTATTGAGGAAGGTAACCCAGCGGATTCGGACCAATTCATTCCGATGATGGAAAGACAAAAAGAAATTTATGGTCGTGTACCTCGCCAGACAAGCGGTGACGGCGGATACGCGTGTCGCGCTAATTTGGAAAAAGCCAAGGCCATGGGAATCAGCGATGTAGCTTTTAATAAGGGCTCTTTTCGAATTCCGAACTGCTGAACTATCCTTGGTGGATATAATTAGCCATCGCCAGCATTGACCATGAATATAGGCCGAATCTCAGATCTCATCAGTAATGACACCTGCTTTGAGATGATCCGTGAGAACCGCTGGCCAGATGGCACTGTTCTCTGTCCGCACTGTGATTCTGAGAATGTCAAAAAGAATGGACACGACAATGTGCAGGTAGAGTGCCAGCACTATTACTGTAAGTCCTGTAAGCGCTACTTCGATGACCTGACAAATACGGTTTTCGCAGGACACCACCGACCACTCAAAGTCTGGATTGCCTGTCTCTATTTAATGGGGCTGAACGTCTCCAACAGCCAGATAGCTCAGGAACTTGATCTGTGTGTCAGTGATGCACACCATATGACCACAGTCTTACGAAATGGTGTTGTTGACCGAAAGCCTGAAGTGATTCTTGATGGCGAAGTTGAATTCGACGAGGTCTACATTGTAGCTGGTCACAAGGGACACCCTGAAGCATTAAAAAAATCTGGATCGTCCACCGAGAAAAAGAAGGCTTAAAGGCGCTCCGGGCCGTGGGACTCTTGAAAAAGACAAACCGCCGGTATTGGGAATGATTCAAAGGGGAGGTCAGGTCATTATCAACATGCTGTCGAACGTTAAGAAGGCGACAATCGAACCATTTATCAAGAAACACGTAGCCCCACAGAGCCAGATTTATACCGATGAATACAACATCTATGATGACCTTGAAAGCTGGGGCTTCAGACATAAAACGGTCTGTCACGGCAAAGGTGAGTATGCTCGTGATGATGACAAAGACGGTATTTACGAGGTGCATGTTAATACTATGGAGGGGTTTTGGTCACTTCTACGCTCGTGGCTAAGGCCTCACAGGGGAATATCCCAAGAGGCTTTACCCCTTTACCTTGGCTTTTTTGAGTTTTTGCATAATATTGGCCGAAGAGGCAAAAGTCTTCTTCAGCCCTTAGTCAACTTGCTGGTTACATAGCAGTCTGGAATTGGAAAAGAGCCTTAATAAGAAGCGCGGACTTGAAGTCGAAGAGATGACTAAAAGTCAGTATGTGTATAAAACGCTCTTTCGCTTCCGGGCAGGTATTGAAGCGGGAATTTCGTGGCTAAAGAGATGTTTTGGGCTATCACGTTGCCACTGCAAGGGTTCTGAGCGTTTTGATTCTCATTGCTGGTTATCGGTGGTCTGTTACAACCTGGTGATTCTGGCCAGACACCCGGCACCATCCTGATAGCCACCTCCACGCTACATGAAAGTACCTTTCCAGCATGGTGGGAGGATGTTTTCTGCCTGCTTTTCGCGTTTTTCTCCAATATCCGTCCCAGATTAGAGAAAAAAAGGGAAGAGTTTTTGCGGCTCTCTGGAATTTCAGGAAATATCAAAACGCACGTACAATCTAATTATGATTGCCTGATGCGTTTTTGGACGAGAACTAGCTAGTTCTCGGACAGCCTCCTAGCCACGAATTCATCTCGGGTTACCAATCACAAAGACGCTTGTCTGATGTCTGACAAAGAGGACAGAGCCAAATACGAAGCATCTGATAAACGCAAGCTGGCCAGAGCCAGATACCTGGCATCCGATAAAGGCAAGAAGGCCAAAGCCAAATACCAGGCATCCGTTAAAGGCAAGGCGGCCAAAGCCAGATACGTGAGATCCGATAAAGGCAAGAAGGTTAGAGCCAAATACGAAGCATCCGGTCCAGGCAAGGAGGCCAGAGCCAGATACGTGACATCCGATAAAGGCAAGCAGGTTAGAGCCAAATACGAAGCATCCGATAAACGCAAGCTGGGCAAACTCATAACGAATACAAGATCAAACGCCTATAGAGCTGCCCTAAAAAAAGGCTGGCTCTTGTAGGATTTCAGACTGCTACTGGGTTGAACATTGCTGAAGCCCTTTATCTACAAAGGTTGTCAGCATATTGTCCGGTAATGTTGCCCAATCCTTGTTTTTCGTGACCTACAGTCAGTTTTCACTGTAGAGCAGTTCGTAATCAAAATAGAGCCAAAAGGCTTTAGTGAAGAAGTCGCGAGGAAAAAAGGAGAGCTAGCCGCTAATGTAAAAAAAGCTGAATTATTATCAGCATCCGTACCGCTTGGTTTGTCGTCCCGCTCCAGCTCCTGATGGGCTGTCGCCAGTTGCTCCACTGTACCACGTTTGTTCATTGAACATCGCGGAACAACTGGTGTAGGGCATTCCCAGTGCTTCAGAACTTATTGGCCAATTCTTGCCATTGCTCCGGGGTAAGCCGGGTAAGCTCTGCTCTGGCCCTGGCCACAAAATCCTCGTAGGGCCTTTCCCGCATCAAGATAAGTTCCTTTGCTGCGGGGGCACCAACTTTTTGGGCATTCACCGGAGCCATGATCAACAATCCACACATTTCAAGAACGCCGTAGCCCTGCTTTTCAGGCACATATTGAGGATTGACATTAGCGTGTTTATTTCTGGGAAAAATGAAGGCCTGCAGACAGTTATTATCGTCTACCCAATAGGCCAGGTTGTAGCCGCCTTCTTCGCAGACATCGCTGTTGCTCAGGTATTTCAGAGTCTTATTAAAAACGTGCTCAAATTCAGCGTGATTCTTACCTGTGATATGTATTCCTGAAAAATGTGCCGTGTTATTGGCCCGATCACCTGCCATCCAGCGGACTGTGGTTTTACCCTGCTGAATGACCGGCAGATCCGCATCGCAAGATAGTTTTCCATCGTCCAGAGCTTTCCGAAGGGGCAAACTCTCTCTCATTGCGTGGATATGGAGGTGCTTCTGTGAATTTCCCCTGTAGCCACTATGGGCAAACGTGAAGGCCGATCCCATGCCTTTTGCCAAATCCAGGAGGTCTGAACTTTTTTTAAATATTTTACTTTGATCCAGGTGATCTGTCGGTTTGATCAGCCAGCATTCGGAACTGTAAGGTCTGAAATTAGAGATGATGGTAATGCCACTGAAGTGGGTGTTCAGCAGCCTGGGATCGTTATTGCATAATGCACAGGCCTTTCGTGGATGACTCTGACCTTTTTTAACTTCAAATGCTCTTTGAATGGATTCATCGAATGGGTAAAGCCGGTTAGGAAAGGATCTGAATTCCAGATATGGAATGTCTTGTATACTACCGCTCTTATACTGTCCCTGAAACTGAAGGGTACACTCTGCCTGATGGCGGAGTATATCCAACCATTGGATATTTTCATACGGGTCATCAGGCACATTGATCCTGGCTGAATTGACTGCCCGAACATGCTTGCCTATAAATGTAGAAATTTCCGGATACCCGGTCTTATTCAGAGCGTGACTGTAATCTGTCTCCGGTAGAAATAAGAATTGAGCGACGTTCATGCCCACCTCCTTGTTGATTTATTATGAAAGTACAGTAAACACAGGCTATGTGGCCTGTTCGTGCTTTGGACGAACTGCTCATGGCTGTTTCGGTATCAGATCCATTAAATAAGTTTGAATGTATCCTGCCGGATCCAGTCGCAATCTCCATGAATTGTCGCCAGCAGCCATTTATCTTAACCAATGGCTGCATACAGAGAAGGAATTCAACTATTCCTTCTTTTTAGTAAACAGCATTTGTAACGCATCCTGATGCGCTTCAAATAGTTTATGATAATTTTGGCAAAAAGCGTCTTCATCCGGTTCCACCAGTATCTCAATGGAAGGCGCTATATCGTTTGTCCAACCGGGTAAATAGTACCCATTGGCGGCACACAGTGCATGAATGATCATTTCCACAGTGCCACCAGGTCCTCTGACCGTAGGTGCCAGATGCACATACCACCAGTGTATGCGGGGGATTACGGAAAGGTCACCAGCCATAGCCTGTTCAATCAAACCCTGAACATGCCTTAACCCCCGATCCAGTTGATGAGGATCCGTATGGACAAGTAGAGCAGAGCGCTTTTCATTGCCAACATAATTGTCATCGAATCGACCAAAAAAAGATTCCACCTCATATTTGCAGATTCTGGGAGAAGTCAAAATCTGGGTTAAATAAACCTTCTCGTTGCCTGCATTACCCACAACAACACCATGATGAATCTCATCAATTTCAGATGGATATGCCCCGATTAAGGCAAGGAAGCGAATAAACCCTTTCCCTTCATCTGTTGCCTCATTGATAAAATATTCATTATGATCCAGCTCAACCGCACGTTTATTACCACAGGAATAAGCTTTACAGTACAGAGGGGTGTGTAGATACTTTTTGTGATAATTTTGCATTGATTTTGGATCATAACGGCGAAGTCCAAATTCATGTGCTTTTTCATGATTCCTGATAATCTCAATCTTTTCACGCACTTCAATTGCCGATTCAATGAGTGTTTTGACAGTGAGCTCCTTTTGAATAATGCTTTCTTTTGCGATATTAACGAATGCTCTAAATCCTGCGTTAAACGTATTGGGATTACCATATTGAACCCAATTATCTCTTTTTACCAGATGATTGGGATTTTCCGGTTGAATCATCAAAGGCGCCAGTGAGGAGGTTGGGCTAGTTTTCTCCGATTCACTGATCCGGTACTGTGAATAGCCAAGCTGGCTCGCAGGTTCATGCGATGTGTCTGGTGTTGCAGAGGTAGCGGGTGTACTAAGGGTGGACATTAAGGGATTTTCATTATTTGGCAAGGCTTTCAGGGCTGGTAAAGACTTCCATTTGGGCAATGTCATGTATCCATGCACCCACAAAGCAAGCTGAACATTGCGGCTGTATTGTCCATGAAAGTCTCTGCAGCTCTTGGAATCAGCGAGAGAATGCTTATTGTCTGCCCTAAGAGCGGGTGTGGCGCCAGCGTCTCCCCTAAAAATATTTCCGGGATCGGTTAGCAAGGCAACCTCCCGAAAGCTGCCATCATCATTTCGGGAGCCTGGTTTATTGGAATAATCAGCGGGATACTGGCCATTTACCATTAAATCCTGGTTCAATGACTTGGTTACTGGTCTTCCCTCATGTTGAACCACTGATGGTTGCTGGGAAGGTTGCTGGGATGGTCGCTGGTGAGTGCATGAAGAGATCGCTGTCTGATCTTGCATAGCGAATACTTGATTAATTGTTTCCACTAATTTAATTCCTTTATAGTATCGAGTGTTGTGATTTCTCTTGATTTCAAGTCATTTTCAGACAGCACGAAAGATTAACATTGACGATCAAACAGTAAACTGACAATGTTGTTAGGTTTTCTGACCCTTCTATTGGTTTTGTTGAGAACGCCAGATCATTTTTATAATAAATAGCCTGTTGAAATTTTGGACAAGCCAGTTCCTGTATCTGATCAACCAGGAGTGCCAGAAAAGTGAGGTAGGTGGAATTAGTAGCCAGAAGCTTTTCACCATGACCGCAATTGTGCTCAAGTTTTTTCAGGGTATTAAACGTTTCATTTTTTTGTCCTCATTTTTAATGCAGCAGTCATCACAACGGCAGGTTCCCGAATAAAAGAGACCAGTGCCATCAATAGGAAGCAGACAACAATTTTTCAACTTGCTGCAGTTGAATGCATAACCCTGCAGAGCACCATTGCACTGAACGACAGAAAACAGTTCTTTAAACGGCGACTTCAACCCAATGGGCTTAACCGGATCAATAACCTCTCTCATTCGAGTATCGGAAGGGACTTTGCCGTCTTTTGCATGATAGAGTTTTTCAAGATATTGAAATTCTCGATAAAACAGGGAACTTTTTGCCAATCCACCAGTCTAAATGGGCAGCTAGTGTGCCTGCTGGAGATATCAATGTTCCCGAATTATAAAGAAAACCCTGCACCTGATTATACAATTCATAGAAGCATTGATTGCAGTAGGTTTGACCTTGCCAGGGTTCGATGTGATCCACAGGTTAGTGCACAGGCAAACTACCACTATTGGCAAGTTTCACACCCAAATCTACAATATTACTCAACTCACTGTAAAAAATGTTCCAACCCAATGAGACAAAGGCTTCAGTCTGGTTTTCCACGATCTGTTGCCCAACAAAATCCTGGCCCTGAGCACCCGAAAATACAACGGTCCAACATCGAAGTTATCTATACCGTTGGGAGTCGCATTCAATACAAGGGAGCTCTGTTGACTACTCAAGAAATACATAAAAAGGAAGAGCAGTTAAGCAAGCAAACAATACATCAATTAGTCGATGATCACTTCAAACGCTCTCTATGCCGATATCCAGATAGAAGTAGTGAGTTTACCCGCAGCCTTCAGCTTTCATCAACGGTCACCAGAGCAGGAAGCAGTGCCAGGGATTGGATTTCGGGTGAGAATCACAGACAATGAGTGCATCTTCAGCATGACCTTGAGCATCAGGAGAAACTTTTATAAAAAAGGGTGGTCAATTGACGAGTCTCAATAACTTTAGAGTTAATAATTGAATGGATAGACTACCCCATTCCACTTATTTTAATGCGGCTATTAATCACGTCTCTTATTTCCAAGATGCCAACCTTCAGGATGCTAACCTGTCTAAATCTGTCACCTTATGTCAGAAGTCATCCCGTGACGTCATAGAAGTAGCTAATATTCTTTGTGCCATGCGTAGGAATAAGAACGTCCTTCAACAGCAAACGGTGCCTTTTCATGGCCCTTTTAATAACCCTGCGCTTGAAAAAAGGTCGACAGTAATTGTTCATAACCATCCTGAAGATGATCAACCATTTAACTTATCTGTCAGGAGAGAACCAGTTAATTGCGATCAAATCCCCACCTATATTCCTGATAATGAATCTTTTTCCATTCAGTCTATTTTAGGCATAGAGCAATCAACCTCGCAAAGTCCATCCCTTGTCGATAACAATCTTCATCAATCGGTTGAAACTTCTCTTCGAGATCGTATTGATAGTTTTACCAGACCAGCGGCGGCGGTTGCAATTGTCAGACCTCAAGTAATTAGTGTGGGACTTCAGCAGTACAATATTCCAGCAGGCTGTGAAATCGATCCATCAAGTAATCTGACCAGCGTAAGAGTTGAAGAGACTGCTGAAAGTAGCACCTCGCAAATCGAGCGCAAAAGGGAGCGCCAAAGGGAGCGCCAAAGGGAGCGTAACAGGGAGCGTCGTAAAGATCCCGCTTTCGCAGAGCGCGAAAGGGAGCGTAACAGGGAGCGTAACAGGGAGCTTCGCAAAGATCCCACTTACGTAGAGCGCGAAAGGGCTTGTAAAAGGGAGCACCAAAGGAAGCGCTACCATAGTGATCCTGCCTACGCAGATGGTCAAAGAATCTATTCAAAAATTTACAATCGTACCAAAAAACAAACCTCCAACAAGGAAGAAGCTGCAAAGCAAGCTAAAATCGCAAGAGAGGAGTATTTCCAGTCAGTCAGTTCCGCTGGAAACCCAGGTGAATTAACACTGACTTCTAATCTCGTTGAAGCAATCCAGAGTTCCAGCCAGAGTTCCAATAACAATTTAGATAGTGCTCCCACCGCACGTTGCAAATTGACGAGCAGTCAGTAATCGAAGGGTAAGTAAGATAGCTCGACTTTAGAGTCTGTATAAAACGATAATTCGGTCAGCTTTTTATAGTGAAGCAAGCCGAAATCAGTGAACTGTTTTTCCAAGTTCGTTATTACTTCCGTTTTTTGCCTAAAAGCCTTTAGTTATGCTGCTTCTGAATTATCCGGTATTAACTGGTCGATCAGATCGCGAAAATTGAACTCATATTTTTGCTTATATCTGTTCCAGCCCTTGCGAATAGAGAACCTCGGAATAATTCCTGAAAGAGCAATTTTCATCATGCCTGCAGTGGTTGTATCCGGGCTTCTCCAGGGTATCCGAGAAATATTCAGACATGCCTGATTTTTACAAACGGTTAATAACTGCAATAATGCATAGCCTGCCATTTTCAAATGCATCCATCGAAGCAGTGTTCGCAATTTCTGCTGCCATAAATGGCAACAGCCAAAAGCATGTTTGAGTTGGTGAAACATTGGCTCTACCGGCCATCTCCGGGAATAGGCACGAAGCACCTCCAGTCCCTCAAGTTCCGGATTGGTCGAGATGAATATTCTGCTTTCGGTCAGACCTTTGTCATTTTCAAAGCGACTCCAGACGACGCGTACTTCACGACCTTTAAGGAATCTGGCGCGACAGATCAGGGTACGATAACGTATTTTGCGAAATTTGCCGTACATCCATACTGTTGCTTTTTCTTCCGGCAGTTTCTTAACCTGTTCTGTCGTCATCTTGATGCCGTACTTTTTTGGGCGCCCTCGCTTCTTTACGGTGGGTGCTGGCGGCAAAGCATAGAGGGCCCGATTTGAAGGTATCTGACCAACAACTTCTATGTTCATTTCCAGAGCTGGCTTTATCAGTGTCCAGTTCATATACCAGCAATCGGTTAGCAGGCGTAGCACTCGATCCTTCACTTCATTGCGTACCACCCTGAGCATGGCCACGGCAATTTTCAGTTTGCTGGTGTTACCTGAAGCTGGTGTCGGAAATGAGATCACCGGTATGGCGGTAAATACTTCATCTGCAGCCCGCTCAAATATGATGGCCAGGGAAACCCAACACTGCCCCCAGATGTACGTCGGCCGATTGCGTTTCTTGCTGTGTTGATGATGTGTACGACAAGCAGGGGCTTTGTCGGAAAACCGTTCGATTACCCAGTCATCAAGCCCCAGGACCACAGGTTGATTCTCAGGAGCTTTGGAGCAGACCAGACGGATCAAGTGGCGTGCCAAGTTCTTCCATTGCCACTTGCCCTGAGATAGCCAGTGGTGGTAGCTGCTCCACACACAATGAAAATCAATTGTTAACAACGCCTGTGTAACAAAGCCGTCGGCTGAAAGCATGCAACCGAACAGCAGTTCGCAGAACGTTGGTACTGCAGTTGATGATAGCGCTCCAGCAAGAAAGGTTGTATATGAAGCGAGCTCCCTGAGGATTACTTGATGATCTGAAGTGAGCATGGCAACCATCTCGAATTTCGTCATTGGGGATGGTTGCTTTTAGCAGATTATGCGCCGGAACTATTGTGCTCTTAAAACTCTAAAGTCGAGTAAGATAGTATGCACTCAAAAAGCCGTACTTGATCCACACGACAACCATTGCGCAGCACTCTCGATTTTCTGAGCCAATCTCGGGAATGTTCCGCTACCTGTAAGCCTATCTGTTAAATAGTGCCAGAATGAAAGCCCATATTGTCGACAGGTTTTCTTGAGGCTTGCAAAGGTGTCTCTGCTCCGTCGGCCGCTCTCACTTTTGGTGCCACCACTGATTTTACGCCGTTTGACGTGTTCTCTTATCTGGCTTTCGCTGAGGTTGTTATGAAGAGGCAGTACCGGGTTATCCAGAACCATCAACAATTCCTGTTCAATTACAGCAAGACCTGCCAGCGCTTTCTGTAGACCTGCGTATTCTGGCGAACATGAACGCTCATTCTGGTGTATCGTGAACACCTTCACTCCCTTAAGCATCGCCTCCTTTAATTTCTAGCTTTAGTGTTCACGGTCCGCCAGTTTTGCTTTCGTTTTTCTCATGGATTCTCCCTTGAGTTCTATCCGGTGGGCGTTGTGGGTCAACCGATCCAGAATCGCATCGGCCAGGGTGGCATCGCCTATGCTGCTGTGCCATTTCGACACCGGCAGCTGGCTGGTGACGATGGTTGAACTCTGGTTGTGCCGGTCATCCATGATTTCCAGCAGGTCGTTGCGCTGGCTCTGACTCAGGGGCTCAAGGCCCCAGTCATCAAGTGTCAGCAGGTCAACCCTGGCCAGTTGCCTGAGCTGTTTCGTATAACTGCCATCGCCGTGTGCTAAGGTCATGGCTTCCAGCAACCGGGAGGTGCGGAAGTAGTGAACGCTGTAACCACGCAGACAGGCTCCGTGCCCGAAGGCACAGCTCAACCAGCTTTTACCCGTACCACAGGGGCCGGTCAGCAGCAGGTTCTGTTTGCGGCGCAGCCAGTCACAGGTGACCAGTGTCGCCATTTTCGATTTGGTGATGCCCCGTGGCTGCTCGTAGTCAATGTCTTCCAGGGTGGCCGCCAATTTGAAGCGTGCCGCCCTGAGCAACCGTGCCAACCGCTTGTTGTTGCGGTCGGCATCTTCCTGGTCAACCAGCAGGGCGAGTCGTTCTTCGAAGCTGAGCCCCTCATAGGTGCCCGGCTGCTCCTGCTGAAGCTGCAGGGCATCGGCCATACCGCTGAGTCTGAGGGCACGTAAACGGGTTATGGTTTGATTGATCATGGCCTTACCCCTCATTGGAAGAAGTCAGCGCCAGGAATGTTCTCGTGGCTGACGGTGACACGGGTTTTCTGTTCCTTTGCCGGTGTTAACGGAACCTTGTCCAGTCCGGACTGCAAGATGGAACGCACATTGGCAACCCGTCGTCCGCCACAGACAATGGCCCGATGGCAGGCAGCATTCAGACGCTGCGTACCGTATTCCCGCTCCATGTTCAGAAGCCCGAGACAGGCCCGGTAAGCCTGTTCCGGGTGTTGCTTGCTATCCAACAGTCGCTGGGTAAATCCGAGCACATCAGGCCCGATTTTCTGTGCCCAGTTCTTAAGCCGACCGGGAGTCCACTGTTGCTGTTTCTGGTGCCGGGTTGGCATGTGTTCAGGCCGGGTGGTAAAGCCACCGCTGTTATACTGCCGTACGTGGCTGGTGACCGGTTTGCCTTTGTAGAGTATCTGGACCGTGTGGTGACTGGCCCTGATTTCCACCTCTTCTTTTACCAGCTGGTGTGGTACGGAGTAGAAGTGGTCGCTGAACCGGATATGGTAATCAATGCTGACCCTGGCCACCTTGAACTCCAGGTGCTCAAAGGCCTGTCTGGGTAATGGCATCAGGGCCGGTCTGTCCAGCTCATCAAACAGACTGCGCCGACAGCCTTTTTGCTGCCGGAATGGCCGGTTATTCAGGTCTTCCAGCAAGCGTCCTATTTCCCAGTTCAGCTCTGACAGGGAGAAGAACCTGTGGTGACGCAGGCGCATCAGGATCCAGCGCTCCACCAGTTGGACGCCGACTTCTACCTTGGCCTTATCCTTGGGTTTATAAGGCCTTGCCGGCATAATCGAGCAACCAAAGTGTTCAGCCATGTGCAGGTAGCTTTGGTTGATGTCCGGGTCGTATCGGCAGGCTTTGGTCACAGCACTGCGCAGGTTATCCGGCACCAGCATTTCAGGGACACCGCCAAAGAACTTGAAGGCACGCACCTGGGAGCTGATAAAGTCGGCAGAGCCCTGGGTCCAGGAAGCCTCGGCAAAGGTGTAATTGGAGGCACCCAGGACGGCAACGAAGATCTGTGCGGGCGCGGTTTCTCCGGTTGTCTTGTTCACCACAGGCACGGTCAGGCCAGCGTAATCAACAAACAACTTCTCACCGGCCCGGTGATGCTGGCGCATGGAGCGCTTCTGTTTGTCATTCCACTGCCGGTAACGGTGACAGAACTGAGAGTAACTGTAGGCATTGTGTGGGCAGGCCTCACAGTACTCCTCCCACACCAGCTGCTTGGTCATCCCCTTAGACTTCAGCTCCTTATGAACCTCCTGCCAGTCGGGGTCGACCATATTCTGCTCAGGGCAGGTAACCGGTGCTGGAGCCAGTTTGTTGATCAGAGCCGTGTCGTCCATGCTCTCAGGCAGTGGCCAGGACAAGCCGACAGCCTCAAACCGGTTAAGGTATTTGTTAACCGCCCCGACACTGACGCGAGTGCTTCTGGATATTTGCCGGGTGCTGAGCTGGCACTCAAACCGGAGTCGAAAGATCTCCCGTAATTTACGCATTGATCCGTCATTCAGCACCCGTATCAGGAATAAATTTCCTGATACGGTCGCCCAAGAATTGAAATAATAGTCAACTGCCTTTCTTGTAATCCAACCACATGCTTTTCATGTCCATCGACCAATAGCACGTTGATACCCTGAAAGCAGAAAAACACCCAACGCGCTGTCGGGTTTTGGCAGGGTTTCCGCTTCATGTCCGGGAAAAACCGACTCTGTCGTTTTAGCTCATGCCTAATTCGATGCTGAATCGCCGCATACACTAACAGACACAGCGTCATCACCATCAGCAAGACTTCTATTCGTTCCGGTTTCTTTAAAAACAGCGAAGAAACCAGAAACTCCGGGCTCTTCAAAAACCGAAAGCCACGCTCTACTGACTGTTGTGATTTGGTAACTATTCAGCACTGAGCAAAGGCATATTACAGTAATTCCGAACAGCTCTATGAAGTGATTGATATATGTCCATTCCCTGTTTTCTGGCAGACGACAAATAGCTGCGAATCCGTGCAAACATAGAACCACCGTCTGCACTCCTGAAGCAGCCTGAGATTTTCTGCTTTAACTTGGCCATTCGAACATCCCGCTCACTGCCATTGTTATCGAAGGGAATGGTAAAATCTGACATGAAGCGCAGTGTCTCAGCCTTGAACTCAGTGAGTCGTTTGAAGAGATTGTAAGCTTTAGTATTCTTGACTTTCTTGCGCTTAAGCTCCTCTCGTTGCTTCTCCATATAGACGACTTCTTTCATTAGAGCCCGCTGAAGCAACCGGTCATAAATCTTCTCGATTCGTTCACAGACAACACTTGGCATCTGTAGCATACCTATGGTCTTAAAGCCCTTGCAGTAATGCCAGGAAAGCCTCAGTAGCTTCATCAATCGCAACGCCAGTTGATTGCTGTCCCTATCAACAACACCCAAAAGCTCCCTCAGGTGATGGGCATTGCAAAGTACGTGAGTTGCCGCATATGCAAAATAGGATTTCCAATGATCATGAACCAGAACGCCTGCAAATGTTAGCAGTATGCCCATCGTGTCCATGGCCTCACGACCTCGCTTTTCAGACAAGTAGTAGAGCGTCCATTGTTCATCCCGCATAACGTGTAGCCAGTGCAAAGAGCCCTCGGCCCGCATACCCGTTTCATCGGCTCCGGCAACAGACGATTCCCGCAAGGCGTCACGAATAACCTCTTCAGTAGAAGCCAGATTTTCATAGGTTCTGGCCACAAAATTGGCGACAGTGCCTGCACTTACACTCATTTTTAGAGAGTATTAAAATACTCTGACACGCGCTTAAAAGGCAGGAAATGGTATTGGTTAAGATAGACGGCCATAGCCTGTGTGGCTGAGCCATATTGTGCGGCAGCGGTAACACCTTCCGGGAATTCAGCCTGATTCCGACAACCACAAGTGCAGATTTTTACTTCAGCTCTATGGGCCGTTACTTCAAATTCACCCGGTCTCCCTGGTTCAAACACCTGTCGTTCAATATATTTGACCGGCTCACTATCAAGAAGAGACGCCTGACATTTATTGCATTCTTTAACTGGAAGGTACTCAATATAGTCAGGGATATCGACCTGTTTAAGACAAGTGCCCTGATGCCCTTTCTTTCCACCGGCTTTATTACCAGAAGACTGTCTCAGACTTTTAGGATTGGGTTTTTCATCCGATGGATCGGTACCTTTATCTGCGGAAAGGTCGTCAGAATGATCTGGAGAATTACTGTTTTTACAAGGTTTTTGATAACCATCAGACGATGGCGGCTTGCTGCTGTTTTGACTGTTCTTGCCAACCTTTTCTTCCAATTCTCGACATCGCTCTTCCAGACAGGCAACTCTCATCCGCAGCTCTGCATTCTCTTTCAAGAGAATCTCAGCCGACATAGTTGCGGGTAGTTCTGGAATCATGCTGGCGAATATTGTGGAAAAATGGTGCTTAAGAGGATGGTATAAAAATCAGAAAATTCCAGATTTATGTGGGGGTGCTGAACAGTTACGTGATTTGTAAGTACTTAGCACTTCTGCTGTACTCAGCCGACTGTCGTCCAGATCATTCGTCGCCAGCACAAAGCAACCCAGAGAACACTCTGCATCTTTGCGACAGTCAACGGATACCCAAGGATATCCGCTCACATAATATTCAATACTGTCCGGTTTAGAGCCTTTCTCCGGACGACCTACCTTGGTATAGCAGGGTTTCTCAGTAATGACAGGTTCCGCCTGACAATAAATAGTTTTTGACTGCCATTCATCGAACGCACGCAATGCGTCGGTTTCACACTTGAAGGCTTTTTTGGCCAGTTTACTGGTCAGCGCTTCTGCTTCTTTCTCAGACTTCTTTAGCATTTTTTTCAGCAGTGTTTTTTGTTCGCTCTTTCGAGCCTGCTCGCTGCGGACCAGAATCCAGCGCTGGGAGACACCCGCATGATCTGACAGCATTTCATGACTCTCATAGCCCTCAGCACCCTCCACTGGTGTCATTTCACAAGAAGCGACACTGTCAATCAGTTCTCTGGCTTCTTTGATTTTTGACGGAACCCGGGTGATAAATTGCTGGCCCTGCTGATGAAGTATCTGTACGTTATCTGTTGTATAAAGTGCTGCATCACCAATCAGGTAGCGATTATTCAGGGCTTCCCGGTAGGATTTCAAATGGCTGCTGATGACTTTTTTAAAGTTTTTATTGTCGTTTACGTTGCCACTGGACGCTTTCATAAAAACGGGAATACCGGCCTGATTTTCCGTCATCATCAGCAGTATTGCCTGGTTGAGCTCGGGTCGATGATCCCTGCTGTATCCACGACAGAGTTTGATACAGTGCATATCTTCTTCGTCGACGTCAGATTCGCTGTTATAAACGCCGTCCACATGCAAGCTTGTTGAGTCAAGGTTCAGAGCCTTGCACGGCAGTTTTAAGACATTCACTGCCTTGACAGCCAGCGATAAATAGACCTCACTTACATCCAGTTCAAAAAGCTGATCCAGGGCTCTGCCGAGTACACTGTCGTTAATGTGTTCGGGTTTAATACCGGGCCTGATGAGTTTATCCAGCGGTTTATCAGCATGAAACTCCGGGAACATATGAAGCGTGCGGGCAGTGAACCCAAGGCCGTTAAGCAGCATTGATACTACGGTTTCGCCAAAGGAAATATTCCGGTGTTCAGATTGGTTAGGAACCAGGGAATCCAGATGATTAGAGATACCGAGTTCTTTGCACATACCGGCAACCAAACCCATATGATCGATACGTTGAATGTGGAACTGATGAGGATGCATTGGACATGTTCATTCTGAGAATTTTTTACATTTTAGCCGGTGTAGGGAAATTCTCAGATTGAGTGCTGAATGACGGTTACAGTGTGTAATTATTAAGTACTCTTAGGGTAGACATTAAGCTCAAAAAAGGTTCGTTTCCGGCGGCAGAACCCACCTTGAACAGCCACAATAAAGCTTCGAAACCATTATCAATGGCTGAACAAGATGAGTACTGCAAATAGTAGATTAGTTGAAAAAAACTGTTGACCTGTTTCGACCGGTCAGAACTCCTAAGTATGGCGGAACAGCTTGGTTTTACTATACGACAGCGAGATATCCGTCCTTTGGATTTTATCCTCTCACTGATCGATGCCCTCGCTGGTGATGGAAACTGCGATACCCAGGCGGATCTACACCGTAAATTTAACGAGTTGACGGGGCTGAATGTCTCTTATCGTTCTTGGGCAAATCAAGCTAAAAAGGACGCGCTGCCTACTCTTATCCTGTGGCTATGGGTGCAGTGTCTGGAAATATTTTCCCGCAAAGTCATGGCGTTTGATGAAGACAGTCCATTTTCAGAGTTTGAGCACATTCTGATTCAGGACGGTTCGTCACAAGCTGTCTATGATGCCCTGAAAGAAGCATTTCCCGGCAGGTTCTCAACGGTCAGTCCTGCTGCCGTCGAGCTTCATACGACAATGGATCTTCTCACCAACAACCTGGTGCGGGTGCAGCTGACTGAAGATACCCGTTCAGAAAGAGACTGTCTGCCACCACTGCCAACATCCATGGCCTATATCCTGATGCTAATGGATGCCGGTTATTTTGAGCTGGAACTCTTTGCCGCTATTGATGACAGGGAGGGTTCTTTTATCTGCAAGGCACCTCAGAGTATCAACCCGACGATACTCAGCGCGGTACGGGAGGATGGCAAGAATCTCAATCGCTACAAAGGACAAAAACTGAAGGATGTACTGTCTGGCTTCCCCAAAGACCAGTGCCTCGACCTGGATGTAGAATGGCCGGGATTCAAAGCCTGGCCATTCCGCTTGGTTGTCCGCTGGAATGACAAAAAACAGAAGTGGGTTTTCGTTGTGACCAACCTGAACCGGGTGGAGTTCACCTTGAGTGATGTGCTCCAGGCCTATCGTCTACGGTGGCAGATAGAGCTGATTTTCAAAGAGATCAAATCCTATTCAGGGTGGCATCGTTTTAACACCAAATCAGCGACACTGGTGTTTAGCCTGATTCTGATGTCCTTTGTGGTTGTGACGTTGAAAAGGTACCTTGCCCATGCTGCACAGGCGAACCTCTGTGAAAGTGGGAGCATTGAGGAAATCTCGACGCACAAGGTGATGAAAAGTGGGACTCACCTGTTTGGTAATGTGATTTCATCGTTGATGAATGCAGGAAAGTCATTGGTCTCATGCATTAAAAAGCTACTGGACTTCTGGGGAAATAATGCGAAACGAGAACACCCTGCACGGGATGGTTGTTCAGGGCGTACAAGATTAGGCTTCTGTGCAGTGGGTGGAGCTTAATGTCTACCTTAAGATTAAGTACTATAAATACATTCCTTATATTCTGGATCGTAGTTTTATTCAACCTACATGGTCATGCTCAAGAATTGCAACAATAGCGCCTAACCCGAATGTTTCATAAACGCTGCTACAACTCGAACGGCTGATGTTTTTTTGAACAAACATGGCCTGCCAAATCGTAGCAGCGTATTTTTCTGCATTGATATTGCGTCCCGCCATGGCTTTATGTCAAAAAACATAACGATTTACCTGACACCAGGCGCACCGAACCCTCAACCTCCTTCAGCTGATCCAATAAAACGCCTCCCCAACCGAAATGCTGTGTCTGTTATCCCGGTCTGAGAACTGGAATGGCAGCAAAAGCTTCCGTCACTCGTTGTAGCAACACTTTCATTGGGTTACTGCTGGGCAGATGTAACTTAACTCGGTCTTTATACTCCACCACCTTAACGGCAATTTTGAACAGCTTGGCGATCACTGTTGAAGGCTGAGCCCTCTGCATCTCTGTATCCTTCAATACAGTGGTTCTCATTTCGTAATGCAGAACGTACGCGGCACAGGCGTAGTACATACGCAATGCATTCGCCCGAAAGCTCATATCCGATGTCCGATCACAGGACAGATCATTTTTCAGGTGTTTGATGTAGTTTTCATCCTGTCCTCTGGGACAATAGAACTGCTCATAAATGCACCGGGCCGAGGCATTCTTGATGGAGGTTACAACAAAGCGAGGGTTATCACCCATCTGGTTCACTTCAGCCTTATATATGACACGTGTATCCAGCCCTTTCCAGCTCTTCGCCTGATACTGAAGTGGTTTAATGACTTAGGACACCTCGTTAAGCACAATAGTGCAGTTAGTGACGAGGTAGAAAGTGACAAAGCAGCGTAAAAATTATTCTCCGGAATTCAAGCGTAAAGCCATTGCCATGGTAGTGGAGCAGAAGCAGGCTGTAACAGAGGTTGCCAGAAGTCTTGGTATCAATGATGGCAACCTGAGACGCTGGATACGGGAACAGGATGAAAAAAAGGAAATGTCTTTTCCAGGCAAAGGGCAGCAAGCTTTGACGCCTGATCAGCAGCGAATAAAAGAGCTGGAAGCTGAAAACCGCCAGTTGAAAATGGAACAGGAAATATTAAAAAAGGCGACGGCCTTCTTCGCGAAAGACCTGTTGTAAGATTTGCATTTATACAACAGGAGAAGGAGGCCTATCCGGTGCAGGTGCTCTGTAAAGTAATGCAGGTTGGGCGCAGTGGCTTTTATCGCTGGCAGAATCAACAGGAACATCAGAAGGACTCTCTGGCCAAGCAGTTCCGCCTGGATTCTGATGCACAACAAATTTTTATCGACTCCGATCGCTCATATGGCAGCCGGAGAATGGCAAAAGCCCTGCAAGGCAAGGGTTACAATATTGGCCGCTATCAAGCAGCAACACTGATGAAGCGCTTGGGACTGGTTGTGAAGTATGCAAAAAAATTCAAGGTGACGACGAATAGCAAGCATAAGCTTCCGGTAGCAGAAAATCTTCTGAACAGGGAGTTTGCTGTCACAGAGGCAAACAGGGTCTATACGACTGATATCACTTATCTATGGACTCGCGAAGGCTGGCTGTATCTGGCAGTGGTTATGGATCTCTATTCCCGGAAGATAGTAGGCTGGTCAATGGACAAGCGTATGACCACAGAGCTGCCGCTGGAAGCCTTGAGAATGGCGTGGTGGAGTCGTAAGCCTGGTTCGGGAGTGCTTCACCACTCAGATCAGGGAAGCCAGTACGCCTCGCTGGACTATCAGGCTCAGCTCAGGGAATACGGCATGATATGCAGTATGAGTCGTAAGGGAAATTGCTGGGATAATGCGGTAACGGAGCGATTTTTTGGCAGTATGAAACGAGAAAGGACTGACCATTATATTTTCGAAACAAGGGCAGATGTTGAGGCGACAGTTGTTGATTATATTTTGTTCTACAACAACCGCAGACTTCACTCTTATCTTGGTTACATGAGCCCTGTGGACTTTGAACAACAAGAACTCAGGAAAGCGGCTTAATCAGGTGTCCATTTTTACTTGACCACTACAGCTGGCGATGGCTAATTATATCCACCAAGGATAGTTCAGCAGTTCGGAATTCGAAAAGAGCCTTAATGAAAATACCTTCTGGTTACCCAGCGAAAGTGGTCATCTAAACGACAGTGTTCAACACTGAAAGATATTTTCTCTGATCATCGCCCATACCTGCGAAGCGTTTGCTTCATGCTTCCTGGCATTACAAATCGCATTTTACAATCCACCCAGTGCACAACTCGTAACCAACAAGAAGGGGTAGGCAAATTTTTTCCTGCGGCAATCCTCTAATCGTTCTGAAATTTATAGAACGCTTAATCCGTCGACATGGCCAGATATGCTATCCGGGTACCCGTACGTCACCCCGTATCATACACACCCATGCCGCGCTACAATCAAACCTATAATATTGGCTCAGGATACCAACAGGATGCCCCCTGATCAGCCAGATACGCTGCCCCTGGAGAATATTGACTTTCGCGCCTTGTTTAGCCTGGTCGGCGAGGCAAACGCTGAGCTTGCCCGGTACGATGGTTTGCTACAAGGGATACCAAACCCTGCGGTGATGCTCTCGCCACTGACCACTCAAGAGGCCGTACTCTCTTCCAAGATTGAGGGTACTCAGGCCACCATTGATGAGGTACTGGAGCAGGAGGCAGGGCTGGAGAAAGAAGGCGAGAAATTCAAGGATATCCAGGAAATTTCAAACTACCGCTCTGCCCTGTTTCAGGCCAGTGAACACCTGAAAGCTTATCCCATCCGTTTAAGCCTGATTCGTGAGTTGCACAGCATACTGCTCAACAGCGTTCGGGGTCAGAATAAATCTCCCGGTGAATTTCGCAACGATCAGAACTGGATTGGCCGGGCGGGTTGCTCCATGGAACAGGCGACATTTGTGCCTCCCTCACCGCTGCGATTAATGGAGCACCTTGAGTCCTGGGAACGTTATATCGATTATGATGACTGCGACTTTCTTCTTCAGGTCGCCGTGGTACACGGGCAATTCGAACTGTTGCATCCATTCAAGGATGGTAATGGCCGGATTGGACGCATCCTGATCCCACTATTCCTGTACCAGAAAAAAATTCTCTCCGAGCCTATGTTCTACCTGAGCGAATACCTGGAAGCCCAGCGTGACGAATATTACCAGCGTCTCCAGGCGATCTCTTCAGAAGGAGACTGGAATGGGTGGATTGCTTTCTTTTTGCGAGCAATCACCCTTCAGGCCAGGGAAAACAGTGCGCGGGTGAGAAACATCATGGGGCTGTATGAACATATGAAGCATCAAATTCAACACATTACCCGTTCCCAGTATTCTGTTCATTTACTGGATGCACTGTTCAGTCGCCCCATCTTTCGCACCACGGATATTATTCAACAGTTTGAAGAAAAGTACGGCATTCATCCCAAAACCACACCGGCTTTACTTCGTCAACTGCGTGATGCCGGGATTTTATTGGAGATCAAACCGGCTTGGGGAAGGCGTCCTGCGGTACTTTGTTTTGCAGAGCTGTTATAAATTACTGAAGGTCAGAGTGTATTCCAACGCGGATAGCTCTGAATTCTCACGCCTTTTAAGGAGTGGAACCGCTGATTCAGGCTCCACAAACCTCGTTGAGGAGTTTGGAGACTCCTCAAAACCATTTGAGGAGCGTGATACCCGATTCAGACTCCATAAGCCTCGTTGGGAAGGTAAGGATTCCACGGCATATGTTAATGAGCGGAAAATTTAATTCAAAGTAACCGGATATCCTTGCTAAATGAAAACTTCAGGCCTTAAAAAAGCTCATACCAATCAACATATTACTTCCGGTAAGAGGCAATATTATCCCCAGATAGTTATTGTGTTTCGGGATCACTTTTTTTGCAGGTAATGGCCTCTTACGGAGGCCAGTCGGCCAGATCACCGGGGTCGTTTTTATTGTTGATACATCCGACCATCCAACAGCGGCCTGCCCCACCAACAGGCTCATGAATCACCAGAGATATCATAGGAATCGCTCCCGGCTCTGACTGCGGTTGTTATTAGCCCCACTTTGCCGCTTGGGTAATAGACCTGACTTTCACCTTATCACGGTGAGCTGTCGTTATCTTCCCCGATTTTGCCTGGTCTGCTTTACTGATCATGAAGGCTCCGGATTCCAGGGGTAATCATTGCATCGTTGGGCATATGAACTGAAATCTTGGGATGGTGGATCATATTCATAACCTGTAAAAGCACGACGATACAGAGACCATGACCAGTGGGATTCAAAAAAAAGGGATGCCTATCAGAAGTCGCTCAGCCAGGGCTACACGACAAGCCGGGCGAAAATCCATGATAAAACGACGATCTTCAGCAAACCTCAAGCGCCTTTGGTCAATAATGCCAGAGAGCTTGCTGGATGATCAGTAATGGTGGGCATAAATAAGACCAGACTCACTGGCTTTAATAAACAGCTCTCTATGCTCTTTGGCCAACACCTTCAGCCTGCACTTTTTGTGTGGTTTAACCAGTGCAACCGCTAAAGTAATGGCAGCCAACTCGGCGACACGCTGGTTAGCCGACAGTTTCAGTTTATGCAGACGCGCTATATTCTTCCTAGAAATAGTAGACTGACGCATAAAAACAAATATTTCATTTTCCTGATCAATTGCACATCTTTCGTCTTTGGGTTTCTTAGAGCACTCTTTGCAGATATGGCTCTTATGCCCTTTACCAGAAAACTGTTCATTTGGCTTGCTACAGGCACAAATCCTACAGTAATGAGCCATTGATACCTCTTAGTTTATTTCATCGTAACTGTTCAGCACCCCCACATAAATCTGGAATTTTCTGATTTTTATACCATCCTCTTAAGCACCATTTTTCCACAATATTCGCCAGCATGATTCCAGAACTACCCGCAACTATGTCGGCTGAGATTCTCTTGAAAGAGAATGCAGAGCTGCGAATGCAGAGCTGCGGATGAGAGTTGCCTGTCTGGAAGAGCGATGTCGAGAATTGGAAGAAAAGGTTGGCAAGAACAGTCAAAACAGCAGCAAGCCGCCATCGTCTGATGGTTATCAAAAACCTTGTAAAAACAGTAATTCTCCAGATCATTCTGACGACCTTTCCGCAGATAAAGGTACCGATCCATCGGATGAAAAACCCAATCCTAAAAGTCTGAGACAGTCTTCTGGTAATAAAGCCGGTGGAAAGAAAGGGCATCAGGGCACTTGTCTTAAACAGGTCGATATCCCTGACTATATTGAGTACCTTCCGGTTAAAGAATGCAATAAATGTCAGGCGTCTCTTCTTGATAGTGAGCCGGTCAAATATATTGAACGACAGGTGTTTGAACCAGGGAGACCGGGTGAATTTGAAGTAACGGCCCATAGAGCTGAAGTAAAAATCTGCACTTGTGGTTGTCGGAATCAGGCTGAATTCCCGGAAGGTGTTACCGCTGCCGCACAATATGGCTCAGCCACACAGGCTATGGCCGTCTATCTTAACCAATACCATTTCCTGCCTTTTAAGCGCGTGTCAGAGTATTTTAATACTCTCTATAAAATGAGTGTAAGTGCAGGCACTGTCGCCAATTTTGTGGCCAGAACCTATGAAAATCTGGCTTCTACTGAAGAGGTTATTCGTGACGCCTTGCGGGAATCGTCTGTTGCCGGAGCCGATGAAACGGGTATGCGGGCCGAGGGCTCTTTGCACTGGCTACACGTTATGCGGGATGAACAATGGACGCTCTACTACTTGTCTGAAAAGCGAGGTCGTGAGGCCATGGACACGATGGGCATACTGCTAACATTTGCAGGCGTTCTGGTTCATGATCATTGGAAATCCTATTTTGCATATGCGGCAACTCACGTACTTTGCAATGCCCATCACCTGAGGGAGCTTTTGGGTGTTGTTGATAGGGACAGCAATCAACTGGCGTTGCGATTGATGAAGCTACTGAGGCTTTCCTGGCATTACTGCAAGGGCTTTAAGACCATAGGTATGCTACAGATGCCAAGTGTTGTCTGTGAACGAATCGAGAAGATTTATGACCGGTTGCTTCAGCGGGCTCTAATGAAAGAAGTCGTCTATATGGAGAAGCAACGAGAGGAGCTTAAGCGCAAGAAAGTCAAGAATACTAAAGCTTACAATCTCTTCAAACGACTCACTGAGTTCAAGGCTGAGACACTGCGCTTCATGTCAGATTTTACCATTCCCTTCGATAACAATGGCAGTGAGCGGGATGTTCGAATGGCCAAGTTAAAGCAGAAAATCTCAGGCTGCTTCAGGAGTGCAGACGGTGGTTCTATGTTTGCACGGATTCGCAGCTATTTGTCGTCTGCCAGAAAACAGGGAATGGACATATATCAATCACTTCATAGAGCTGTTCGGAATTACTGTAATATGCCTTTGCTCAGTGCTGAATAGTTACCATTATTTAAAGACTTCCGGTCAGAACAGCAGTTTGATGGTATCTGGGCCTGTGCCTCGCTCCTGCATGTTCCTTACACAGAACTCTCCGATACCTTCACCCATCTGGCCTCGTTCCTGAAAATGGATGGCATCTTCTACTGTTCGTTTAAGCTGGGCGAAAATAACCAGCTAACCCGTAATGGCCGGAGTTTCACTGATTTAAACTACTATGGTCTTATAGATATTCTCAGCAATACGCCACTGAAGATAAGCCATCACTCTTAAGGTAGACATTAAGCTCCACCCACTGCACAGAAGCCTAATCTTGTACGCCCTGAACAACCATCCCGTGCAGGGTGTTCTCGTTTCGCATTATTTCCCCAGAAGTCCAGTAGCTTTTTAATGCATGAGACCAATGACTTTCCTGCATTTATCAACGATGAAATCACATTACCAAACAGGTGAGTCCCACTTTTCATCACCTTGTGCGTCGAGATTTCCTCAATGCTCCCACTTTCACAGAGGTTCGCCTGTGCAGCATGGGCAAGGTACCTTTTCAACGTCACAACCACAAAGGACATCAGAATCAGGCTAAACACCAGTGTCGCTGATTTGGTGTTAAAACGATGCCACCCTGAATAGGATTTGATCTCTTTGAAAATCAGCTCTATCTGCCACCGTAGACGATAGGCCTGGAGCACATCACTCAAGGTGAACTCCACCCGGTTCAGGTTGGTCACAACGAAAACCCACTTCTGTTTTTTGTCATTCCAGCGGACAACCAAGCGGAATGGCCAGGCTTTGAATCCCGGCCATTCTACATCCAGGTCGAGGCACTGGTCTTTGGGGAAGCCAGACAGTACATCCTTCAGTTTTTGTCCTTTGTAGCGATTGAGATTCTTGCCATCCTCCCGTACCGCGCTGAGTATCGTCGGGTTGATACTCTGAGGTGCCTTGCAGATAAAAGAACCCTCCCTGTCATCAATAGCGGCAAAGAGTTCCAGCTCAAAATAACCGGCATCCATTAGCATCAGGATATAGGCCATGGATGTTGGCAGTGGTGGCAGACAGTCTCTTTCTGAACGGGTATCTTCAGTCAGCTGCACCCGCACCAGGTTGTTGGTGAGAAGATCCATTGTCGTATGAAGCTCGACGGCAGCAGGACTGACCGTTGAGAACCTGCCGGGAAATGCTTCTTTCAGGGCATCATAGACAGCTTGTGACGAACCGTCCTGAATCAGAATGTGCTCAAACTCTGAAAATGGACTGTCTTCATCAAACGCCATGACTTTGCGGGAAAATATTTCCAGACACTGCACCCATAGCCACAGGATAAGAGTAGGCAGCGCGTCCTTTTTAGCTTGATTTGCCCAAGAACGATAAGAGACATTCAGCCCCGTCAACTCGTTAAATTTGGGGCTTTTACAGGTTGGCTGATCATTTCAGAGCCTCCTGTCTAATTTTCAAATATAGGTAATCAAGGTCATTGTAACCGCATGCTTTATAGATGATCCGTTTGATAACCCCATTGAAGGCTTCGATTTTCGCGCTGGTTATACGATGCTGGCAGTATGACAGTAACCCTTCTCTAGCTCTGTCTAACCCCTTGGCGAACTTCTTTAACTCGGATATCCCTGTTTCTTTGGCAAGTGCTATCCAGTTGTCCAGGCACTTTCTGGCACAGGCTTTATATTTGTACGTCCATAGCTGTTTTAGCATATCTTTCAGGATATATGCCTGATTGAGATCCTCATTCATGGCTAACAACTCCTTCAGATTACTTTGCCCTTTTGGTGTTAAATTCTCAGGATTTCTGAACAGGTTAAAGCGTTGCCCTTTGATAAACGGCTTGTCCTCTTCTTCTGCCTGTCGCCACTCCCTGCGCCTGATTTGGTCAATCACATCGTTGTAATTGGCAATAATATGAAACTTGTCGTATACAATATCGGCGTTTGGCAGATGCTCTCTCACTGAAGCCTGATAGCTTCCACCACGGTCAATACCAACGCATTCAATGCTTGCTTTTTGTTCTTCTGTCAGACTGGAAAGGAACCGATCCAGAACTTCTTTCTTTTTTCCTTCACCAAGGAACAGCGTTTCACCGGTATCAGCATTCAGAGCAACGGTTAAAAAATGATGCCCCTTACCAATGGATTTTTCATCGATAAGAAGAGCGCGAATACCATCCCGCTTGGGTGCAGGCAGCATCTTCATGAGCATCTCTTTATCCCAGCGACGAGCGGTGCCGCCAGAGATAGCAATGAATTCAGGAACCTTGTCACATGGCATATAGCGGCATAGATGGCTGACATGCCTTTTAAGTCGCTCTGTTGCTTGAGCTTTAGGTGCAAGCCCCGGAGGCGTGACTGTTTCTATATTACCGCAACGAGAGCAACGCCCTTGAAATGCAGTGAAGAGAAGATTTACCTGAAGAGTCCCCAGTGGCAGATCCTGAACGCTTCGATCGTTTGTCTTCATCTGCCCCATAGGTGTTTCGCACTTACTACATCTGACGTGTTGTATACGGCCATCCCGACGGAGATGGACAAAGGCATGTTTGATATTCCAGTCAATATCAATTCGCTCGATTACCCAGCCAGGAAATGCGAACATAGGACGAAGTGATGGGGTTGCAGACATGTCTGATCCTTCAGAAGTTTTGATCCTTACAAATCAATCTTCCTCTGAAGGCTATTTCTGTTGCAACCCCTCACTTTTCATCCGCCAACCTGTAAAAGCCCCTTAAATTTACGGTGTAGATCCGCCTGGGTATCGCAGTTTCCATCACCAGCGAGGGCATCGATCAGTGAGAGGATAAAATCCAAAGGACGGATATCTCGCTGTCGTATAGTAAAACCAAGCTGTTCCGCCATACTTAGGAGTTCTGACCGGTCGAAACAGGTCAACAGTTTTTTTCAACTAATCTACTATTTGCAGTACTCATCTTGTTCAGCCATTGATAATGGTTTCGAAGCTTTATTGTGGCTGTTCAAGGTGGGTTCTGCCGCCGGAAACGAACCTTTTTTGAGCTTAATGTCTACCCTAAGAGCCATCACTGGCAAACATCCGACCTTCGGCCAGGCAGAGCCAATGAACAATGGCTTAATGCCCTGCTAATCAGGATTTAAGTAAACATGGAAGCAACGCCGTTATATCACCATACACCCCCTCATGCAAAAACGCCCGACGATAACGGCTCAGTCTTTCTAACCACTGGTGGCATTAATGACCCTCTGCTCCCCAAGCTGATTGACGCCATAAACCGCGCCAGGGAAATAGCCATCACAGTAGCGTTTATCCGGGTAAGTGGTTTGAAGCTGCTTTTCGGTGCACTGTTTGATGCCGTTGAACGGGGAGCAACCCTGAAAGTGCTCACATCGGACTATCTGGATGAAACTGACCCACAGGCTCTGCGGGAACTGATGTTACTCCGGGAACGAAATGCGGATATACGAATCTACCAGTGCGATGGTCAGCAAAGCTTCCATATGAAGTCCTATATCTTCGTTCATATGGATAACGGACAATGGCTTGAGGGATCTGCCTTTGTTGGCTCCAGCAATATCAGCAAAGCGGCCCTGGTAACCGGCCATGAGTGGAACCTGAAGCTTAGCTGCCGTGGAACAAACGACGATATTTATGTACGACAGTTTTCCAATATCCGCCAGCAGTTCCATGATATCTTTCACCACCCACAGGTTAGCCCGCTTAGCCATACATGGATCGACAGTTACATTAGCAGGCGCAAGAAACAACAGCTGATAGCCGTTGATCCTGAGGCATTCATCGAAGCCCCAACACCCAGCAATATTCAGATCGAAGCCCTGCAAGCCCTTCATAACAGTCGACTGTCCGGCTATCAGCGTGGACTGGTGGTACTGGCCACAGGGCTGGGCAAGACCTGGCTGGCCGCCTTTGATATCCGACAGTTCAAGGCCAAAAGGATTCTGTTTGTGGCACATCGGGAAGAGATACTGCTGCAGGCACAAAAAGCCTTCACCCGTATCCTGCCCAAAGCCTGTCTCTTGATCACAAATAGCTACCTTGTTCTATCATTTCTCACTGATAAAACAGGTCATGCTTCCACTTTCTCCTAAACCATGGTCAGAACTAACTTTTGGATGTGCTGATTTGGGCGATACTCGACGTACAAAACGACTTGTCAAAGTTGCTGCCGAGCTTTCAGCTCATACCGGTAATTCTTTGTCATCTTCATGCGAAGGTTATACCGCACTGGTAACTGGAGCTTACCGGCTGATTGAGAATGAGGCCGTAAAGCCTGAAGCAATAGCTGAGGCAGGCTTTCAGGCAACTGCCAAAATAGCGAGACAGTCTCGCCTACTTCTGGCTCTCGAAGATACAACAACCCTGGGTTATAAACATGCTGTCAGATCCGAGCTTGGTGATCTTGGAGGTCCTGAAGGCTCTAAAACCAGAGGATTCCACGTCCACTCTGTCTTCTTGGTTGATGCGGATACAGAGCGAAGCATTGGGCTTATTGATCAAGAACGATGGGTTAGAGAGGACGTTCAGCGGGGGAAAAAGAACCAACGTCGTCAGCTACCTTACGAGGGAAAGGAAAGCTTTAAGTGGCAAAGAGCCTCTGAAAACACAGAACAAAGGATGGGGGGTAAAATGCCTGACATCATCAGTGTTTGCGACCGGGAGGCGGATATATACGAATATATGCACTACAAACTGGATAACCGACAGCGGTTTGTTGTAAGAGCTACACAAAACAGAATCCTGGTGGATGGCGAACTCTTATTATTTGAGGCTCTTATTGGATTACAGACTGTTCCCAGATTGAACCTGGCTGAAGCACTTATCATTAAAGGCTCTCAGAGCTTTGCTCGGCAATTTGCCCTCAAGCCTTACATTGCGTGGTCCACATCCAATTTTCACTGCAGAGCAGTTCGGAAATCAAATAGAGCCTTATTTGATTCCTTAGCTCAGACTTCAGACTGAAGTGTTGGGGAAATATACGATAGTGGTTCCTCAAAAAGGAGGTAGAAAGAAGCGAAAGGCAACGCTGCAGGTCAAAAGAAAGAAGATGACAATACAGGCGCCGCAAAGGCCAGGCGGCAGGCCGGAATCGGTAACTATGAATATTGTGTCGGCTGAAGAGATTGGCAATGACTCCGAAGACCGTTTGCACTGGGTACTATTGACAACTGAAGATATTGAAACATTCGAAGACTGTCGCTCTATCATTCGATTTTACGAGCTCCGATGGCGAATAGAAGAGTTCCATAAGGCTTGGAAATCGGGAGCAGGATAGAAAGGCTTCGTCTGCAATCTCCGGATAACATTGAACGACTTGCGGTCATATTAATGTTTGTCGCTGTCAGACTAATGCAAATCCGTGAAGCATTAATGTTACCGAATGACAGGCAGCACAAAGACAGAAAGCTTTGGAGTGAAAAAACACTCGCGAATGAGGTGGTCAGTGATGATGAATGGCAGGTTCTCTGGCTAACCTATGAAAAAAAAGCGTTGCCCGATAAGCCGCCAACAGTCACTTGGCTGCTTCAAACGATTGCTCGGCTTGGTGGTTGGGGTGATTCAAAGCATACAGGGCAGCCCGGCTGGTTAGTGGTATGGGAAGGCTGGGCGAAATTGCAGGATCGGGTAAAAACCTGGCAGATAGCCCGGCAGTTCAGCGCTGGAGAGATGTGATCAAGAGTCAGGCCAACAACAGGCTCTGTAGGCCCGACTCTAGCAGCGACTGATTCTGCCAAAGCACAGATGCTTGAAGAAATTGCCCGGGATGACGGTGAGGCGGCACACCGACAACTTGTCAGTTCGTTAAAATCGAGTAATTCCAGCGCCTTCGCCTTTGATATGGCAAATGCAGACGCCGCCGGGTCGAAGACCAGGCCAACCGGGACTGGTTGGGAGCCGGTGCCTGTCCCTGATGACTTTAACCGGGCATTGAATCAAAATGAAACAACAAAAAGCGGGGAATTTGCCAGAACCCCGGGCAAAGGTACCGGGAAACAGCTCAATGCAGTGCAAGAGCGGCTAACCTTTCCGCGTCATTCAGAACCGACCACGAGTTTTCGATTTCATCTGGGTGGCGTAACACATAATAATGTGAATGGCTTGCCTACACCGAAAGGTTGTATATCCAGTTCTGACAACTCGAAAGCAACCGTCAATAGCCATAGTAACAGTAGGCAGCCAGTATGGTGTCCGGAAGCACCCCCTCCCCCCAGTGCTGAACTGACCACTTGTTTTCATACGGAAGACTCTCTGGGACGGAGTAATTTGGTGAACACACGGGCAAAGATTGCCAACGGCCTGTTTCTCGATAGTTGTCCAAAAGCAGTTCCTGCGGGTGAAACCATTTCCGGCTCAATGGACATCCATATCAAGAAGCCAGGTCCGGCAACTATTTTTCAAATCCACAGTACACCTGACCGTTTGTTGTATCGCGACAATACCGACGCCATTCACACATTATCGCAGCAAGCCAGTAAAGAAACCTATGAGCATTTAATAGACGACAGAATGCAATTTGAGCAGGAAGGCAAACCACCTTTTTCCATCGCTATTGCGCAAAAAGATAACCTCCCTTATTTAACGATTACAGGGCGGTCTGATTTTGCCAGGTTTGCAGACACAGAATGTGACTTACCCAGTTTTAGGGGGGGCAGGAGCGAGGAGTTGGCGTTTCGAATGGTCAGGTGCT
The DNA here is from genome assembly GCF_023716865.1 of Endozoicomonas sp. SCSIO W0465. Classification (NCBI taxonomy): domain Bacteria; kingdom Pseudomonadati; phylum Pseudomonadota; class Gammaproteobacteria; order Oceanospirillales; family Endozoicomonadaceae; genus Endozoicomonas; species Endozoicomonas sp. SCSIO W0465. The sequence goes on from NZ_CP092417.1 coordinate 5,809,259, forward strand.
GTGATGACAAGAGCAGTGCAGCTTACCTTTACCATATGCCGCTCTCCAATTTTCATGACCCAAATTATCAGCCAGACTTTGCCAATGTGAAATATGAGATTGATTTTAGTAACTGAAGTTACGCAGCTAACAGCTCTCTCAGCTGCCCCAACGAAGCTTTCAGCCCTGCCATATAGATTTTGGCTCTGAGCTGAAAGTGATTCAGATTTACTTTCAATGACAATACTTCCAACCTGAAGGCTGAGTAAATTGAAAGAAAGATATGATTACTCTGTGTTCTCACAGTATGCGCCGGTGACTTGGCCATTGACGCATTCGATTTCAGCGTTTTATGGAAGACCTCGACTTTCCACCGTTTCTCGTAGATTGCCTTGAGAGTCTCGGCATCACAGTCAAGATCGCTGCAAACCAGATAGAGAATGCCTGTGCTTCCGTCTTTGTTTTTAAAGACCTGACGGTATAGCAGAACAGGGAAATCGACACCTGCTATCCACCCTTGTACAGGCTTATCTTCTGAAAAATCAACAGTATCTATACGCTGTGAACGGCCTTGTAATTTGTCGTCCAGACTGAGGGATACCTTGCGGTTTGACTTCATCGCCATCAGGAAATGTTTATTACAGTCGTGTCGAATAAACATCATATTGTCGTTTGAGCAAAACCAGCTATCTGCAAGGACATAGCGGAACATAAGCTGGTTATGGCAGCAAATCATCAGCATCTCCCGCATCATTTCATTTTTGGTTTGCTCTGCATATCGTCTTACCTTTTTTGTCTTCAAGTCGGTGTACAGGATGGTTTTCTCGATCAATTTATAGGCGACAGGAATCGACGCATCTCCGGCATGGTAGTGTGCATTGAGCAGATTTATACCTTTCACGGTGCGATTTTTTGTATGATCAAAATGCCAGGTGTTCAGGGCATTCTCTTTGCTGAACTGCTTTTCCTGAATCGTATCGTCAAAGATCAAAACCCCATCACTGCACTCAACCTGTCGCACGACGGGTTTAACGTAAAGCCATAAGTCACGACTGGTAAACTCATTGTTTGAAAGCAATCGGGTGAATTGGTCATGACTGTAGACATTATCCAAAAGCTCTGACACTCCCGTTGCAGTGGTCTTCCCAGACGACGACAACAGGTAGTCAGAATAAAGTTCTATGAGATCATTTTTCATGCCACCAATAATGGCTGATTTTCAGCAAGGTGCGTAACTTGAGTTAGTAACTATTCAGGCCCAGCGGCAACCAAGGGGCAGGTGAAGGTATGGATCGATGATAGGAATGTGGTAAATGCCTCTATTTATATCGGTGCAAATAACCGTCCGGAACGTGGTGGCGGCCAGTATTTTGCCACGTTTGGGATTAGTGACATGAGCTCCCGGACACCGGTAATAAGTAGTTAAAAGTTTGCTTATGGATATTTTGATCGTACTATCAGGCAGACAAAGAAAGAGATCCTTAATCTATTATAAGTGGGTCTTGAACTAAAACGTCCCCAACCTATGAAGTATGTCAATATCACTGATGAAGCTGTTGTATTAACTTTGAAATACGCCAAGCACTACGGCCCTCTGAGGTGTATCAGGGAAAGAGCTCATGGTCTTCTATTGAGTAATCGAGGCTTTACCCTTGAGCAAATTGCAGAAATCCTTGAGATTAAATATCAGACCGTTTCCCAATGGATTGATGATTGGGAGGACTATGGTATTCGTGCATTGTATAAGAAACATGGTGGTGGAAGATCTTGCATATATGATGAATCTGAAGTGCAACGCATAAAAGAGTTAGTAGCAGAAGAGCCTCGTCGTTTATCGTATGTAAAATCCAAAATTGAGGATGAGACCGGTAAATCCTCATCAAAACTTACTCTGGCCAACATCGTAAAAAAGTTAGGACTGGTTTACAAAAGACTCCGTAAATCGTGCAAACATAAACGGGACGAAGAGCATTTCCAGCGTTGTAAAACTGCACTGAAAGACGCCCAGGAAGCTGAGCGCAAAGGGTTAATAAACTTGTTTTATTTTGATGAGTCCGGATTTACTCAAGAACCTTGTGTGCCATATGGCTGGCAGGAAAAAGGAAAGCAGCTCAGAATTCCATCAGTCAAAAGTAAGCGCATCAACGTGCTGGGCTTTATGAATCGGAGCTGTGAGCTGTTTCATTACCCTGTTGTGGGCTCTGTGAATAGTGATACAGTGATTGCAGCCTTTGACGACTTCGCAGAGAAAATGGAGGATGAAAAATACAGTTCAAATGACCGCTACACCGTAGTTATGGTGGACAATGCCAGTATTCATACCAGCAAAAAGTTTCGTGACAGAATCGCTGACTGGACTCTTGAGAAAAAGTTACTGATCTGCTTTCTTCCAACATATTCACCTGAACTCAATCTGATTGAGATCCTGTGGAGGAAAGTAAAGTATGAATGGCTCAATCTATTGTCAATCAAGAGTTTCACGGAATTTGAAAAGGAAGTTGAACGAGTGTTCGCTTCATTTGGAGAGAGTCATATGATTTCGTTTGCAAATACTAAATAATCGTTCAGTCAATTTATCCGAAAGCAAATTATCAACTACTTAGTCAAATTCAGGAATGTTGAGTTTAATCAAGGCAAATTATCAGGTCGTCCTGCTCACGTGCAAAAGGATCAATACAACCTTGGTGGGCTAAGTTACCGTTAATGGTTGGAAGCACCAATGTTCAGTAATTCTGCTGATCAACCGGCCAACAGTTAATTTTTTTGCTGCCGTCAGTTCTCGCCTCCAGGCCAGATAATGGGGAAGGTAACGAGTTGCAACCCCTTGGAATACGCCGCCAATCCAGCGTTTTAAATGACTGTGATAAGAATTTACAGTCTGGATGTGGTAGATGCCTTCAACAACATGTTGACCTGCTGATGTCACCAGCTCCTTGAAGACAAATCCAAGCTTGTCAGCAAGTTTTTCGTGAGCGAGGTGTGCATCCGCACAGACCGTGGCCTGTATCGATATGCGGCCATTTAAATGCCTGCACAATTCATTAGCACTTTCGTTTTCTAATACACCGTCAACGGTATTTCGATTACGGTCCCGAGCCACCATTACCGGGACTTTTCGGGCTTTGTTGGGATCATTACCCGCTTTCGGGTTGGCCGTGGAAGGCCTTCTCTTTGCCCTTTGAAGGATTCACGGAAAAATGTTTCATCAAGCTCAGTAATGCCACAAAGCTCTTCTGCTTGATCATTATTAATCACTTCAAGAAAGCGGTGACGCCAGCGGAACGCAGTTTTCAAGTCAATGGCATTCTCAGCAGCAGCTGGTCGCAAGACCATAGAGTGAGTCATACCTGCGAGGTACTTGTTCCATTTTTCAGGGTGCCTGAGCCTTGCCAAAGGCGTTCCACTAAAGGCGTTAAACGTTGAGTCGCAAGTCTTGCAGTGGTAGCGCTGTCGGCCATTTCGTATGCCCCAGCGACCAACGCTATGGCTTTTGCATTTGGGGCACCTGGGGTTTTCGGCAAATTGGGCAAGTATGCTCTTTTCTACGTCAGGTGTTGCATTATCGTTATTGGGTATAGATTCACTGTAAACAATCGTTATTGGGTATAGATTCACTGTAAACAGGTTCAGAGTCAGTGGTTTCTACTACCTCGGTAACCTCTATTTGAGTACTAAGGAGCGAGTTGTTAAGAATGTCTCGCTGTTCACTGGTTAATGTTGAAATGGAATCAATAAAATTCTGGAAGAGTTCAGATTGCATATCACTCCCCTACAACGTAGATTTTATGGGAGTTTAGCTGATTCAACCATTAACGGTAACTTAGCCACCTTGGTGAGTGTACCGGTCGAATTGATCAACAGTGCCCATAGATTGGATACAACCATAGCTTAACGGGTCTGATGCTGATGTTGAAAATTACCGGTTCATAACTTTTTTTTCTACAACCAGGCTGTGAGGGTTTGACACCGTTCTGTCGGCACTGGACCTTTAGTCGTGATAATCTCTGAATTCAGAAAAGAGGCAGTGGTTTGATTCCTGTCAACAAAAAACCAGTTCTGTTGTTGCACCTGAGCCAGCTAACCGTATTATGTCATCTTGTACTGCTTTTTTTCCAAAAACTCGACGTGTTTAATACTTAGGCCACTTCATGCCTTTGCCATAGATGTTACATCTGTACCATATAGAGTAAGCAGTTTGCCTAATTCACCTAAGTTGGCTCGAACAGTTTTTGAAAGTATCGATGGGAAATTTTCTTTATACTGGCTGTTTTCTGATTCATTGATTTTCTGTATTAATCTTTCTGCTAACACTAAATCGTTGCTATAAACTTTGGCTCTTTTCGGGTTCGGTGTTTGTCAACATAGTTGTCGCCTCAACTTAAGCGGCTTTGCTTAGTTGATCATCAGCAGGTCTGTCGGGATTCAACCAGACTTCATCAGCCAGATCCCAGTTCCTTGTTGACCTCTTTCCCCAGCGCTCTGGGTGACGTTCTTTGGCTTGTTCATAAACCTTTCTGCGGTTAGCCATAAGCACCTTGGTTTCACCACGATGCCTTTGCCCGGGTGTCAGAAATTTCAGCCCACTGTGCTTGTGCTCTTCGTTGTACCATTGGGCAAAACCATGCACCCAGCTACGTGCTGCTTCAAGATCAGCAAATGGCGTGCGCGGATAACCAGGGCGGTATTTCAGGGTTCTGAATATGGCCTCGGAAAAGGGGTTATCATCACTGACCCGGGGACGACTGAATGAGCTCACGACCCCAAGACGCTGCAGTGTTGACAGCATAGTGCCACCCTTCATGGGACTACCATTATCTGAGTGCAGAACCAGTGGCCACTCCAAGGCTGCAATTCCCTGTTTGATACAGGCTTTAGTGATCATTTCTGATGCATGCTCAGCTGATTCGGTTTCATGAATTTCCCATGTAACAATCATACGACTAAAGATGTCTATCACCAGGTACAGGTAATAAAACTGCCCCCGTATCGGAGAGCGCAGATAGGTAATATCCCAGGACCAGACCTGGTTGGGTCCGGTAGCACACCAGGACGTTGGCTTATACCTGTTTGGCTTGGCAGCACTGCCCCGATGATGCTGTTGGCCCTGTTTCCTCCAACACCCGGTAAAATGTCCTTTCAGACCCCATATAGAGACCTTCATCTAACAATGTGGGCACAATCTGGCTGGGCGGAAGGCTTTTGAACCGCTCGCTGTTACAGACGTCAACAATCGCCTGTCGCTCAGCTTCAGAAAACTTGTTAACCGGTTCTGGCCTGTCAGCATTTTTGCGATTATCTGCGCGCACGTCATCACCCTGCATCCAGCGTTGTACAGTTCTTTCTGTAAGACCAAGGGCTTTGCAGGCTTTTGACTGACGAGCCCCATCTTTAACTGCCTGTTTAATCAGGCTAACAGCATTTTGTCGATCCGGGAGAGAGACTAATCGTCCTCTGGCGCCCCCCAGATCTCTTGGGCCTTTTTTGTGAGTACCAGCAAGGCAGCAGTTTCTGCTAACGCCTTGTCCTTGCGATTGAGTTCACGCTCAAGCTTTTTGATGGTTTTCTTATCTTTTTTGTGTTCGTCAGACAGCGCCTTACGCTGTTTTGACTGACTTTCAGGCTGGACAGAAACACTGTTAATAAAGGCAGCCTTCCACTGCTGAATTTGTTCAGCAAACAGACCTTTTTTACGACAGTATTCAGCCATTTCTGCTTCATTTAACGCAGCCGTTTCAATGATTACGGCTAACTTGTTTTCAGTTGTCCATTGATCTGGATTCTTTCCGTCGCCCGGCACAGGCACTCCTTTAGATACTGCTTTCTTTCGCCAAGTGTACAGGGTCACATCAGAGATACCAGTCTCACGTACCAACTGCGAAACTGGCACATTATTGGGTGGCATCATCTTCTGAATGATGGACTCTTTGAACTCTTCTGAATAGCGGGCCATTGATTACTCATAGACCGCCCCCTGTTGAGATTTCTAATTTCAGGAGAGGCGACAACTATGCTGACACAGGGGGGGTTACAGACTGCTCTGCAATGAAAATTGGCCAAAGGCCTTGATATACAATGCCTTCAGGAAACTGCTGGCTAAATATTGCCAAGCCCTGCCACAGGAGGATTCCAGCCTGATTTATGAAATCAGCAGTCTGCAATACGAAAAGAGCCTAAACTTTTTTAGCAAAACATCTCTTTTCAATTAATCTGTCTAAAATACAGTAAGCAGGCTATGTTCCCTTTAGTGGTTGGCGTTGTTTTTTTCTTCATACCTTGGAGTAATAAGTACTTAGATTTATTATAGGTACTTGAGAAAAACCAACAGAGCATAGGGCTTGGGAAGAGCAGTGAAAGACCTTGCTCAGTGGATTTCTTAGCTGGCAATGGCTGATATTTAATTTTAATAGCGTTTCAGTATTTCTGTTTAATACCTGAATATCTACAGCTATTAAAACTACCACCAACCATTAAAGGGAACTTAGCCCAGTAAGCATCTGCTCCTCTATCAACAAGGGACAAGATCATTGTTAATGTATTCTCTGAAAACTCAAATGTTATGGCTCGACTGCATAATCTGGTGATTAAATCTTGAAAAGACTTGTTGTGTATGCCAGCGGAAGGTGTTTTTTCTTTTTCACGCCGTGAATTGACAAGCCCCATAACACTCCGAAGCAGTCCCTTAGATCTTTTTAAGGCATCTGCTCTTTGTGCTGACTCTATAACAGTGGTTAATGATTTGTCGAACAATGCCAAATTACCTTGACCCATGGCAAAGGCAAGCATGTACTCAGCATTGGCAGTAGCACCGAGGTTAACACAGGCTTTGATCAGCGGCAAAACAGAAGCCCGTACCTTAGACGATGCCAGACATGATGGTTCATTTTGCAGATGCTGGAAGCTATTTTCTAACAACCAGGAAATCATTTTCAAGTCAGGCACATTGTCCTTGATCAGTATTTGCAAATGGTCAACACTGATTTTTGATTCAGATGAAGAAGAAATTTTTACTAGAAACTGAAACACCTTCTCTTGTGGTTGCTGCCAGATATTCCAATTTTTAAAAAGTTCGTAACTGTTCAGCACCCCCACATAAATCTGGAATTTTCTGATTTTTATACCATCCTCTTAAGCACCATTTTTCCACAATATTCGCCAGCATGATTCCAGAACTACCCGCAACTATGTCGGCTGAGATTCTCTTGAAAGAGAATGCAGAGCTGCGGATGAGAGTTGCCTGTCTGGAAGAGCGATGTCGAGAATTGGAAGAAAAGGTTGGCAAGAACAGTCAAAACAGCAGCAAGCCGCCATCGTCTGATGGTTATCAAAAACCTTGTAAAAACAGTAATTCTCCAGATCATTCTGACGACCTTTCCGCAGATAAAGGTACCGATCCATCGGATGAAAAACCCAATCCTAAAAGTCTGAGACAGTCTTCTGGTAATAAAGCCGGTGGAAAGAAAGGGCATCAGGGCACTTGTCTTAAACAGGTCGATATCCCTGACTATATTGAGTACCTTCCGGTTAAAGAATGCAATAAATGTCAGGCGTCTCTTCTTGATAGTGAGCCGGTCAAATATATTGAACGACAGGTGTTTGAACCAGGGAGACCGGGTGAATTTGAAGTAACGGCCCATAGAGTGAAGTAAAAATCTGCACTTGTGGTTGTCGGAATCAGGCTGAATTCCCGGAAGGTGTTACCGCTGCCGCACAATATGGCTCAGCCACACAGGCTATGGCCGTCTATCTTAACCAATACCATTTCCTGCCTTTTAAGCGCGTGTCAGAGTATTTTAATACTCTCTATAAAATGAGTGTAAGTGCAGGCACTGTCGCCAATTTTGTGGCCAGAACCTATGAAAATCTGGCTTCTACTGAAGAGGTTATTCGTGACGCCTTGCGGGAATCGTCTGTTGCCGGAGCCGATGAAACGGGTATGCGGGCCGAGGGCTCTTTGCACTGGCTACACGTTATGCGGGATGAACAATGGACGCTCTACTACTTGTCTGGTAACTATTCAGCACTGAGCAAAGGCATATTACAGTAATTCCGAACAGCTCTATGAAGTGATTGATATATGTCCATTCCCTGTTTTCTGGCAGACGACAAATAGCTGCGAATCCGTGCAAACATAGAACCACCGTCTGCACTCCTGAAGCAGCCTGAGATTTTCTGCTTTAACTTGGCCATTCGAACATCCCGCTCACTGCCATTGTTATCGAAGGGAATGGTAAAATCTGACATGAAGCGCAGTGTCTCAGCCTTGAACTCAGTGAGTCGTTTGAAGAGATTGTAAGCTTTAGTATTCTTGACTTTCTTGCGCTTAAGCTCCTCTCGTTGCTTCTCCATATAGACGACTTCTTTCATTAGAGCCCGCTGAAGCAACCGGTCATAAATCTTCTCGATTCGTTCACAGACAACACTTGGCATCTGTAGCATACCTATGGTCTTAAAGCCCTTGCAGTAATGCCAGGAAAGCCTCAGTAGCTTCATCAATCGCAACGCCAGTTGATTGCTGTCCCTATCAACAACACCCAAAAGCTCCCTCAGGTGATGGGCATTGCAAAGTACGTGAGTTGCCGCATATGCAAAATAGGATTTCCAATGATCATGAACCAGAACGCCTGCAAATGTTAGCAGTATGCCCATCGTGTCCATGGCCTCACGACCTCGCTTTTCAGACAAGTAGTAGAGCGTCCATTGTTCATCCCGCATAACGTGTAGCCAGTGCAAAGAGCCCTCGGCCCGCATACCCGTTTCATCGGCTCCGGCAACAGACGATTCCCGCAAGGCGTCACGAATAACCTCTTCAGTAGAAGCCAGATTTTCATAGGTTCTGGCCACAAAATTGGCGACAGTGCCTGCACTTACACTCATTTTATAGAGAGTATTAAAATACTCTGACACGCGCTTAAAAGGCAGGAAATGGTATTGGTTAAGATAGACGGCCATAGCCTGTGTGGCTGAGCCATATTGTGCGGCAGCGGTAACACCTTCCGGGAATTCAGCCTGATTCCGACAACCACAAGTGCAGATTTTTACTTCAGCTCTATGGGCCGTTACTTCAAATTCACCCGGTCTCCCTGGTTCAAACACCTGTCGTTCAATATATTTGACCGGCTCACTATCAAGAAGAGACGCCTGACATTTATTGCATTCTTTAACCGGAAGGTACTCAATATAGTCAGGGATATCGACCTGTTTAAGACAAGTGCCCTGATGCCCTTTCTTTCCACCGGCTTTATTACCAGAAGACTGTCTCAGACTTTTAGGATTGGGTTTTCATCCGATGGATCGGTACCTTTATCTGCGGAAAGGTCGTCAGAATGATCTGGAGAATTACTGTTTTTACAAGGTTTTTGATAACCATCAGACGATGGCGGCTTGCTGCTGTTTTGACTGTTCTTGCCAACCTTTTCTTCCAATTCTCGACATCGCTCTTCCAGACAGGCAACTCTCATCCGCAGCTCTGCATTCTCTTTCAAGAGAATCTCAGCCGACATAGTTGCGGGTAGTTCTGGAATCATGCTGGCGAATATTGTGGAAAAATGGTGCTTAAGAGGATGGTATAAAAATCAGAAAATTCCAGATTTATGTGGGGGTGCTGAACAGTTACAAAAGTTCATTACCATATTGACAGATCAGCAGCTCCACAAAATCAATTTTATTCTTTTTGTATGCTTCTTCTGCCAGAAATTTTGCTATCTCGGAGAAATTCTGAATTTTTTTCAACCCATTGAGAATCAATTCGATACTGTCCATCTTACTACAAATCATAATTTTTTTAAGCCATAATGTCTCCTTAAGCGGTATATAATTGCCATTGGCCTTGGCAAATTTGATCATTAACTCATGTAGCAATATCAAGTCTTTTTTATCAATTGCCAGATCAAAGGCATTATGCGTCCACCATGAAGGATAATCACGCTCATAGAGATGCTTGGCTTTTATACTCGACTTTAGAGTTTTAAGAGCACAATAGTTCCGGCGCATAATCTGCTAAAAGCAACCATCCCCAATGACGAAATTCGAGATGGTTGCCATGCTCACTTCAGATCATCAAGTAATCCTCAGGGAGCTCGCTTCATATACAACCTTTCTTGCTGGAGCGCTATCATCAACTGCAGTACCAACGTTCTGCGAACTGCTGTTCGGTTGCATGCTTTCAGCCGACGGCTTTGTTACACAGGCGTTGTTAACAATTGATTTTCATTGTGTGTGGAGCAGCTACCACCACTGGCTATCTCAGGGCAAGTGGCAATGGAAGAACTTGGCACGCCACTTGATCCGTCTGGTCTGCTCCAAAGCTCCTGAGAATCAACCTGTGGTCCTGGGGCTTGATGACTGGGTAATCGAACGGTTTTCCGACAAAGCCCCTGCTTGTCGTACACATCATCAACACAGCAAGAAACGCAATCGGCCGACGTACATCTGGGGGCAGTGTTGGGTTTCCCTGGCCATCATATTTGAGCGGGCTGCAGATGAAGTATTTACCGCCATACCGGTGATCTCATTTCCGACACCAGCTTCAGGTAACACCAGCAAACTGAAAATTGCCGTGGCCATGCTCAGGGTGGTACGCAATGAAGTGAAGGATCGAGTGCTACGCCTGCTAACCGATTGCTGGTATATGAACTGGACACTGATAAAGCCAGCTCTGGAAATGAACATAGAAGTTGTTGGTCAGATACCTTCAAATCGGGCCCTCTATGCTTTGCCGCCAGCACCCACCGTAAAGAAGCGAGGGCGCCCAAAAAAGTACGGCATCAAGATGACGACAGAACAGGTTAAGAAACTGCCGGAAGAAAAAGCAACAGTATGGATGTACGGCAAATTTCGCAAAATACGTTATCGTACCCTGATCTGTCGCGCCAGATTCCTTAAAGGTCGTGAAGTACGCGTCGTCTGGAGTCGCTTTGAAAATGACAAAGGTCTGACCGAAAGCAGAATATTCATCTCGACCAATCCGGAACTTGAGGGACTGGAGGTGCTTCGTGCCTATTCCCGGAGATGGCCGGTAGAGCCAATGTTTCACCAACTCAAACATGCTTTTGGCTGTTGCCATTTATGGCAGCAGAAATTGCGAACACTGCTTCGATGGATGCATTTGAAAATGGCAGGCTATGCATTATTGCAGTTATTAACCGTTTGTAAAAATCAGGCATGTCTGAATATTTCTCGGATACCCTGGAGAAGCCCGGATACAACCACTGCAGGCATGATGAAAATTGCTCTTTCAGGAATTATTCCGAGGTTCTCTATTCGCAAGGGCTGGAACAGATATAAGCAAAAATATGAGTTCAATTTTCGCGATCTGATCGACCAGTTAATACCGGATAATTCAGAAGCAGCATAACTAAAGGCTTTTAGGCAAAAAACGGAAGTAATAACGAACTTGGAAAAACAGTTCACTGATTTCGGCTTGCTTCACTATAAAAAGCTGACCGAATTATCGTTTTATACAGACTCTAAAGTCGAGCTTTTATAGTGGGATCAATTTTTTTATCCAGCAACCATGCTATTGTTTTTGGGGAATCTGTGATTATGGCAATATTGATCATGGGGATACAGCGAAGACGGTCATGAATGTCAATAGCATAGCTATCACTTAACCAGTTAAACTGTTCAAGTAGTTCAATAAATTCCAGTTGATCGTTTTCTATAAGCATTAATACAAGTTGACCAAAATCATCAATTGCCTCTGGTGTTCCGGCTTTTTCAATCATAAATTTAAATAGCTCTTTATTATTATTCATCGCAGCATGGAAGAATGGATCAAACAGAAAAGGGAAGGTTATATTAATCGTTGCGGTAATAGTCAGGCCAGCCTCATGAAATTTCTCCAGTTCTTCAAAATTACCCTTTTTAATTGCTTCCATTATTTGTAGATTTTCCTCATGGGTGTTTTTTCTTGCACATCGGGTGGTAACAGACTTAGCATTTTGCGTTGCTGTTGGCCAGGTGGTTTGTGAAGCGGGTATCAAACTGTTGCTTGATTGGTTGCTGGCTTCTGATACCTTTCGGTAGTCAAAAGAGGGAGTGACAGAGTGATTGCTATCAAGGCTTTCGTAGCTTTCGGCAATATTGAGTGGAAAATAATTATCATTATAAGCTTTCATTATCAACTCCCTTTCTTTGTTAACAATACTTAGTGAAACACTTTGATAATTATTTTGACCATTAACTTCAGGATT